>CAZDDB010000217.1:0-6837 GCA_964504105.1 uncultured Acidobacteriota bacterium
CGGAACTCCAGCGCGATATGATCTACTTCCGCTTTGTACTTTGCATACAGATAGCCGGGATGTCCGCGCCGGGGATACGATTCGTCAAAGATCGGCGGGTTGTCCGCATGCGGACCATATGCCGTTGTGCTGCTTAGATAAATCACATAAGGCGTACGAGCCGTTGCGGCGGCCTGAAAAACATTTCTGCTTCCCACAACATCCACTTCATATTCCATTTCAGGCTGGTGAGTAGGATTAAAGACCCACGCCAGATGCGCCAGAGTATCGATGCGATGCTCCTGCAACAACGTCGCGATCTCCCGCGAACGCACGTCCATCTGAAAGAAATGCCAACCTGCTGTGTCTTTTGGGGCGCGGACATCCAATCCGCCAAGCCACTCGATTTGCGGATTTTCACGGCACGCCGCAATCAGCTTTTGCGCGAGATATCCCGAACAACCGGTAATCAGTACGCGCCGTCCCATGATTACTGTCCCCCTGAACGCTTCTCCAGCGTTGCCTGCAAAGAAACAGTCTGACTATCACGCTGAATTACGATCGCTACCGTTTCGCCCGCTTTGTGCTCCTGCAGAGCGTATGTGTAGTCGTAAATGTTCTCAATCTTCCGGTCCCCGAACTGGACGATTACATCCCCTGCTTTCAATCCGGCCTTTTCCGCGGGACTATCCGCGCGAACGCCGGAAAGTTTTACCCCTTTTACTTCCTCCGTGTAATCGGGAATCGTGCCCAGATACACACGGAAGCCGCGCGAAGCCGTTTCCTGCTGACCGCCTTTTACCCGCGTAAATTGCGGAGCTTCAGGCATCTCTTCTATTTTATTAGTAACAATATGGATGTATCGGACTACTTCCGCCAGACCAGGATACTCCAGAGTAGAGGGATCGTCTTCTGGTTTGTGATATTCAGCATGTTGCCCCGTAAAAAAGAGCAGCACGGGAATGTCTTTGGAGTAAAACATTGTATGGTCGCTCGGGCCATATCCATCTTCCTGGAATTTCAGATCCAGCTGCTCCTGATTCGCGGCGGTCAACAGTTCCTTCCACCCGGGGGAAGTCCCTACACCGCCTACCACCAGTTTCTGATTGCGAAGCCGCCCGATCATGTCCATGTTCAACATCGCAACCAGATTCTTGAGTGGAATCACCGGATTCTTCACAAAGTAGCTCGATCCCAATACGCCCAGCTCTTCGCCGCTAAAAGCAACAAACACGAGATTGCGCTTCAATCGTTGTTTTGAAAATACACGGGCCAGTTCCAGGAGTCCGGCTACACCGGATGCATTGTCATCGGCGCCGTTATGCACCACACCCCACTTTGGAGCGAGCGAGCCTTCGATCCCCATTCCCAGATGGTCGTAGTGCGCCCCGATCACAATCGTTTCATCCGTTTTGGATTCTGCGGGCAGCCATCCCAGAACGTTGTCCGTGTTTGACTTCTCACGCACCAGATGACACTCCAGCGAAATCAGCATCCCCGGAATATCCATATCCCCGCCATGCGGGTTTTTCGGATCGGGCAATTCCATCCCTGCTTCCTTCAACCATCTTGATACAGCGGAACGCTTCAGGCTGATCACCGGAATTCCCGCAGTGCCGAAACTCGCATCAGCGCGTAGCTGAAGAAGCTCGTCGTCTTCTGCGGAAATTACCAGCAGTGCCGCAGCTCCCTGTTCACGCGCCATCAACGCCTTGTATCGAAGCGGATAGTAGCGCGCGTATTCGCTTTTCGGATCGTCTCCTTCCGGTCCGTAGCGGAATATCAGCACAGCTTTTCCTTTCACATCAAGAGCCGAATAATCGTCCCATTTCAAATCGGGAGCGCGAATTCCGAACCCGGCAAACACAGCAGGAATTCCTTTCAGCGAAGCATCGTCTGCAAATCCCGCAGGGATAAAATCAGTTCCGTCGGCTTGCAGCGTATTTCCTTTGATATCGACCGAAAGCGCATTTCCGGCATCCAACTTGACGCCGGCGGTAAACTCAAATTGCTGAAAGAATCCCGTCATTCCGGGCGCAGCTTTGAGTGCGGATTGCCGGAATTCATTTGCGATGTATTCGGCAGCTTTACGCGCCTCCGGTGTACCCGTAAGACGGCCTTTCATTTCATCGGACGCGAGATATACAACATCCTTTTTCAGACGCTCCACACTGATTCCGTCGGGAGTATCGGCCCAATCCGCGATGAATACATTGGTCTCCCCCGGCTTGCCGGCATTGCGATTGGAAGCAAACACAAGCTTCGTTCCATCGGGGCTGAACATCGGAAAACCGTCGAACGTATCATGGAATGTAATTTGCTCCTGACCGGTTCCATCAACATGGATCAGGAACAAATCGAAATTACGCCCTTTGGGGTCGTTCAGATTCGATGCGAAGATGATCCGCGTTCCGTCCGGATGAAAGTAGGGACAAAAATTCGCGGCGCCGTTATGCGTTACCTGCTGCACATTCTTGCCATCCGCATCCATCACGTAGATTTCCAGTTTTGTGGGCTTCACCAGATTTTGCTTGAGCAAATCGCGAAACTCGCCAAGCTCCGCCTCATCCGTGATGTGATGACCGCGAAACACAATTTTTTGGGAATCGGGAGAAAAAAAAGCGCCGCCGTCATAACCGGGAAAACTCGTCAGCCTGACAACATTCCCGCCATCCATGTCAGCGCTGTACAGCTCGAGGTCCCCATCGCGGTCAGATGTAAACACGATTTTCTTGCCATCCGGACTGATCGTTGTTTCCGCATCGTACCCGGGAGATTTCATCAGCGGATGTAAGTCGCTGCCATCCGGCTTTGAAGTGTAAACGTCGTACGAAGCGTAAAGCGGCCATACGTACCCGCGGCTGCGGTCTGCGGGAGAGGGGCATTCAGGCGCGGCTGCATGCGTGGATGAAAACAGGATTCGGCTGTCATCCCGGTAGAAATAAGAGCACGAAGTGCGCCCGGCGCCGTTGCTGATCCGTCGCAAATCTGAACCGTCTGTTTTCATGGTGTAAATCTGATCGCACGGATAGCCATCGCGCGTGGACTGAAAGCTAAGCCGCTTTCCATCAGCCGAAAAATACGCTTCCGCATTTTCACCGCCAAACGTCAACTGGCGGATGTTGACCAGATGGACCTCGCGGTTCTGGTAGGGGCGACCCTCGTGGTCGCCCTCTGCGTAGTGTACGGAAAAAAGGATACAGATGAAAAATATGTGAAATCGCATACAAACGATTTTCACATATTGCAATCTTCACTTCCAGCGGCATCCCGCCGTTTTGCAACCGGCGTGAGGCTTGTATCAAAGTTCTTTTCCAGGCAAGTTTCTTGACAGGATCTGCGGCGGTTCGTAACTTTCAAGAGAGGATGTGATCAAAATGAAACCGCAATGGAAACTGATCTCAGGGGAGAGAGTCTCCGCACAGGAAGACTCGAGCACTCTTTCGTCGACGGTGCGAGACGAAGAACTTCTGGACGCCTATTCGCACGCAGTGATCGATGTCGCGGAAAAGGTCAGTCCATCTGTGGTCAAAATTGATGTTGAGCGAAGCATGCCGGGTCGACGTGCTTCCGGAGAAACCGGCAGCGGATCCGGTTTTATCTTTACCCCCGATGGTTTTATTCTCACCAACAGTCATGTGATCCACAATGCAAACCGTCTGGAAGTAAGTCTTTCGGACGGCCGCCGCTTTCAGGCACACCGGATTGGAGACGATCCAGCCACCGATCTGGCAGTGATCCGGATCAACGCGCCTGATTTGATTTCCACACGACTCGGCGATTCGAATACTGTAAAAGTAGGACAGCTTGCGATTGCCATCGGCAACCCGTACGGGTTCCAGTGCACAGTGACCGCAGGAGTCGTAAGCGCGTTGGGACGTTCGCTGCGATCGCAATCGGGACGACTCATTGACAACGTGATTCAAACGGATGCCGCCCTGAATCCGGGCAATTCAGGCGGACCACTTGTAACCTCGCGCGCCGAAGTGATCGGAGTAAACACCGCCGTAATTTTGCCGGCCCAGGGTCTCTGCTTTGCAATTGGCGTGAACACGGCCCGGTTTGTGGCCGGACGCCTGATCAAAGACGGCAAGATTACACGCGGCTATATCGGACTGGCCGGACAAACGGTCCCGCTGCACCGCCGGATCGTCCACTTTCACCATCTGCCTGTCGAAAGCGGAATCCTGGTACATTCGGTCGAACCAAAGAGTCCCGCTCAGCACGCCGGCCTCCAGGATGGAGACGTAATCGTATCGTTCGATGCTCATCCCGTTTCCGGTATCGATGACCTGCACAGGCTCCTTACGGATCAAGAAATCGGGGCTCGATGCGCGCTGATTGTCCTGCGCAACACCGAGCTGATTACGCTGGAAATCATCCCCTCCGAATCAAAAGCATAGAATTCACCTCACAGACGCGGAGCGGCTGACGTGCGCGGGGCGGAAAACACAACCGTCCGGCCCATATTTAACCACTCGGTTAAATATTCATGCGCGAAGTCTACGGTAATCTTCGTGCGACGATGCGAAAGCCGCGTTCCGGTGTGCTGTGCTCCGGTTGAAACGTATCGCGATAAGCAAGCGTAAGAAGCGCAACGCTGGCGTTGTACCACGAACCGCCGCGGACTACCCGCAGCCCTGCTGTGTCATCGTGGTTGCGGTCATCGTTCTGTGAGGGGCGGAAAACACAGGAAGGCGGCCCGTTGCTATAATAGTGGCAGCCATGACGCCGGCCTTCCTCCTGACGTCATTCCATGAGGTTACGCCGTGAGCGGAAAGATTCGTTTACTTTATGTTGAAGATGATCCGGCTGGTGCTGATCTGACAAAAACGCACTTCGAAGAGAATGCGCCTCACTTTGTTACGAGCATTGTGCATAGCACCAGGGAAGCTTTGGATCTCCTAAAACGCAGACAAGACTTCGATCTTGTACTTACGGATCTCCGCATGCCTGACATGAATGCGCTGGACTTCCTCCGTGAAGTAAAGCACAGCGGTATCGATATTCCTTTTATTATCACTACCGGAAGGGGAGATGAAGAGGCCGCGGTGGCGGCTCTAAAACTGGGCGCCTCTGACTACGTAGTGAAGCGCGAAAGCTATTTAACCTACCTGATTTATTCCATCGAAAATGCGATTGCCCGGTTTGAACTTGCGAAAGTGAACTCCAGGCTCCAGCAAGAGATCATTCGGCAACAGCAGGCACAAAATGCGCTGCGGGAAAGTGAGGATCGTTATCGCGACCTGGTAGAGCATAGTCAGGACTTGATCTGCACGCATGATCTTGAAGGCAGGATTCTGTCGGTAAATCCCTTTCCCGCAGCGACTCTTGGTTATAGCCAGGACGCTCTCATGAAGATGAATCTTAAGGATATTTTGGCTCCGGAAGTGCGGGGACAATTTGATCAGTACCTGGCTGAAATCAAAGAGACCGGCAATGCCGCCGGGATGATGGTCGTTCAAACAGCAGCCGGCGGAAAACGGTTTTGGGAATACAACAACAGTTTGCGCACTGAAGGTGTGCCCATTCCGATTGTCCGCGGAATGGCTCACGACGTCACGGAAATTAAACTGGCCCAGAAGGAAGCACGAATTCGTGCTCACCAGCAAGCGGCAGTCGCGGAACTGGGCTTACACGCGCTATCAAGCACGGACCTCACCTCCTTCCTGCAAGAGGCGACACGACTCGTTGCCCAAACTCTAAACGTGGAATTCTGCAAGGTACTCGAACTTCTGCCTGAACAAAACGCATTGCTATTGCGCGCAGGAGTCGGCTGGAAAGAAGGACTGGTCGGGAAGGAAACGGTCAGCGCAGGGAGCAAATCGCAAGCAGGATACACCCTTCTTTGCAGCGAAGCGGTGATCGTGGAGGATCTGCGTCGTGAAACCCGGTTTAGTGGCCCGCCACTCCTCATCGATCATGGCGTGATCAGCGGCATGAGTGTAATTATTTTAGACCGGGAACGCCCTTATGGAATTTTGGGGGCACATACAGCTCAGCATCGCGTTTTCACGCAGAACGACGTCAATTTCCTGCAAGCAATTGCGAATTTTCTTGCCGCAACAATCGATCGTGCCAACGCGGAGCAGCAAATTCTTTCGGCCAAAGAGCAAAGCCGGAAACGTTTACAGGACATTCTGGACAGCATGTTTGCGTTCGTTGGATTGTTTTCTCTTGATGGTATTCTGCTGGAAGCGAATCGCGCGCCTCTGCAAGCGGCCGGACTGAAGCGCGAAGAAGTCATCGGCAAGCCGTTTATCGAGACCTACTGGTGGTCGTACTCTCCTGACGTTCAGGAGCGTCTGCGTACGGCATTACAACGCGCGGCTCAGGGAGAAGTCGTTCGCTATGATGAAGTCATTCGTGTGGCAAACGATGCGCGAATGGATATCGACGTCACCTTTGGCCCTTTGCGGGACGATACTGGAAACATCATTCAGATTGTGGGCTCAGGTGTGGATATTACCGACCGCAAACGCGCAGAGACCGCCGTGCAAAAGAGTGAAGCCCGACTACGACGTTTCGTTGATTCGAATATCATCGGTATCATGATCGCCGACACCTCGGGCCGGATCAGCGAAGCCAACGACGTCTTGTTGAACATGCTGGGTTATAGTCGCGAAGAACTCACCGCGGGCCAAATTCGATGGGATACGATCACACCTCCGGAGTGGCGATTCGTGGATGAACAGATTATCGAACAGCTCTTGAAACGCGGCGCCAGCGATCCGGTAGAGAAGGAATACTTGCGCAAGGATGGCAGCCGTGTCCCGATTCTTGCCGGAGTGGCGGCTCTGGAGCAGTTGCCCGATGCCATAAACTGCGTCTGCTTTGTGCTCGACATCACGGAACAGA
>CAZDDB010000218.1:0-6781 GCA_964504105.1 uncultured Acidobacteriota bacterium
TGGCAAACGAACAGGTGGTAAACGGCCGTTGCTGGCGCTGCGAAAATCTCGTGACGATCGATGAGCTGGAACAGTGGTATTTCAAAATCACGGATTATGCCGAACGTTTGCTGGATGGACTGGACGCTCTTCAGGATTGGCCCGAAAAAGTGCTGGTCATGCAGCGCAACTGGATCGGCAAGAGCAAAGGCGCATATGTCGATTTCGCAGTCGAAGGCAGGCCGGAGAAGATCAAGGTTTTCACTACGCGAATCGATACGATCTATGGTGCGACGTTTGTAGTGCTGGCTCCTGAACATCCTTTACTGAACACCATCTGGCCCGAAGACAATTCCGACTTTCGCGAACAGGCGCGCGCATTGCGTCAGGAACAATTACTTCACGGAAAGGAAGACCTCGAAAAGAAGGGCTTTTTTACCGGCGTTTTTGCCGTGAATCCGTTCAATCAGGAGCGTGTTCCGATCTGGGTTGCCAATTATGTATTGATGGAGTACGGCACCGGCGCGATCATGGCTGTTCCTGCGCATGATTTACGCGATCAGGAATTTGCGCGTAAATACAAGATTCGGGAACGGATTGTGGTTCGCAATCGTGAAGGTTCTCCCGGTCTGGAAGAGTACGGTACGGTTGTCGATAGCGCAGAGTATTCCGGTCTTTCCAGCGAAGATGCCCAGAAAGCCATGACAGCGCGCGCGGCACTGGCAGGCTTTGGAAAAGGCGCCACAACGTTCAAGATCAAGGATTGGGGCATCTCGCGGCAGCGCTACTGGGGCACACCGATTCCGATGATCCATTGTCGGAAATGCGGAATCGTCCCGGTTCCTGATTCGCAACTTCCGGTTCTGCTTCCGCTCCATATCGAAATCACCGGCGAAAAGGGTTCACCACTCTCGCATGTTCCGGAATTCGTGAACACGACCTGTCCGAAGTGCGGCGGTCCCGCCCGAAGGGACACGGACACGATGGACACGTTTGTGGATTCGAGCTGGTACTTCTTCCGTTACTGTTCTCCCCACGAACAGAAAGCGATGTTCGACAAAGAGGAAGTCCGGTACTGGATGCCGATCGATCTGTATATCGGTGGAGTCGAACATGCAATTCTTCATCTGATCTATTGCCGGTTTTTCACGAAATTGTTTTACGACATGGGAATGATCCCGTTTGATGAGCCGGTCTCGCGGATGTTTACCCAGGGGATGGTGATCAAAGATGGCGCAAAAATGTCAAAAGCGAAAGGGAATATTGTTGATCCGGATCAACTGATTGAACGATATGGCGCAGATACCGTTCGCCTTTTCAGTCTGTTTGCAGCGCCCCCGGAAAAGGAGCTGGAATGGAACGATCAGGGAGTCGAAGGGGCGCATCGCTTTCTCAACCGCGTGTGGAAGCTGGTGTCTCAGCATTCAGGTTCGCCCCGGATCCTCGTCAGTGAACCTGGGAATGAATCCGCGACTGACGCTCAAAAGGCGCTGCTCCGCAAAACGCACCAGACGATCCGGAAAGTCACACAGGACATCGAAGAACGGATGCATCAGAACACCGCGATCAGCGCGATCATGGAACTGGTGAATGCCACAACCGACTATCTGTCTTCCGGTGGAAAGGCGGATGGAATCGTGCAGGAAGCGCTTGTGACAATTGTCCACCTACTGAATCCGTTTGCGCCACACATGACCGAAGAATTGTGGCAAAACCTTGGAAACAAAACTTTGCTTTCCGCAGAGCCGTGGCCGGAATACAATGCAGGGTTGGCTCGCGAGGAAATGGCAACTATTGTGGTTCAAGTGAATGGAAAGATGCGCGGATCGGTCCAGATTCCGCGTGGAGCAGTGCAGGAACGGGTTCTGCAGGCAGCCTCGGGAGAGGAAAAGATCCAGAGGCATCTGGAAGGAAAATCGATTGCGAAAATTATCTTTGTTCCTGATAAACTGATGAATCTGGTGATCCGGGAATGAAAATACTTCGATTTGTTGTCCTGGTTTGTTTGATCTTCGTTGTTTCCGGCTGCGGCTATCATCTTGCAGGCACGGGTTCCAGTCTGCCGGAACATATTAAAACGATCGGACTTCCGATCTTTATCAATAACACGCAGGGATATCAGATTGAGCAAAAGATCACCAGCGCTGTGCAGACCCTCCTGATCCAACGAGGCAAATACAAAGTTGTTCCCGAAGCCCAAAACGTTGATGCTGTGTTGAAAGGCACGATTGTTTCGCTTTCGCTGTATCCTGCCTCCTTTACAACGGACGGACGCGCGAATCAGTACAACGTTGTGATCAACGCGAAAGTGACTTTTACGGATGTGCTAAACAAGAAAGTGCTCTTTCAAAATCCAAGCTTTATTTTTCGCGGACAGTACGATCTTGATCCCAACGATGTCCTTTATCTCGATACCCAGACGGAAGCCCTGGATCAGATCTCGAAGGAGTTTGCGGAGTCTGTAGTCAGCGCGATCCTCGAAGGCTTTTGAGCTCTTCCGAAAAAACGGTTTGTAGCGCCGGCGAGACTGTCCAAAAACGGACGAAGAAGGCATGTTTGCGGTTTGTAACGCCAGCGTCCCGCTGGCAGCGCTCGAGCTGGAATCTCTGTTTTGGCCGGCGAGACGCCAGCGCTACAAAGAGTTTTTGGTAGTCTCCGGCGTCCCGCTGGCCAAAACATTGTGCATTATCGAGTTCTGCCGGCGAGACGCCGGCGTTACAAACCGAATGGCGTGCTCCTGCATCTTCCGAATCAGGAACTGAAAGAAGACAGATGAAGTATTCAGAGTTTCTTAAGGCGATTCAAAGCAAGACCATCCAGCCGGGTATCACTTTTCTGGGGGAAGAGACTTTTCTTAAAGACCGCGCGTTGGAAGCGGTGAGGAAACGGTTCCTGGATGAGGCTTCGCGCGCATTCAATTTCCGATCACTTTTCGCAGAGGATTTGAAGGATACTTCCTTTCTGGATGACGCGGGCACGATGCCGATGTTTGGTGAGTGGAAGGTCCTTTACGTAAAGGATGCGGCGGTGCTGGAAAAATCTCTGGGACGCATCAAGGAGTATCTGGAACAATATCTGGAACATCCGTCTCCTGCAACGATTCTCATCTTTGACTTGAACGGCTGGGAAGGGTGTTCCAAACTGAAAGCGGTTCTTTCGAAAAAAACGGCGATAGTTGAATTCAATCCCTTGAGCGAAAAGGAAATTCCAAGTTGGGTCAGCAGTCATTTGAAGACACTTCAGTTCCAGATCGATCCAGCTGCAGTTCTGGCTATAACCGAAAGACTTGGCACGGACTTGCAGCGAATTTCCGGAGAACTGGAGAAATTGATGCTTCTACGCGCGCCGGAAAAACGAATTACTCTGGAGGATGTCGAACTGACAGTCGGATATTCGGCGCTTGCCAAGGGCTGGCAATGGTCAGAAGCAATCCTGGACCGCGATGCCGCACTGGCGGTCCAGATGCTGGAAGAGTTGTTGGACCAAGAGGTAGAACCGCTGGTTTGTGTGGGTATTCTGGCCAAACAATTCGAGAAGATGATTCTTACAAAAGAGATGGTGCAGCAGAAGGTTCCCCATCCAACCATCGCCCAGAAGATCAACAAGCCCATATTTTTCTTGCAGAAATATTTAAATCAGCTTGTTCAGTTTTCGATGGCCGACTTGATGAAGGCGCTTCAGGTCCTTTCCTTTGCAGACCGTGCTTTGAAGACCGGTCAGCAGAGCAATACCGTGTTACAGTTGACGATCGCGGAGTTGTGCCATCTAAGAACTCCTGCGTCGCCTATTTTTGATGTTCCTCTTGCGTAAACCAACAACATCATACATAATTCCTAGTTTCTAATTTCGGAGGATTTTCATGGGAAAAGCGAGTTCTCTTTCTACAAAGAAGCAATTGCGGCAATCAAAGAAGCGTCAAATGGCCAACAAGTCGAACAAAACGCGTGTGAAGTCCCAGCTAAAGAAGGTGCGGGGTGCAGCGGAATCAGGGGCGAATGCGGCGGCGATGCTTCCGGCAGCCTATTCTGTAATCGACAAGGCTGTGCATAAGGGAGTCTTGTCGAAGAATGCAGCGGCGCGTCACAAATCCCGCCTTACCAGACTCAGCAACAGCAAGGCATAAACGGTAGGGGCGACCCTTGTGGTCGCCCTTTTGGCATGCGGGCGGGGACAAGCCCCGCCCCTACGGCAATCCAATCAGTCTTCCCGTTCGTGCATTTGCTCGATCTTATCCAGCAGTAAATTCCTTTGTTCCGGAGTCAGATCGTCATACAGCTCCGCGATCCGGTCCACCATCTGATGCGCCAGTTGAGCGCGGTCGTCAATCTGACCGTGGATGATTCCCTTGGCTTTGTTGACGTCGCCTTTTGCCAGCTCGGCCTTTACGGTTTCGTGGATCTCTTTCCGGCTGCCCATCCGGTCATCGATGTTGCTGATTAGATCGCGTTGAAAAGCGTCCCACTTCGCTTGCTGGGATGGATTCAAGTTCAGCTCCTTGCTGATCCGTTCCATTTTCCACAGCATGAAGTCTTTCATCATCCCGTGAGGACGGGAGTGACCAGACCCGAACCCGAAGGAGTATGCCGCAAAGAACAACGCGATCACACTCACCGGGATTCCAATGATGAGAAGTTTTTTCATAGTTTGTAACCTCCTGTTTTTGTGTTCATCTAGTAATGTACGGAGGCGCCTTTGCTCTTCCTTTACCGGATTGTTAAGAATTGTAAAGACCGGATTGGACCGGGAATAACAACCATATAATTATAGGCATGAGCATTCCTGTCTTATTGATCGATGATGACATAAAGCTGTGTGAGCTACTGAAAACCTATCTGGGGAATCATGGTTTTTCCCTTTTTTCTGCGCATACGGTGCAGGATGGAATGCGCAGGCTCCGGAACCGCCAGTATGACATTGTGCTGCTGGATCTCATGTTGCCTGACGGAGATGGGTTAGAGGTATGCCGGCGGATTCGGGCGGAATCGGTAATTCCCGTGTTGATGCTGACGGCCAGGGGCGCGGATGAAGACAAAATCATTGGTCTCGAACTTGGCGCCGATGATTACCTGGCCAAACCCTTCAACCCTCGCGAGCTGGTTGCCAGGATGAAAGCGATCCTGCGGCGTAGAGGCGCAGCGGGTTGGAACGCGGAGATGCAGACGATCGAGCACCCGGACTTTTCCCTGAATCCGTCGAATCAGAAAGTGATCGTCCGCGGAATGGAAGTTGAATTGACTTCTGCCGAGTTCCGGTTGCTCAAGATTCTTGCCTCAAATCCCGGCCGCGTGTTTACGCGGGAACGACTGATGGATCTTGTTCAAGGGCGTGATTTTGACGGCGTCGACCGTTCGATCGATGTGCATATCTCGCGGATCCGCAGCAAGATCGAGATCGATGCGAAAAATCCGCGATGGCTGCAAACAGTCTGGGGTACAGGATACAGGTTTCAAGGCTAATACATGTTTGGAAGACTCTACATCAGGCTCTACTTCTGGTTTCTGCTGGTCTTTTTCGTTACAGTGCTGACGGTCTGGCTGATTACTTCGCATTTCTACGGCGCCACAGTCCATGATGAAATCCAGGAACATCTTGCTTCGCAGGCGCGGTTTTTGCTGAGTGAATATCAGAATGCGTGTGGCGATCCTTCCAGTTCGTTTGAATGTAATCGCTTTTTCGGGAGAGTGTCGCACACTCCGCTGCTGCGCTTCTGGATCCTGGATCCCGGTGGCAACGTGCGCATGACACGGGAGCGTTCGCGGCCCAATTTGAACGACAATCAGATTCAACGCGCTGCCGCCGGAGAGACTGTGACCGTGCTTCATGGCCGCTTGTCTCCCACTGTTGTGCTACCCGTAAAAGGCCGTGATGGCAGGGTTGCTGAGCTTCTGGTGATGGGACGTCCTTTGCTGGGCGGCCGGCGTTTCCCCCGTTTCCCGCTGATCGCTTTTCTTGTCATCATCGGTATTGTGACGGCTCTGCTGGTTTGGCCGCTTTCGCTACGGCTGACGCGGCCCGTGCGCGAACTTCATCGTCTTGGCGAAGAATGGGCGGAAGGACGTTTAGACCAAAGAGCGGCGCTCACCGGCAACGATGAAATCTCGGCATTATCGCGAGTGTTTAATACGATGGCCGAAAATCTGCAAAGAATGTTGCAGCAACGGAAGGAATTTCTAGCACTGATTTCGCATGAGCTCAAGAGCCCGCTCACACGAATGAAAATCGCCGCAGAACTTCTTTCGGAACAGGAGCCATCCGCAGCAAAACTGGTTCATGACATCAAGACAGACATCGAAGCCAGCGAAAAACTGGTAGAACAACTGCTGTTTCTTTCGCGCATCGAGATGAACCTCCCGTCTGCACCAAGGGAAACGGTCGATCTGCAGGTGTTGATTCAGAAGAGCATCGCTCTTGTCCAACCGGTAGCGCATACTTCCGGCGTTTCTATCCGGTATTCCGGCGAATCTCATTCAGTGAACGGGGATTCCGCTGAATTGCAGAGAGCGCTCGTAAATGTTTTGGAGAATGCGGTCAAGTTTTCGGCGCCGGGAAGTGAGGTAGAGCTGGAAATGCGCAGTCAGGACGGAGTCATTCGGATCGAGTGTAAGGATCACGGACCAGGCGTCGAACCGGAAGAACAACAAAAAATCTTCGAGCCGTTCTACCGCGGGAAACGAACGAGATCAAAAGATGGTTCGGGACTTGGCCTGTTTATCGCCCGCAGAATTCTCGAGATGCACGGCGGCAAGATCCATGCTTCCCCCAACCATCCCTCCGGCACCATCCTCACCCTCCAACTTCCCGC
>CAZDDB010000219.1:0-664 GCA_964504105.1 uncultured Acidobacteriota bacterium
CGGACTCCTTAGTCTCTGCCCTGGATGCGGTTCTATCTGAAATTTGAACCGCAAAGACCGCCAGACCGCAAAGGGGTAAAGTGCTAATGAACCGATCGAAGAAGAATACGCACCGGACACCACCAAAAAAGCCGAAAGATATGATTTACTGTTCTTATGGCACTTCAGCCTGATACCCTTCTTGGCCCTTATCAGATTCAAACTCAGATTGGCGCAGGGGGAATGGGCGAAGTGTATCTTGCAAAAGACACACGTCTGGGCCGAACCGTCGCGTTGAAGGTATTACCGTCGAACCTGGCCGAGAATGAACAGCTGAAGCAACGGCTCGAACGGGAAGCGGTCGCAATTTCCAATCTATCTCATCCACACATTTGCACTCTGTATGATGTCGGCACGCACGCCGGAAAGTTTTTTCTGGTTATGGAATTCATCGAAGGGGAAACACTTGCGGCCCATCTGGCGAAACGAAAACTCAGCAGCTTGTATTCGGTTCTGCACGAGATACTCCGCCGAACTTATTTCTGAAAAATCTGTCAGGTGAAGAAAAGGAAGAAAGATTGTTCACTTCGCATTTCGTCAATCTTCCAACCAGCTGGTCCTCCGATGGCCGGTTCATTCTTTATGTTGTACGGGATCCGAACAAGAACTGGGATATTGGTGCAGT
>CAZDDB010000219.1:674-6710 GCA_964504105.1 uncultured Acidobacteriota bacterium
GCAAATTCCCCTGATCCAGACAGAATTTGATGAACTGAACGGTCAGGTTTCTGCGGATGGAAAATGGATCGCCTACGAGTCGAATGAATCGGGACGCAACGAGGTTTATGTTCGCCCTTTTCGTTCTTCCGGCCGTAAGTGGCAAGTTTCCAGCCAAGGCGGACGCGCACCTCTTTGGAGAGGCGATGCTCGGGAACTTTTTTATCTCGATCCAAACAACACCCTGATGTGCGTGAAGGTACGAGCAGGAGACCTATTTGAAACAGAGGCTCCGCAGCCCTTGTTTGAGGCGCCAGTGAGTCCGGCGTGGGGGTTCCTTCCCTATGCTGTCAGCAGCGATGGGAATCGCTTCCTCATTAGTACGCTAGCTGCGAAGCAACCTCCCAATCCACCGATTCACGTTTTGGTCAATTGGACCCGGCGTCTCAGGAAGTAGAAACACCAGTGGAGAATCGTTCTTCCAACCACTGCACGACTTCCTCCGTCGACTTCCAGCGTTTCCCGCAATGCCGGACGGAGCCTTTTGTCCTGGCGTTTATCCACAACTATCTCTTAATGAACAAAAGATCTCCGGCAGAGATGGACATGCAATCCTTTTTCGGCGTGACTCCACCTAGCGTGCATCAGATGGTTGTGACATTGGAAAAGCATGGCCTGATTTCACGCATACCGGGCCAGGCCCGATCCATCCAAATTCTTGTACCTGCGGAAGAGCTTCCTTCATTGGAAGCTCCGGGAGAGAAAGCGGGAAACACCTATGTGCGAATGTCCCGCGCGCAAAAGGAGGCGCTAAAAAAAACGTTCTGGAGAATGGTTTCAAAAGAACCCGATTGATTCCAGGTTGGTACCGGGTAGGGGTCGTGGAGATCGTTGAAGATCTTGAGCTTGCGGTATCCCTTCAGTTCGCCCGTCAACGGTTGACCCGCATCTTCGGGGTTCGTAGTAAGCAATTCCCGACACTTTCTCTTGATTTTTTCCCTGGTGGCTCGATCGAAGCGCCGGCTATCTTCGGTCAGTACCTTCTTGTGGACCTTGATCCGGTACCGAATGGGAGCTACCATTCGTCGATATCCACGTAATCTCCCGGGTGGGCCTGTTTTTCTCTTTTGGCAGCCAATTTGCCCAGGATGTAATCCTCCGCATAATCCAGCATAGCATCCAGCGTCTCATAGCTTTTGTAATCCATCAAAACAGCCAGAGGTTTGTTGTGCCTTTGCAGAATGACAGGATGATCCTTCATGCTTTTCAAGACTAACTTTGACTTACTTCTAAGCTCGCTGATGGAAGCGATGGATGCCTTGTTCTTCACTGTAATCATAGAACGGATTATAATTTATTACCTAATTTATGTCAAAAGTCGTTACGAAATATGTAATAAATCTTCTTCCCATAGGTCGTACATCCCCCTCCCCCAACTTGACTGATCCGCCGGGTGGGATTATCCGCCGTACGGAGCTGCTACGCCAGGTACTGGTGCAATTCTTGAACCGCAGGGAAGCCGATCGGATCGACCAGGAGATGGCAGAATATGTCGACGAATTGGCTCCGCAAAGCGGTGAATTCGTGAAGGAGAGTGAAAGACACACATTGAGCCGCCTACTCAAGGAGACGAAATGGTAAGGGGTGAGATTTATTTCATGGATCTTGCACCACGATCGGGCTCGGAACAAGCAGGCCAGCAGCCTTGCATCATTGTTTACCATAACATCTTCTCGGCTAATCCCCGCTGGCGCAGCGTAACTGTTGTTCCCCTTACCACTGCCGAGCGATGGCAACGGGTTTCCCCTACGACCATTTTATTCTCGAAAACGGAATGCAACCTCCCGAAAGCTTGTGTCGCACTGGCTCACCAGGTGACAACCCTGGATAAAAGCAAGATCATTTCACCCGCAATAGGAACGCTTCCACCAAGGAGACTGGTCGAACTTGATGCGGCGTTAAAGAATTATCTTGTACTTTAATTGCTTCTATTTTCCTTTCACGGGATGATTCGATTCATAGAGAGCCCCAGGCTCATGGATCATCCCCTTTTCTTCGAAAGATGGACACGGCCTACAGGCAGACTCCTAAAGATAATCCTCTTCCCATAGAAGTCATTTCAATCCTTTCCCAGAATCCCAGAATGCGCTCCAGACCGTAATCGTGCTTTATCGGAAGAGAAAATTTCCAGTAGAAAAGCTCCTTGCCGCCCCGGCTCCACCGTGGATCGGCGTCCCCGGAAGTCGATACTTGCCATTCTCCAAGTGTGGCACTGGGAAAGGATTGAACATGAACTTCACGTCTGCCCGTTCGTCAGAAGAATATGCCAGCCACTTCCCATCCGGAGAGAGACGTCCGCGCCCCTCGCTGACGGGTGTCTGCAAAATGGTAAACGGTTTCCGATCCCCGGCCATCGCCCCGTACTCGAGGCAACCGTGGGTTACAAGGCGCTGACCCTCTCGATCCCCGCAATCTATCTACTCGCGATGGCGATCCAGGGTGGTGGATGGCGACGGCGTGTTTCAGAATTCAGAGGTTCTTGACAACGACTCATCCCTGAGCTCAAATTCTTAACTCCACCACAACCTTGAAGCAATCATTGAAGTCCAACACATAGAAGAGCGCATTGCCTAGTGATCGCAAAGGAGAGACGGACAATGTTGAAAGTACAAACCAGAACTGCTAACCCCCTGTTTTCACATACCCATGTTGCAATTCTTCTCTTTTGGGTTTTTGTCGCGATTCCGCTTTGGGCTGCTGAGGATTACACAAAATCACTCCAGGCATTCGAAGAATATGCAAAGCAGCACATGCAACAGGATCAAATGCCGGGAATGGTCATTGGATTTATAAAAGACGACTACGTCTGGATCAAGCCATTCGGCTTGGCGGATTTGGAAAACAAAGTTGCCGCTAATGAAAATTCCGCATATCGCCTGGGTTCTGTAAGCAAACCATTAACTGCGATCGCGATTTTACAGTTAGCGCAAGCGGGGAAAATAAACCTTGATGCGGAAGTTCAAACATACGTACCGTATTTTCCGAAGAAGCAATGGGCGATCACAGTTCGACAGTTACTGGGGCATCTGGGAGGAATCAGTCATTACAAGAATTACGATCAGGAAGGTCATATCAAAGAACACAAGAACACACGTGAAGCAATCGCTATTTTTGAAAATTTTGACTTAGTGGCAGAGCCCGGAACGAAATACAGTTACTCGAGCTATGGCTACAACCTCCTGGGCGCCGTGATTGAAGGCGCTTCGGGTGAATCTTATGGCGACTATATGCGAAAACATGTTTGGGGACCGGCAGCCATGAATCACACTCGCCTCGATGACCCCAATGATCTCATTCCCAATCGTGTTCGCGGGTATCGAATCATTGATGGACAAGTCAAAAATTCCGAAGCGATCGATATCAGCAGCCGCTTTGGCGCAGGCGGCACTCGATCTACAGTGCCCGATTTGCTGAATTTTGCGAAGGCCCTCATGGATGGCAAGCTCGTTTCGCCTCAAAGTTTCGATAGCATGACCTCCTCTATGGCGACAAAAGACGGTCATCTCACCGATTATGGGATGGGCTGGGATGTAGAGAGAATGAACGGCCACTTCGCGATCGCCCATACAGGCGGTCAGCAGGAAACGCGCACGGTTCTCTACATCTTTCCTCGAATGCGCTTTGCGATCGCAGGCGCAACGAACTTCGAAGATACTTCGCCTGTTATGTATGCGCGACATCTCTATGAATTGCTGTTTAGAGAACAACTGGATTTGTCGATTTACAGCAATGAGCACAATACCGCATTGCTCAATCAAACTGTTCAGTCCATTTATGATTCCGGCGCTTCTTATTACGACAAATATCGTAAGCCGCTGGCTGCAAACTCGAAGGAAACAGAACAGGCATTTGCATATTTCAACAGTATGATCTCCCTTGGCCCCGAAGAGATTGCAAAACGCACCGCACAAGGACGCCATCCGGTATCAGGACAGCTGTTTGTGAAAATGGGATCGTACATGGCAAGCGCAATGCAAAAATCAGACTCTGATCCTCTGACATTCTTTACCGACTACATCGCGGTTTACAAGAAAGACGAGAAGATTCCGAAACAGCTTCGTTTCTCTTCTTCTTTTGAAAAGAAAATCGCTGATTGGAAATCAGCATGGCAAAAGACAAACTCAGAATCGATTCGGAATATCAGTTTAACTGCAGATTCGAATTATGAGGAAATCGGGCGAACACTAAAAGGGACATTCGCCGGAGCAGCGATTTATCCTGACTTTACCGGCCAACTCACAGAATCGGTGCGCCAGCTGGTGGGCAAAGGGGAAATGGAAAAAGCGACGAAAGTATCGGAGTTGTCATCCGAGCTATATCCGCAGTCGGATACTTCTCTCACCACACTTGCCATTATTCGGATTTTGGAAGGAAACAAACAGCAAGCATCTTCGTTGCTGCAAAAAGCATCTACCATCAGCAAAGTAGGGTTAGCAGGGCCGGATCAATTGAATTCTGTTGCTTATGAACTTGCGGGTTTGGGCCACGTGAACGAAGCTTTGACTCTGTTGCAAATAGCAACAGAGTTGTATCCGACCGTTGCCAATCTGTACGACTCCATGGGCGAGTTTTATTTGAAATCGGAGCAAAAGGATCAGGCAGTTGCCTCATTTAGGAAGGCGTTAGAGTTAGATCCGAGCCTGAAACACTCACAGCAAGAGCTGGAAAAACTTACCAAATAACATCCCCCATCACCGTCTCAAGGCGACCGGCTGCCGGCTGTAATTCTCAACGACGTTTCTGCCCAGCAGCAATTTGATGCATTGCTCTATCTGATGCGCGACTATAACCGCCGCGGAGGCTTCCGTATTTCTGGTATATGATGCCGCCTTTCATCACGAATTTGATTTTCTCCAGAACAGTAACGTCTGTTAACGGATCCCCTTCGACTGCAACCAAATCTGCGAACAACCCCGGCTTGATGGAACCCACCTGATCGGACCAACCGATCAACTTTGCGGCATTCTGCGTCGCGGTACGGATTGCATCCAGTGGAGACAATCCGGCTTCTACCAGAACTTTGAATTCGCGGGCGTTCCAGCCATGCGGGATAACGGTGGCATCAGTGCCGAATGCGATCGGCACGCCGAGTTGGATTGCGCGGCGAATGTTTTTGTGTATGGCTTCGCGGTTCTCTTGACGCTTCTTTGCAGCCTCCGGCTTATCCTTGCTTCCCCCTTGTGCCTGCTCTGAGATCCAATCAATTCTGTAAAGTGTGGGAACCAGAAAGACACCCCTCTCCTTCATCAAACGCGCCGCCTTTTCATCTACCAAAGCACCATGTTCAATCGAATCTACTCCGGCTGAGACCGCATTGGAAATTGCCTCCGGACCCTGTGCGTGTGCCGCTACTTTCCGTCCCGACTTATGTGCTTCCGCTACAATCGCCCGGATCTCATCAACGCTCAGTTCCGTAGCGCCCTGATCCGATAGATCCGGGACCACTTTCCCTCCCGCGCATAACTTAATGACAGTTGCTCCCTGCTTTATATTCTCCTGAACTACCCGGATCGCATCCGCTTGATTACGGACTCTTCCTTCCGCTTCAAATACTGCATCGCAAACGCCGCCTTCTTCACCTATTGGAGTTCCGGCGGCAATCATCCGGGGCCCTGGGATTTTCCCTTGATCGATCGCATCCCGCAAGATCAGATCCGTCTTTCCTGTTGAACCCAGATTCCGCACAGTTGTAAATCCGGCAAGCAGTGTTTTTTTCGCCTCATCGGTACCGGCCAGTACACCTGCGCCCCCAAGCCCTTTCCATGCAAGATGCACGTGCGCATCAATCAATCCGGGAAGAACGGATGCTGCCGTTAAATCAATTGTTTCGGCAATTGCCGGAGATTGGATCGAGGTGGACGGCCCGGCGGCTTCGATCCTGTCTCCTCTCACCACAATCACAGCGTCGTCGATCCATTTTCCGCTTTCCACATCCAGCATACGTTTCGCCCGGATCACGATGATTTTTTCCGGCCTGGGCTCTTCTGCCGTCACGAG
>CAZDDB010000220.1:0-5579 GCA_964504105.1 uncultured Acidobacteriota bacterium
CAAACGGAATGCCGCTGCTGTAGCAAGCAACACAACTGCCAAACGAAGAATCCGGTTTCCATATCGCTCCCATAGGATTCGCAAGCGCCGGAACTTTTTCAGCAGCTTATGGCTCATTTTACGTGCACCGCTAGAAATAACTTCTTATACTCTTCCAAATACTTTGCGCAGTCAATCGCAAGAGCTGCCTACAACCATAAGACCCGCATTGTATAATGGATCGCTCAAAGGAAAGCGGAATCGGAAGTTTCACAATATTTGACCACGCCAATGTCTTCGTCTATGAACGTGTTGCGTCAATTATGGTGTCGCTATAAGAGACCAGTTCTGCTTGTTGCAGTGGTTTTGTTAACCTTTCTCGCGGCGCTAAAACTTTATGATGAATACAGGCGACTTGTCTGGGAACAAGGCCCTACAGGCGCCATTGATCTGAAACTTTTCCTCAGGCGTGTTCAACATTGGTTTGCCGGTGATCCGGTTTATGGGAATCTTAGAAGCACCTTCCCCCCCGCCAGCTTCCTGATCTTTTGGCCCTTCGTCGGCTGGCTATCCTTGCCTTCAGCGCGTTATCTTTGGGCGCTGGCCACAACTGCCATACTGGTCTGGCTCTGCCGTCTGATCATTCGAGAAAGCAAAGCAAAAACTCCGTTGGAACGTGTCTTTGTGACATTCATGCTTTTGTCCATGAACGCAGCCGGCGTAGCGATCGGGAATGGGCAACTCATTCTCCATCTGCTTCCTCTACTGATTACAGTTGCACTCATCTTGGGTAAGCAAGATCCAACCTGGTCAAATTATCTTCGTGCAGCCGGAATGTTTTTGATCACTTTAGTGAAACCCAATGTCACGGCTCCCTTCTTTTGGTTGGTTGTCTTTCTTCCATTGTCAGTTTGGCCGGCCGTTCTGGTGGTATTAGGATATGTTTTCTTAAGCCTTGTGTCGGCGTCTTTTCAGCCGGTTGGTCTCATTTCTTTAATGAGAGATTGGATGACTCGCAGTCAAGAGTGGGCTGTCTTACAAGGTTATGCCAATCTGCATAGCTGGCTGGCAACTCTGGGACTTTACCAATGGCTCGCTCCTGCCTCCGGAATCACTTTGCTTGTTCTGGGTTATTGGATCTATCTCCATCGCAACAAGGACGTTTGGCTCCTCTTAGCTGTCACGGCTATCGTTGCGCGGTTCTGGACCTACCACAACATGTATGACGATACACTGATGCTATTGCCGATGATCTGCCTATTCCGAATCGCCTTAAGTCCCGAAACAGAAAATGACTATGATATGATTGCGGGAGGTCTACTAGCCCTGACTCTGATCTTTATGCTTTTGCCGGCGCGAATGATCAATTCCCCGTCACCATGGCAATACGTTTTCACCCTGGGGCACACTCTGGTATGGTTACTGGTTCTACTTTTTTTGGGACAGTACACCAGGAAAGTTAAGGCTCTTTCTTCCGGTTCTTGATTCGATGGACTAGGAAATCCAGTTGCGTTCAGCTTCTCCCTCAAGAATTCACTCGGAAAACCTGGTGTGGAAATCACGACCGGCGATGGTCGTCTGGTCTGTGTGGGCCGTGATGAGCATTGCCCTGATAGTCTATGTGGTTCGTTTCAGTCATAACTTGCCTTACTATGATGATTGGAATCTCGTTCCGCTGCTGGATGGTTCCATAAAGCTTGACGCCGACTGGTTGTGGAAACAGCATAACGCCCATCGGATCCCCTTCCCAAAACTGGTTCTGGTTTCTTTGTTGTCAGTAACGGGCTGGGACTTTCGATCGGGCATGTTCTTAGATGCACTCGCACTGATTTTTGTCACGGCGTTGCTGCTTCGAACTTCAGCTTATATCCGCGGATTTGCTGGATATGCCGATGTGTTTTTCCCGGTATTTCTGTTGCACTGGGGAAATTTCGATTACCTGCTATGGAACTGGCAATTAAACCAGATGATCCCTGTGGTCATTGTGCTCGCGATCTTGTCAGTAATGTTGGCACGCGGTTTGCACCCTGGTACTCGGGCTTTGATGTTCTCAAGTGTGGGGGTCGTGCTGCTTCCGCTGTCAGGCGTTCCCGGCCTGGCGTATACGCCTGGGCTCGCTACCTGGCTCTTGCTTGCCGGCACTCGAGCTTGGAAGTCCGGAACTGTCAGCAGGCGCCTGAGCGGTATAATTGCTCAAATTAGCGGCGGTCTTTCGTTGCTTTTAATCCCAGCCTACTTTAGCGGACTTCATCCCAGCCCGAAATACAGTGGTGAAATGTTCAACATGCTCGGACGTTCTCTTGCAAACCTGCCGCGCATCGCTTCAACGGGAGCACACTTTGTGGCTCAGGGCCTTGGACCCGGTGCAGTTGCACTGGCTCCCTTCACATCATTGGTTGTTCCCGTGTTAATTCTAATCTGTCTTGCTGGTGTCTTGAACCTGGCCTGGAATGAACGGATCTCGAGGCATTTTGCAATCGCAGCACTTCTATTCCTGGTCGGTCTATCTGGTCTCGTTAGCGCAGTCAGTATCTCCCTGTTGCACACCACCACTTTCCCCTCACGGTATGCATTGCAAGCCGCTCCAAGTTTTTGCTGGATGTTTCTGGCGAGTGTAAGAAACAAGGAATTCTTTCCTGTTAAATATGTTCAGTTCGCTCTGGCTCTGCTTTCGGTAGTGGTGGTTTACGGCAATTCTGTTACAGGACTTGAATACGCACGTTTGAAAGATCAACAGTTCTCAGCGTTCGAGGCAGATATTGAGAAAGGAAGTCCACCATCGCAGGTGATTGCCCGACATCAGCGGGCAATCTTTCCCTATCCTGAAAAGGGAGGAACGTCATTTCATGACAGCCTTGGACATTGGTTAGGTATTTTGCATAAGGCGGGCCACGTGACGTTTGCGAATTTGCGGCAAGATCCTGTTTTTAAAGAAGTGCCTGCCGAGCAAGTGTCAGAAGTTATTCCACCCCTCCAACGGTCCGATTCGACCAATCAAGGTTGGTCATTTGCCGAACAACGCTTTGTTTATGGTATCCGCGTAACAGGATATCCTCTTCAGGCTGACCGCTGGCAAATTGCGCTATCTTGGAACGCAGCCGACCCGCGTTCTTCCAGCCCCCATCGCTGTTTTTACTGGAATCCTCCCCCAAACCCGCAGGATAGCAAGTTTGAGAGCTTCACTTGTTGGGTTTATGAAGAAGTGAGCGAGATCAAGATTGAAGTTAGCCCATCTGTTGAGGAGTTCCGTTCGCTGAAAGTTTCCTTGCTTATCCCGAGCGACCAATAATTGGAGCAGATCAGTTCGTAAAACTTGTGCAATTTGGGCCCAATTATACATTGCTTAGATGCGATCCGAGGCGAACTGCGAGGGCAGCAATCGTCAGGGTTGGATTCGCCGCAGAATACGTAGGGAACGCTGAGCCGCCGAGAACGAAAAGGTTGTCGTAAGGATGATAGCGAAGGTCAGCGTCGACAACACCCTGGTCCCCTTTTCCCATTTTACAGGTACCGAGGAGATGCCCTCCAAAGTAGCGAACGTTTGCATCGATCCCTCGCAGCTTTAGCGGGGCAAAAAATCGTTCGGCTTCAGCAGCAATGTGCCGTTGCGCCTCGTTTGCGTAGGGCGAAGGATTGTTGTAATAGATTTCGGTTTGCGGAATCCCCAAAGGATTGCGAGTTTTTCCAATCTGAACGAAGTTATCAGCATTCGGGATATCTTCCAGTAAGAAAGTTAAACCGATTTGGTTTCGAAACTCGTACGCCACTTGTTTGCGCAAATCCGCTCCACGCAAACGTTTACTGATGGCGATTTCTCTTACGAAATCATTTAAATTGTGATTGTTTTTCACAAGGCCCAGGGCAGAAGCCCGCTTATTTCGGAAATCACCGTCCACAAAATGGTAACAAACAGCAGTTGAAATGCTAGTACCATAATTGGGAAATCCATCCTGACGGATTCTGGCAGTCAGCACAAAGACAGGGTGATCAAACAGGTACCTGCCAACCAGCGGATGTTGTTTGATTCCCGAACTCCGTAGAATAATGGCAGGATTTTCAACGGCATTTGCCGCCAGAACGAAAGTCTTGGCTTCAATTGTTATTTCTGATCCATCCCTGGT
This sequence comes from uncultured Acidobacteriota bacterium, assembly GCA_964504105.1. Taxonomy (GTDB): domain Bacteria; phylum Acidobacteriota; class HRBIN11; order JAKEFK01; family JAKEFK01; genus CAZDDB01. The sequence continues at coordinate 4,101 of CAZDDB010000220.1, forward strand.
TTTCGCCCGTGCCCTCTTTACCAGCCGCGCCCCATCCGAGTCCAGGGAAAGCACGACTGTTTCGGGCAAGAAACGGACTGCAGGGTTCTTTTCCAGCTCAGGAATATGTGAATTCATGGGGGTATACTTTGCGTCGACCGGACACAATTCGCAAACTGCCGACCCGCAGCAAGCAGGGCGGTTGCCGACGGTGTCGGTAGGACGGGCCTGGGGAAGCGAAACAACATCTCCTGCTGGAAAACATTGTTGAACAAAATGATCGGCAGGGCTGAAGGGATGAGGTAACTGAGGATACGGTCTTGAACGGGGAATTCTTTGATTGTCGTCCCCTCCCGCGATGGCCATTTCCTCTTCAGCCAGACAGTAGTAAGGTTCAAGGTCCTCGTAACTGATGGGCCAATCCTCCATGACTCCGTACATGGTTTTCGTCCGAAAATCGTTGGGTACGAAGCGAGGAGTATGCCCTATCCAAAGATTTGTGGTCCCTCCCATGGCGTATACGTATTGAATGTTTTTCTTAAATTTTCCTTTCACTACATGGTGATGTTCGGCGGTTGGAATGGGCTCTTCGTGACGACCCGTCCTCATTCTCCATTCATGAGTGACGCGAGCACCGCGCTCCACGATGAGAATGTCGTCAGTGCTGCTGGAAAGAAACTTTGCACAAAGGCATCCGGCAATTCCCGAACCAATGATACAAACCTTCGTCTTAATGAACTGCATGCTGTTTCCTCGATCCGGCTCCATGATAACACTTACGAATGAGTGACGGCTACAAGTGAAGGTACGAATTGAAATGTGTGGATGTATAGTGATATCCATATTAGGACGCAAGAGAAAATTTTAGAATGATCAATCGAAAGCCGGAAATCTTCATCGAACGATTCTGGTTTCGGTACAGGAACACCCTGCTGTGGGTTGCTGTGTTTCTGATGATTCTGGCCGGTGCGCAAAGGCTCACAAATGAATTTCAGCGACTACTGTTTGATCAGGGCAAGGATGGCGCAATTGACCTGAGATATCGTTACAACGACGTCGAGCGCTGGTTTAGCGGCCTTCCGGTTTATGAAGACAAAGACGCCATTTACCCGCCTGCGAGTTATCTGATGTTATGGCCGCTGCTTGGTTGGTTGACCCAGGATCATGCAAGATGGCTCTGGGCAGTCACAAGCGTGGTTGCCATGATTTGGCTGATGATCTTGATGGTGAAGCAGAGCCACGCCGAAGGTTTGTCACAACGTTTGTTTATTGCGCTGCTGGTCCCATCGATTTATGCAACAGGCGCCACCATTGGCAACGGACAGGTGATTGTCCATCTCCTTCCTTTTTTGATTACGGCCATGCTCCTGATTCAAAGGAAAGATTCGTGGGCCGGCGATCTCCTGGCCACATTGTTTTTCCTCGTGGCTTTGGTAAAGCCCGCAATCGCTGCTCCTTTTTTCTGGATACTTATGTTCTTTCCTCGTAGATTGCGACCCT
>CAZDDB010000220.1:5589-6657 GCA_964504105.1 uncultured Acidobacteriota bacterium
GTATTCGTTTCTGACGATGATGGCAATTATTCCGCAACACTTTGCCTTAGGGTCGCTGATTTCTGATTGGCTTGCCCGTGGTTCCGCGGCCGCTGTGCGCGGCGGATACGCGAATGTCCACAGCTGGCTCGCCCTGCTTCAACTTCAACAATGGATCTTGCCTGCCTCTTTGCTTTTGCTGATGGTGATGGGGCTCTGGATTTTTCGATACCGGAACAGCGATCTCTGGCTATTGATGGGTGTTACCGCTTATTTTGCTCGCTTCTGGATTTACCACCGCCTCTACGATGATTTTCTCGTACTCGTTCCTATGGTTTCTTTATTTCAGATAGCCCGGCAAAACTCAACGGCTTCGCGCAGAGTATGCGCCGGTGTTATTCTCGGAATCAATTGGGCAGCGGCTTTGGCGCCGGCGAGGCTCCTGTCCTTCGGGGCGCCATTCAATATTCTCTTTGAAGCGCTTCAGGTCTCCGTCTGGTTGATGGGACTCGTCTTCCTTGTCTATATTGCGGGAAAGGGAAAACCGCAGCAGGTCGAAATGGATTCGGGCCTACGATCCCTTTCTGACCGACTCACTGAGTCTTGAGCACACATGAATAAGATGCTCCAGGCTGCGGGTTTGTCAAAAAAAACCACTTTTGTGTTTCCTCTCCTTTTGTTTGTGCTCCTTCTTGTCTTGTACTGGAAAACGTTATCTTACCCCTATATTCAGGATGACTGGGTCAACCTGTATTATTTCCCCTCCACAGAAGAGCGGATGGACTTCTTCGATTATCTTGGAACGTTTTTCATTGATTCCGGCGAGACATTTTACCGGCCTCTCGGGAAATTGTATTTTTACTTCATCGCTCAAATCTTTGGGGCAAATCCCATTGGATTCCGGATCGTGGACCTCCTGATCGTTTTCTGTACGGCCATCGTTGCAAAACAAATCGCCTTTCGTTTGTTAAAGAACAGTGCCCTGGCCTGGTTTTCGGCAGCATGGTACGTCCTTTCCGGTACTGTCTGGATGGACCCTCTGATGTGGATGGCGGGAATGTACGATCTGGGAGGGGTATTTTTTTTCCT
>CAZDDB010000221.1:0-6646 GCA_964504105.1 uncultured Acidobacteriota bacterium
TTTGAAGCGATCCTCAACAGGGAACCGGTTTCGCCGCTTCGGTTGAATCCGGAGGTGCCTCCACAACTGGAGCAGATCATACAGAAGTCGATTGAGAAGGATCGCGACCTTCGTTACCAGAGCGCTGCAGAAATGAAAACGGATCTGAAGCGACTGCAGCGGCAGATCCAATCGGAATCGCGAACCGGTATTTCGGTCCCCAGCTCACAAGAAACGCAACCACAAAGGCGCGGTCCAAAAAAAATGTGGATCGCGATAGGACTGACCGTCGTTACGATCGGTGTGATAGCCGTTTACTTCTATACGAATCAGACTTCGCGCCCGATCCGCTCGCTGGCGGTTCTGCCGTTTGTAAATGCGAGTGGGAGCCCGGACGGGGAATACCTCAGCGATGGTATTACCGATAGTACCATTGACAGTCTCTCTCAATTGCAGGAACTGAAGGTCATGGCGCGCGGCAGCGTTTTTACGTTTAAGGGAAAGGATGTGGACCCTCGTGAAGCCGGACGGAAATTGAAAGTGGACGCGGTAGTGACAGGTAGAGTTCTTCAGCAGGGAGATACTTTGATCATCCGGGCCGAGCTCATGAAAGTGGAGGATGGAACGCAGCTTTGGGGAGGCGAATATGAGCGCAATTTCTCCGATATCTTACACACGCAAAGGGAAATCGCTCAGGAAATCTCTAACAAGCTGAGCTTGAAACTGACCGGGGAAGATCAGAAACGCCTGGCCAAAACATACACAACCAATACGGAGGCGTACCGCCTTTGTTTGCTGGGAGATTACTACCGTAATAAAGAGAATCAGGAGTCGCTCAAGAAAAGCATGGAGTACTATCAGCAGGCGATTCGACTCGATCCAAAGTATGCTCTTGCGTACTCGGGGTTGAGCATAGCTTATCAAACCTTTGCCGGTTTTGAATTGGCTCCTTGTAAAGAGGTCGGCCCAAAAATGATCGAGGCAGCCGGTAAAGCTCTGGCTTTGGACGACTCTCTTGCTCCGTCACATCTTGCGCTGGGAAGGTCTTACCGCTGTAAATGCGATTTTGAAAATGTCGAAAAAGAATATAAGCGTGCTATTGAATTAGATCCCGATTATGCGGAAGCACACAGGAGCTTGTCTACACTCTACTCCCTCTTAGGGCGACACGAAGAAGCCATTTTGGAAGTGGACCGGACCCTCGAGCTTGATCCGCTCTCGGTCAGTAACCACGGGTATGCCGGCCTGGTCCTGACGCAGGCGCGACGTTACGACCGCGCGATGGAGCAGTTTGAGAAAGCCAGGGAAATGGATCCCGGCTATTGTTTGACGTACGCCTGGCTAGGTCAATTCTATCGTGATCAGGGCAAGATGGACGAAGCGATTCGAGTACTGCAAACACCTCAAGCCCAGGCCATCGGATGCAGCGGGACCTGGGGAATGTCGGAGCTTGCATATACCTATGCCGTGGCAGGGAAAAGGGAAGAGGCACAGAAACTTCTCGCTGAAATTCTGAAATATTCGAAAGAAAAATTCGTAACATCGAATTACATCGCGATCATTTACCTGGGGCTTGGCGACAAGGATCAAGCTTTATACTGGTTCGAAAAAGGTTATCGCGAAGAATCACTCTGGACAGGGGACATGATTCCCTATCTTCCGATTCTTCGCGCCGATCCCAAGTTTGCCGGCTTTCTGGGTGAGATCCACCTGCAGTAGATTCACAGCGCGGCCTCGCTAATTATCAGGCGGCCTTTTTACCTACAAGAGATCAGGCGCGTTCGCTGTCCGTTACTTTTCTCACAATTTTCACTCCACGGAGTGAAAATTGTGAGAAAATGAGAGTTGAGTTGATCGAAAAGAGCGCTCGAACGGCACTTGAGAAAAAGCAATTACCTATGAAAATTCAGCTAACCGAAGATGAGAAAGGTTAGTCTTGCCGGCTTTTGCATCTTTCTTTTTCTCACACAAATCACCTTTTCAGACCAGCCCCGAACCATCCGGATCAGCCAGAACCGGGTAGCGGCCGGACGCGTACAGAACGGCGTGCTGACGGTGCGGCTCGAAATCACGGAGGGCATATGGCACCCGGAAGCCGACAACGGACCGGGCATTCGTGTGCAGGCTTTTGCGGAAGAAGGGCATGGGCCGCAGATTCCCGGTCCGTTGATTCGCGTTCAAGAGGGAATGAGCGTGAGTGTTACGTTGCTGAACAAGACCGCTGCAACGGCTAAAGTATACGGGCTTCATGAGCGTCCCGGTTCGGCCGACCTGGCGCTGGAAATTCCTCCCGGTCAAGCCAGGTCTGTGCGTTTCCAAGCGGGAGATCCCGGTGTGTACTACTACTGGGCCACCACCGGCAACAGCAGCCTTGATAAACCCGCCCTGGATAGACCCGGCATAGATGGTCAGCTTTCCGGCACATTCATTGTGGAGCCTAAAGGAGCTGCGGGCAACGAACCCGTTTTCGTATTAGGATTTTGGGAGGAGGAAACACGCGCCCTATGGGTGATCAACGGAAAGATGTGGCCGTATACCGAACGGTTCACGCAACCGGTGGGTCAACCGTTGCGTACACGCTGGATCAACCCTACAACTCACAATCATCCCATGCATCTGCATGGAGCGTACTTTACTGTCTTGAGCGGAGGCGATCAGGAAAACCAGACAGTGTTTGCGCCGGAGCAGAGGCCTTTCGTGGTCACGCGCAATCTAGAGCCGGGCGGTACCATGGAAATCGAATGGACACCGATTCATGAGGGGAACTGGTTGTTCCATTGCCACATCCTTTTCCACATTGATTGGATGCTGGGGCTGAATCCTCCGGCGGGTGATTCCGTTCACGCTTTGCATGATGAGAACCACATGGCAGGACTTGTGATTGGGTTCACCGCAACGGCGCCACACAAAGAAAGCCACACCGCGGCTGAACCCAGACGTCTCGATCTGTACGTCGCAGAACGGGACAAACACTATGAGAAAGTGGAATTCTTTCCGGAACCGTTGATAGGAATGGGATATCAACTGCAAGAAAACGGCTCCGTACTAAGTCCGCCTACTTCACCCGGACCGCTGATGGTCTTGAAGCGCGGCGAGCCCGTGGAGATCACCGTACACAACCAGCTCAAGGAATCCACCACGGTCCACTGGCATGGCATAGAGCTGGAAAGCTATTACGATGGCGTACCAGGGTGGGGTGGAAGTGCAGGGAACAAAACTCCGTCGATTCAGCCGGGTGGAACTTTTACCGCAAAGTTTACACCGCCGCGCTCCGGGTCGTTCATGTATCACACACACATGAATGATGTTCTGCAGGTGAGTATGGGACTGATGGGGCCGTTGATCGTCATAGATCCGGGAAAAGCATTCGATGTCGAAACCGACAAGGTCTTTTTTGTCAGCCGGGACGGTGCCGATGATGAAAAGGCGCCTTTCCTTTTGAACGGCACTACAACCCCGCCGCCCATGCCGCTTCGAGCCGGAAAAACCTACCGCCTTCGTTTCTTGCTGCTGACATCAGGCAAGAGATCAGAGATGCATTTGCTGAAAGACAGATCCCCTGTCTTTTGGAAAGCGATCGCAAAAGACGGGGCCGACCTGCCTGTTGCGCAAGCTACCGTCCGCCCGGCAGTTTTGCTCATAAACACCGGTGAGACTCACGATTTTGAATGGACGCCGGATCCCGGAGACTACCGCCTGGAAGCACGGGATAAAAAAACAGGTGAACTTCAGTTCACCATGGATATTCCCGTGCGCGAATAATCGGACACCCGTTTACGCGCCCGGAGACGGAATCATACTGGAATCTGAAAACTCCATTCCAGACAACACAAAAGATCATCCGGCGCCGATGGAACGCGAAGAAATCATGAAGAACGTGAAAAGGATCTTCGGAAATTATGTGATGATCGATCACGGGTACGGGGAATATAGTCTTCTGGCTCACTTAAAAAAGGGGAGTCTCAAAGTGAAAACAAAGGACTCCGGGGAAGGCTTGCCGTCTTACTTCCGAAACCTGAAGTTGCAAGCCGGGGATCGATGGATTCCGGTCCCGTCAGGTCATATCGATACGGGAGATAAAGACAATAGTTTCTGGGTCAGCTTAGCGCCGGGGCGAATGCCGTCTGCGGGACGACTTTGCGGATTGGTTGCGGTTTCCAGTACGTCAAACTTCTCCAGCACCACTCTAGAGGTCCGAAACGGAAGTATCGCAGCCACACAATGCTGAGCAGCATTTCAAATGCACACACGCCCGCAACGAAGTACCACAACTGATACCGTTGGAACTTTCCGAAATAGCCGAGTCCGTAACCGTAGAAAATGAAGCCGCAAAGGACGCTCTGCAGAAGATAATTCGTAAACGCCATCTGGCCCATTCTGGTAAAAGGACGTAACAACCATTGGAAACGGCCGCTCTTCCACAACAGAACCAACAACGACATGTGCCCCAGAGTTGTGCCGATCCGGTGGATCTGGTACACGTTGATGGGAAAAAAAGAGTATTGCAGATAACGGAAACGATCGAAGTTGGCTTTTAGCACGGCATTTTTTTCCAAAATGCCGGACCCAAAACCAAACGTGTAGCCCACCACCAGCAAGATCACATACAACATTGCCGGCTTTTCCCCGCTGATGATGCCCGTGCGAAACAAAAAGATGCCGAGCAAGAAGAAGATAAAAACGTCATAGAACAAACCACCGTGAAACTTGCTGCTTTCCAGCTTGGTGGTCCAGCGGGTTACGTTCTTCCATACCGTGACATATCCGCCTGCACCGATTTCCTTTGTATCCTTTTGAGCTTTCTTACGCATTGTTTCCGGGTCTTGCTCATCCAGATATTCCTTCCATTTTTCCAGACCCCCTTTTTGTTGTTCGTTCAGCGGCCTCTTTTCTTTTTCCAGAGCCATGGCGGTTTCGCCCTTAGCCTTCATTTCCTTCAGTCCGGTGACTTTTACCCAGGATGTGAACATGGTGAGGCCGACAAAAAAAATCACCAGGCCCAACAACAATCTGTATGACGCTTTCCGAAAAGGAAACAGGAAGAATCCGACGATCGCATAATGGTAAAGGATATCGCCAGGCCAATTCAACACATAGCCATTGATGAGTCCAAACAGTAAGAGCCAGATGAGGCGTCTATAGTAGATATCTGCCGGCTTCAAACCGGGGTTGTTTTTTTCCAAGCGGCTGATCAACAAGACAGAACCGGCGCCGAATAAAATCGAAAAGAGCCCGCGAAAGGATCCTTCCAACATGAAATTCACAACAGACCAGGTGGCAACATTGGCAGGTTGGTTCAACTCGTTGTCCACACGCAAGTCATCGGCCCAGAAAGAACGGCCGAAGAAGTGGATATTCATAATGAGGATGCCGCAAATCGCCACGCCCCGGATGGCATCCAGCATGAAAATGCGTTCCTTTTGCTGTATGGGCGCCGGACTGGCCGGAATTGGCTCGGCGGATTCCGCAGTCTGCGGGAACAACGTATTTTCCATCGCGGCAAAAATGATACCGAACTTATCAAAATACTGCAACGGCCGTACAGAAGTCGGAAAAAATGGTCAAAAAGTCGAATTCCGTTTATGCTTTGCTGGATATGGAAAGCGGAAAATGGATCGACGACGCTGTGGAATGGCGGCGCCGTTTAGCTCAATACTCAGAAGTGAGAAGAATACGTGGATGCAACCGGTACCGCAAAGACGTCCCCGGAGAGGTCATTCATCTCGGGCCGCTTCATAGGATGTTTGATCGAATCCCGTAGAAGAAACCGTTTTTGGGTAATTCGCGTATTCTACAGATTGCATTATATCTCATGCGATCTGCGTTCGCTCAGGAGCAGGACCTATTATATCTTGCATTTTGGGAAAAAATCTTGTATTTTTGCCGAGAGGTGATTGATGTGAAAACGACTGTGACATCACGAGGGCAAACTGTCGTGCCTGCCAAGATTCGTGAGGGGCACAAGATTCGGCCCAGGATGAAGCTGGACTGGATTGACGACGGGGAAACCATAAGAGTGGTTCCGATGCCTGCAGATTCCATACGCGCTGCTAAGGGAAGCTCCAAAGGATTCCGTCGACGGCTTCTAAGAGAGAGAGCGTTAGAACGCAAACGTGATTGATTCGTACGTTCTGGACACCTCCGCTATCTTCGCTTATACGGATCAGGAAGATGGCTGCGAGGAAGTCGAAAAGCTCTTGTATGAGGCGCGGGCAGCTGTATCGGTCTTGATAATCTGTTCGATTAGTCTGATGGAAATTTCCTATATATCCTTGATGGAACAGGGCGAGGACAAGGCAGCCGAATTGATTGCTCTTGTTAAATCGTGGCCGGTTAGTTGGGTATATCCAGATGAAAGGCTTCTGTTGCAGGCAGGCAAGCTGAAGGCTTCGTATCGATTGTCCGTGGCGGATGCTTTGATCGCAGCAGTCGCGAAGCTCCATGATGCAACGCTGGTTCACAAGGATCCCGAACTGGCTGCTTTATCCGGTGAGCTCAACCTCCGCAACCTTCCATTTAAAAAGAGGAAACGATAGGGTTATACCACACGCGACTATGATGCCCCAGCAACAAATGAGGCTCCTCACCAGTGATTGGCCCCACGCGTACAGTTCCATCCAGATGGATCGATCTTTCGCCGGCTTCATCGGCTCGCGGATCATCGGAA
>CAZDDB010000222.1:0-6615 GCA_964504105.1 uncultured Acidobacteriota bacterium
TGCAACAATCAACAGACCGCCCATTTCGCGTGATTCTTCCACAGGTTCGCTGATCATTCTCATGGTACCAAAGACTTCATTCATTGGCACGTTCTTGCCGATCACACGCGGCCCAATGGTTGCCGCCCAGAGAAGAGCTGCGGCGCCAACTGCTGCCGGAAATGGCCAGCGAAGCTTTCCGCTCACGAAGAGCAGACATGCCGCAAAGGCAAGACCATAGATGGTCATCCAACGAACCGGATCCGGATCGTTATACTGAACAGCGATACACAACAAGAACACCACCGCCATGATCCAGTTTGCCGTTTTCATTCGTTTCCCACCACTTCTTGACCCCTGATGCATGTATTAGTATATCCTTTAAGTCAGCATGAATAAGCGTGTGGCCATACTTCTGTTTTTGGCCGTGTGCATCCTGATCGTCCGGGGAGCGACCATCTACAACTTTTTCTTTGTGAGCTCTCTGAGCCTCCGGTTAGCCGGCATGGTCAACGATCTCGAAGGGAACTATCTCATCGTAAAAACCGTGATTCCACGCGATACTTCCCACAACGAAGAAACCGCAGCCTTTAAAGCCGGGGTTCAAGAAAAGGACAGAATTACGGCTATCTACAATGGAAGCGGACAAGGGGGAACCATCCACAACATGTCCGACTACGGCCGCATTCTCAAGAAATTGCGATATGACGAACCGTGGAGTCTGGTAATCCTGAGAGGATCAGCACCGAATCCACAGGTCGTGAGAATCGAGATGCAGCCGACCCCTTCCAACTGGATGGATTTCAAGATCTGGCTTTTCCTGGGACTCTTGGGAATCATCGCTCCCTTTCTCGGGATCCTGACAGGGTTCTTTATTGGCTTTATGAAACCGGAGGACGATAACGCATTTACCGCGTGTTTGCTGTTTCTTGCATTCTCCTTCTTATTCGGAATTCCCTATTTTTCTTTTCCTGCAGGCTTAAGAGAGTTATCGCTGATTCTTCAGAGTACGTTCGGCTCTTTCGTAGTCTATCTTTTTGCACGGTTTTTTCTTCTCTTTCCTTCCCCTTCGCTGGTCGACCGCAAGGCACCCTGGCTGAAACATTTGTTTCTCGGAATATCCGTGATCAAGTGGTTGGTTGCCACCTTCTTTGCCATTGCGACCGCTTACTCGTTTGAACTATACGGACGTGCGGATCGGGCTGCCACCGGGTGGATCGTGGTTTTTTCCTCCGCAACAATCGGGATGTTTGTCACGGGTCTTGTCTCTCTGGTTCTGAACACAGTGAGGGCACAGACCAAAGTTGACCGGCGCAAGATGGTCATTCTCTTGCTGGGTGCGTTGATCGGTCTGATCCCGTTGATTGTTTTTCTGACATATGTAGCGGTCAGCAACGTCACGATCCTGTCACTCTGGCCTGTTGTCCTTGTTGTTTTGACGATGGCTTTGTTTCCGCTTTCTTTCATATACGTGGTGTTGAAGCACCGCGTGTTGGGGATCCGGTTGATTCTCCGGCGCGGTCTGCAATACGCGTTTGTTTCCCGCGGTTTTCTGGTTGTGGAAGGAGTCCTTATTTTTCTTGCGATCTATCTCGGGCTTAGAACGGTAAAACTCTTTCCTCGGACTCCAAACACCGGACTTCTGGCTGCGGGCGCGGCGGTCGTGGCCATTGTTCTCGTGATCCTTCTTCGGGGGATCAACAAGCGTGTCATGCCGGCTCTGGACCGCCGTTTCTTCCGGGAAGCTTACAACGCGCAGCAAGTACTCACCGATCTGAGCCGCGCCGTGCGGCGTCTGGCCGGAGAGCCGGAAAAATTATTTGATCTGGTGACGGACAAGATCAGTGATTCCCTGTATCCGGACAAAGTGGCGATTTTCCTTCACAACGAAACCAGGAATTATCAATGTCATGGTTTGCGCGTGCGGTCCGGCCATCACGATGAGACATGGTGCGATCCCGATGTGTATCAGGGCTATCAGTTGCAGGCGGATGCATTTCTTTCACAGCACCTGGAGAAGATCGCTCCGGATGAACCGGTGACGATGGATGTATACAGGAACGATCCAAAGTCCTGGGCCCACTCCCTGACCAGGGTGAACTCCGAATCAGATAAGCATTACCGTGAAAAGATCCTGTTCGAGACTTTGAATGCCAGACTCATTGTTCCCTTGATGACCAACAATCGAGTGATCGGATTTGTCAGTCTGGGGGAAAAGCTTTCGGAGGAGGCATATTCCAGGGAAGACAAAGAATTGCTTCTAAGCGTTGCTGAACAAACAGCGATCGCTCTGGAATTTTCCAAGATGATCACCCAGATTGCCGAACAGAAGAAAATGGAGCGTGAAATCCAGATTGCTAAAGAAGTCCAGGAGCGATTATTCCCTCAAACACTTCCCCCGATGCGCACTCTTGAGTATACCGGTTTGTGCCGTGCTGCGCGCGGTGTTGGCGGGGACTACTATGATTTCCTGCCTCTTGGCAATGACCGGCTTGGGATCGCGCTCGGGGATGTAGCAGGGAAAGGAATTTCTGCTGCACTGTTGATGGCAAGCCTCCAGGCATTGCTGCGCAGCGGAGCGCCTCTTCGTGGTGAAATGCTGAATGAGCTGATCGGGGACATCAATCGTTTGATGTGCGGTTCTACACCTGGAAACAAATATGCAACGTTTTTTTACGGCCTGTACGAAGACAACAAAAGAAAACTGACGTATGTGAATGCCGGCCATCTTCCGCCTATGTTGTTCCGGCAAAGCGAACGTCAGTCTCAACCTCCGGCGCTGGACCGGCTCGGTTCCGGGGGTATGGTGATCGGCATGTTTGAAGAAGCCGTTTACCGGAAGGATGTTGTGGAGATGAGACCCGGAGATCTCTTGCTGTTGTATTCTGATGGAATCTCAGAAGCAATGAATGAAGTCGATGAAGAATTCGGCGAGGACCGTCTTGCCCATCTGGTTGCCGCAAACTTTCCTCTGCCGGTTCTTCCATTGCGCGATTTGATTATGGATGAAGTTGCGAAGTTTGTGGGAACCGCTCCGCAAAGCGATGACATGACTCTCGTCCTCGCAAGAGTCTTGTAGGAATTCACCGCAGAGGCGCGGAGTGCGCAGAGGCGGATTTAAGCACGGAATTCACTCAGCGTCTCTGCGGTGAATCCTCTTCCAGAATTTGTTGGGCGCGTTTTAGAGCTTCATCGATATCCGGTTGGATATTTTCTTCGCCAATCCGATCGAGGAACCCTGCATGTTCCATCGCCACAAGGGGCTGAGCATGGACTCCGGACAAAACAAGAACAGATCTGTCTTTTTTCATCTTCTTGAATAGATCTTCGATCGCTTTCAGTCCGGAAGCATCCAATGCCAGCACGTGGCGCATTCGCAAAATGAGCACCTTGGGGTTCTTTTCTACGCGACGCAACGCATCCTTGAATTGGTCCACTGCTGCGAAGAACAGGGAACCATAAATCTCAAAAACCTCCACACCCGCCGGGACTTTCCTTTTGGAAATTGCTTTCGGATCTTCCTTGTCTTCGTCTTCGCTCAGGTCTCTGGTTTTGAATCCGACTTGCGTTACGTTTGCCATTCGCTGCATGAACAGGATCGCAGCAAGGACCACACCCACCTCGATTGCCACCGTAAGATCGATCAGAACAGTCAGAAAAAATGTGATCAGCAACACCGCGACGTCACTCTTGGGACTGCGCAAAGTTTGCTGAAACGTCTGCCATTCACTCATGTTGTATGCAACGTAGATCAGAATTGCTGCCAGCGCAGGCATTGGAATCAGCGCGGCCAATCGTCCGAAACAAATCATGATCAGAAGCAGTGTTGCTGCATGGATCATTCCGGAAATCGGGGTCCTGCCGCCGTTCTTAATATTGGTTGCGGTGCGCGCGATGGCGCCTGTCGCTGGGATTCCACCGAAAACAGGAGAGATAATATTGCCAACACCCTGCGCAACCAGCTCCATGTTTGACCGATGCCGCGTCCCCAGCATTCCATCCGCAACCACAGCCGAAAGCAGCGATTCAATGCCGCCCAAAAGGGCGATCGTAACGGCCGAGGGAAACATCTTGCGGATCAATCCTAACGAAATGGAAGGAAGATGTGGGGCGGGCAGGTGGTTGGGTACCGAACCAAACCGGCTGCCGATCGTGTCCACCGGCAGTTTCATCCAATGTACCACCGCAGTTGCCACCAGGATCGCAACCAGGGAACCCGGGATCCGGTGAGTCATGCGCGGCCAGAGGAACACAATGACAAGAGAAAGCAGACCAATCAAAAGGGCATCCGGATTGAGTGTGCGGATGTACAGGGCGTAGGTTACCCACTTGTCAACGAATTCGGCAGGCATCAGCGGGATTTGAAAGCCGAAAAAATCCCGGATTTGCGCAGAGAATATGATCAATGCGATCCCGCTTGTGAATCCGATTGTCACAGGATAAGGAATGAAGCGGAGCAACGTTCCCATTCCCGTCAGCCCCATCGCGATGAGCATAATTCCGGCAATCAAAGTGGCAACGGCAAGTCCGTCGTATCCGAATTGCGAAACAACTCCATAAACGACGACGATGAAAGCGCCGGTGGGCCCGGTAATTTGAGCGCGGCTTCCACCCAACGCTGCTACAGCGAATCCGGCGACTACGGCCGTGTACAGACCTTTTTCAGGTCCGACCCCGGATGCAATCGCAAATGCGATCGCCAGCGGAAGCGCGACAATCCCAACAATGATTCCGGCGATGAGGTCCGATGTGAATTCCTTTCCGGTGTATCCCCCGCGAAGAACGGTGATCAATTTGGGTTGGAACTGCGAATCTGCCATTGATCGATTCTACCAAAAAATGAAGCTGCCCTTGAGTTCGCTCTCTCTTCATGCGATCTTTGGATGCTGTCCTAATTTGGAGGGTGGCCCTCCGTGGCCACCGTCGCGGGCAGGGACGCCCGCACCCCAGACGAAAACAGGAATCAAGACTTGAAACTGATCACTTTTGATTTTTGGAACACGCTGTTTCTGGATCAGCATGAGGGAATCCGGCATCAAAAACGGATCGCCTTCGCCCACCAGATGATTTGCAGGCACCATCCCGCGACTGCGGTCTCAGAGGTGGCGTCTGCATTTCAAGCGGCTCATGGCGTATATCTGAGCCAGTGGGAGAGCCGCAAGTCATTTCCGATGAATCTGCACTTCCGCGAGCTGTTGAGGAACCTGGATCTTGAAATTCCCGAAAAGGATTTTGCGCGCGTTGTAGATTTTTTCGAATCGGTTTTGCTGGAGCATCCCCCCGTTTTGATCAACAACGCGTTTGAAGCGGTCCGCTCTGCGGCACAACGAATGAATGTGGGACTCATCTCCGATACCGGCTATACGCCCGGGCGGGCCCTCCGGAAGATTCTCGAACATCATGAGCTGTTGGATTCGTTTAACGCTTTTTCATTTTCAAATGAAACCGGACTTCTCAAGCCGAATCGGGAAGCGTTTCACAAGATTCTGGATGAATTGAAAATCCGGCCGCACGAAGCTGTCCATATTGGAGACCTTGAAGAAACCGATATCACCGGCGCCAAGCAAGCTGGAATGAAGGCGATCAAGTTTATCGGCGCCAATCCATCTTCCATGCGTGATTCAGTCGCCGATGCCGTGATTGAGGATCTGGCTGAATTGTCGCGCGTTCTGGAGAGGTGGTAGGGGCGGGGGCGGATTGGTAATATCAATTTCGACGATCACATAAGCAGACATAGTCGTATTATTCTCCTGGTTGAGGATCTTGATCATGGACCATCTTGATGTGTTCCAGGCAGGGTAATTCCTTTCTGATCTTGTCTTGCAATTGGAAATCGATTTCCGCAAGGACCGGTCCTTCCTGATCCTGAGCGCAGGCAACGATATTCCCCCACGGATCGACAATCATGGATCTGCCGTAGCTCCGGCGCTTCTGATTGTGAGCGCCGAACTGTGCGGGAGCGATCAGGTACACCTGATTTTCAATGGCGCGCGCCTGAAGCAGAACCTGCCAGTGATCCTTGCCTGTGTATTCCGTGAATGCGGAAGGGACAAAGATGATCCGAGAACCCATCAGGGTCAGAATTCGGAACAACTCCGGAAATCGCAAATCGTAGCAAACGGTCAAGCCCATTCCACCATACTCTGTTTCTGCGCAGACAACCTCCCTGCCGCTTCGGACAAACTTGGATTCCTGAAACACTGCGCGCCCTTCCAACTTTACATCAAATAGATGAATCTTCCGGTACACGGCGATCATTTCGGCATTCGGATCAAGAAGAACACTCGTGTTGTAAACTTGCCGGCTTTCCGGAATCGCCTCCGGAATTGTGCCGCAAAGCAGGTGGATTCTGTGCCCGGCTGCGAGCATCTTCATGCTTTGCAAGAACTCTCCTTCCAGGGTTTGTCCGCACGGAATCTCCTCTCCTTCGGAACGCAAGTAGGCGAAATTTTCCGGCAAGGCAACTATTTTTGCTCCGCGGTCCGCCGCGCAAGCAACAAATTCTTTCGCTTTCCGCAGATTGGATTCCCAATCATCCGTGGAAGTCATCTGAATTGCGGCCACCGTGACTTTATGCATATACCACCTATCATAGCAGTCTTAGCGGGGGGCCAATGAATGACAGTTTGTAGGGGC
>CAZDDB010000223.1:0-6597 GCA_964504105.1 uncultured Acidobacteriota bacterium
CGCACCAAGCTCGACCGGTTAAAGCGAAAAGAGAGAAATATTTCTCCGAGCGTCGCGGGCTACTTCCGGAATCTTCCACTCGTGGATTTTATGGATCCGTCCATCAAGATCCAGCAGATTGTCGTCAACGGACAAAATGAGGATCTGAACTTTCTACAGGTTTCGCGCGTCGATCGCTGCATGACCTGTCATGCGGCCATCGCTCAAGAAGGATACGAAGAAGGAGCGGACATCCCCGATTACGGCAAAATTCAGCAGCCGTTCGTTTCACACCCGAAGATGGAGATCTATGCGGGAAGCAACTCGAAGCACCCGATGGAAACATTCGGATGCACCGGATGTCATCTGGGACGCGGACGCGCTACCGATTTCATCACAGTCGCCCATATGCCGGATAACGGGGAGGAGCAGAAGCGTTGGGAAAAAGAGCATGACTGGCATGAGATGCATCACTGGGACCAGAAGATGTTTCCCGGGTCCATGGTGGAAGCATCGTGCATGAAATGCCATACGGGTGTCGCGCAAGTCCCCGGTGGAGAGAAAATCAACGAAGCTCGCTATCTTTTCATTGAATATGGATGTCATGGCTGCCATCTGACAAAAGGTTTTGAAAACCTTCCCAAGGTTGGCCCCGATTTACGGCACGTCAACAGCAAGCTTACAAAAGAATGGGCGTACAAGTGGATTGAGAATCCAAAAGCCTTCCGCCCCACGACGCGGATGCCGCGCTACTTCCACAACACGAATAACAGTTCGCCCGAAGATGTCTCGCGAAGCCGCGTCGAAATCCGTTCCATGGTTGAATTTATTTTTTCAAGATCCGAGCCGATTGAGTACGCTGCTTCGACACAGACAGGAAATACGGAGAACGGCAAGATCCTCGTACAGGAAGTGGGCTGTGTGGGATGTCATCTGATTGAGGGAGAGGCGCCAAAGGTCATGAACACGCGCCGGAGATTTGGACCTCCTTTGATCAAACTGGGGTCCAAGACAAACGCGGAGTGGTTGTATCACTGGTTGAAGGAACCGCGTCACTATTCCGTCCAGACGCGGATGCCAAACATGAGGCTCAGCGATCAAGAGGCGATGGACATTACCGCCTATCTGTTGTCGCTGAAAGATCCAGCCTGGGAACAGCAGCAAATGCCCAGGCAGGATGAAAAATATCTGAAAGACGAGATCGTTCACTATTTGAAACGGCAATACGGACTCAGCGCCGAACAGGAATACAACAGGATGTCCGATCAGGACCGTTGGAACTTTTTGGGAGAAAAAACGGTTCAACGTTACGGGTGCACTGGATGTCATCTGATCAAAGGATTGGAAAACGCGAAAGGGATCGGCACTTCTCTTTCGGAAGAAGGCAGTAAACTTCTGACCAAGTTCGATTTCGGTTTTGTGGAGATCGAGCATTCCGTGCCCGATTGGATTTCGCAAAAGCTGCATGATCCGCGCAGTTACGATAAAGATCGCGTCAAACGCTGGGACGAAAAACTGATGATGCCTAACTTTGAGTTTAAGGAAGATGAAATCAAGGCCATCACCATGCTGGTCATGGGTCTCACCAAAGAAAGGGTCCCGGTAGAATCTCAGCGGGTTCTGACAGCGCAGGAGCAAGTTGCTGAAAAGGGACGCTGGCTCGTTCTGCAGAAAAATTGCGTGGCCTGTCACAACATCGATGGCTGGGGCGGTGAAATTCAGACCGTGATCACTGAGTCAGGCATGGCGCCCCCTGCCCTGCTAAACGAAGGTGAGAAGGTGCAGTCTGACTGGCTCTTCCAGTTCCTCAAGGGCCCGGGAAAGATCCGGCCATGGCTGAAAGTGCGCATGCCGAACTTCCGGTTATCGGATGAAGAAGCAAACACACTTACAGAATTCTTCATGGCTTCCGGAAAAGTTGGCCCATTCAATTCACAACCAGATTATGCGGAGCATCTTGGAGATGGGCAGACTCTGTTTACGACGTTTCAATGCGCATCGTGCCATGTAATCGGAAGCCAGGCGCCGGAAGGGAAAACGTCCGCCGACCTGGCTCCGGATCTGACCATGGCGCAAACAAGACTGCGCGCCGACTGGGTCGTGAAATGGCTGGATGATCCGCAAAAACTGCTGCCGGGAACCCGAATGCCCGATTTCTTCCCGGAAGCAGCTCTTCCAAATGTTCTGGCTGGAGATCCGGAACAACAAAAAGTCGCGTTGCGAAATTATCTGTACAGCATCGGGAAAGGCAATCAGGCCTCGGTCGCGCCTCTGCCGATGTCGGAACCATCGAGTACGGCATCGGCCGGAAGCCAGTAGGCGCTTCTTCCCTGCTCCGGCATGAGCCTCACCTCCGTGATTTTTCTGCTGGCCCTCGCCTGCGGACTCGGTTCCTGGCTGTTGTTTGAATGGGCGATCCGCAGATCGGAAAGAGAGTATCGAAATCATCAGGACCTGAAATGAGCGAAGAACCTCAAGAGATACAAACGCCGCAGGAAGAGGAACAGAAGAAAGAAGCCGGCATTCTGGTAGTCTTCCGTTTTATTCTGGTACCGCTGATCGTTGTGGGTGTGGTCGTTTTCCTGATCGTGCTTTTTGGCCAAATGGCCCTGAGGGAAAAAACTGTGCGCGATTACCTCTACGATATTCGAACCGGAAGCCAATCGGAACGTTGGCAGGCAGCCTATCACCTTTCCAACCTTCTGGCGAATCCGAAAAAGGATTACGAGACGGAAGCGAGAAAACAGCTTCCCGAGATGATTCTGATTTTCCGAAATACAAAAGGAAACGATCCGCAGATCCGCCGCTACATGGCGCTCGCGCTTGGCAGGTTGAAAGATCCCCGCGCCGTTCCAGCGTTGCAGGAGGCGATGAATGATGAGGATTCACAAACTGTGATCTGGTGTATCTGGGGACTAGGCTCGATCGGAGACAAGAGCGCGGTTCCCGGAATCATTGAAAAATTGGAAGACTCCGATTCGGCAATCCGCTCGATGAGCGCCTATGTCCTTGGCGCAATCCAGGATCCGCGGGCTGTTCCTCCGCTGCAAGCGCACCTGGATGATGCGACAGCCGAAGTTTCATGGAATTCCGCAATCGCGCTGGCGCGCATGAACAACGCCACCGGAGCAGATATCCTGCTGAAGATCATGAACCGCGATTATCTTGCGGGCTTCTTACAAATGTCAGAACAAAACAAAGAAGAGCTGATGATCAACGCAATCAAAGTCTCCGCAAAACTCGGAGACCCTGCCCTGACTCAACTCATCAAAACTCTCAGCGGATCGGATCCCAGCCCGCGCGTGCGTGACGCAGCTATCAAAGCACTGGAATAATAGTCCTACCCTTGCGCTTGGGACCCTAATACCTGCAAGTGAGAAATCTGAAAACGGGCCACGAGGGCCGTAATGTTGTCTCTCCCGCCTGCGTCGAGAGCCAGTTGAAGAAGGTCCTCACATCTTTGCTGCGGATCCTTCTGTGACGAGACCACCCCTGCGATTTTTCCCTCGGGGACCATTTCCGTAAGACCGTCGGTGCAAAGCAACAGGCAATCACCATCGGCAAGCTCAAGCTGGCGGATTTCCACTTTTGCCGCTTCTGAAGACCCGCCGATGGCGCTGGTCAACATGTGACGGAGATGATGACGGGAAGCTTCCTCTTTCGTAAGATTACCCGTGTCAACAAGCAACTGAACAAACGTCTGGTCATGAGTTAATTGGGCCAACTTGCCCTGGCGCAATAGATAAGCCCGCGAATCTCCCACATGTACTACGAACAGATGCTTCCCTGCGACATAGGCAGCGGTTAAGGTTGTACCCATTCCCGAAAGCTTTTCATTGGCGCTTGCTTCCTGGATTACCTTCTCGTTAACTTCCTGGTAAAAACGTTCCGCCCGCGATACGACTTCCTGAGCAATCTCTTCGTTGATCCGGATATTCCACCGGCCGTAATGCAGGATCAGATGCATGAGTGTGGTCAACGCAATGCGGCTGGCCACTTCCCCTGATGCTCTTCCCCCCATCCCATCGGCCACCATCATTCCATATCCGTTTTCTTGAAAGTGGCCAGGCACGGAACCGTCAGGAAGATTTGTCATCAGCGTTTCCTGATCCCTTCCAAGACGGATGATCAAATAATGGTCTTCGTTGTTTGTGCGGACTTTGCCGATGTGAGATACAGCCCCAAATTGGGCGCGGCATATCGAACGAACAGACACATCAGAGCTTCGTTCCGGTTTTTCAGGACGAACGTGAAATTCAGCAGTATCCACTTGATCCATTTTTGTTATTCCCTCGCGAACAAACCATCACTTTCAGTTTACAGCAATTCTACTATTGTTCGCTAAGCCTCGCCATCGACCGGGGTGCGCCCTACTGCGGTCCCGTGGTTGGAGGTTTTTTCGTTGTTGAAACGCAGCGGAAACCGAGATGATTGCTGCCGCTTGTAATTTCGCCTTTCCCGCGAGTGCCGATCATGTAACGCGTGCAGTATTGATCGGAGCATAGAAAGGAACCGCCGCGGTGGACGCGCTTCTTCTCCGCCGGCTCGGCTGGATCCAGCGACGAATCGGGTCCTTGTGGATTACGCGCCACACCGCCTGCCGCGACCAGCATACCGTAGTATTCGGGCCGGTACCAGTCGCTGCACCACTCCCAAACGTTGCCTGCCATATCGTACAAGCCGTAACCATTCGGAGGGTACTGGGCCGCGGGTGCGATTCCGGCAAATCCATCTTCGGTGTTTTCCTGAACAGGAAACTGACCCTGGTAGGAGTTTGCCATCCATTTCGTGTCCGGCCTGAACTCATCTCCCCACGCGTATACTTTGCCTGAGAGCCCGCCACGCGCGGCAAACTCCCACTCCGCTTCCGTAGGAAGACGTTTGCCCGCCCACTTTGCGTAGGCCACTGCATCTTCGTATGCGATGTGAACTACCGGATATTTTTCCATTCCTTTGATGCTGCTATCGGCGCCAAACGGATGACGCCAGTTTGCGCCCTTCACGTAGGCCCACCACTGGTAGTGATTATCCAGCGGCACCGGCTGAGGGGTCGGCGCAAAAACAACCGATCCGGCAACAAGATTTTCCGGCGGCGCGCCCGGATAATCTTCGGCGCGCGGCGTCTGTTCAGCGATCGTCATGTAGCCTGTCGACTTTGCAAACTTCATGAACTGCACATTGGTAACCTCGGTTTTATCCATCCAGAAGCCATCCACGGAAACACGGTGGATCGGCCTTGCGTCATTCATTGCATCCGAGCCACCATGATCCAGACCGCGCGGATCCTCTGCTCCCATCGAGAACTCGCCCCCAGGAATCCAAACCATCCCTTCTAGCGCTTCTCCCGGCGGTGGCCCCGGATTCGGAACTGTTTCCTGAAAAGCCGGGACTTTACCGGGAACCTGCGTCACCGGCGTTTGCGATTGCGGCGCGCTCGTAATCTGTTGTGAATTCAGAAACCAAACGCCGGCGACTGCCAGCAAAAACACAATGATCCATGCCAGCGGCCACACGCGACTCTTTGCGGTTGAATTAGATTTTACCGAGATTTTCTTACTCATACATCTTTCTATTCAAGGCTTGCTGCATAAGGCCTGAGTCTCTCCATCAAAAGATCTTAGTGCGCCCACATACATTTGTCTATTCCTCGGCACACGCGACACACGCGAGCCGCAGAGGTCTAAGGAAGAGTACCTAGAATAGCTCCCTCTGCCGTAAGCGGACGGCTTGCTGTCGGCACCTTTATCCGTGCCAGAACAAAGATATGCTCATACCACGTTTTCGGACGTAGCGCCTGGATCATCCTGGCTTTCCACGAATGCGGATAGATGTTGCGCACCTGCGTTTCTATGATCTCGAAAGAATGTCTTTCCAGTAGCTGAATAATTTCCGGCAGTGTGTATTCGCGGTTGTGTCTTCCATAAATTCCGTGTGGAGAGTAGTCTGCGTAAATGTTTTTGCCGCGAAGAATGTTTACTACGTTTGCCAACCGCGCTGCGTTTGGAGTTGTCAGGATCACATAGCCGCCGGGCCGCAGGATTCGTTTTATTTCAGAAACGGGGAAATCTGCATTTAAAAGAAGGTGCTCAAGAATCTCGCAGAATAGCACGCAATCAAACTTTGAGTTCTCGTATGGAAATCTATCCACTTCCAGGTTAAAATGCGCGAATCGAAACTCGTGTCTTTCCCCCCCACCCTCGACAACGTGAGTCTGCTCTCCGCTCTGGGATTCATCGAAATAATTTGCCAGACTCAAATGAAACGGATAGTGCTTTTTCAGAAGTAAGGTTAGAAAATATGGATTGGACCCGAGCTCCAGTACCTTACCAGCGCCATCGCTTTGCAGCCGTCTGAGCCAGGCCAGCACTACCTGCATCCTTTCCCAGGAGTCTTCAAGATAGTGTTCCCCTTCAACGGGACTGGGAAAGAGATTGTGAAAATTACGAAGGTATTCTTTTTCTTGCTGCGGGATTTCGGGCAAAACCATTACGCGTATTATTATTGCATCCGAACTACGGTAATCTCATAGGAAATTGCTTTTGAGGAGTGCCGATTGGAACGCCCTTCGATCGGCTCCGATGAGCTTCAACTGCCATTTTCTCACAATTTTCACTCCGC
>CAZDDB010000224.1:0-6576 GCA_964504105.1 uncultured Acidobacteriota bacterium
GTGACGCCGGACCCGCCGCGCTGCTGCGATTCGGATCTGTAGCTCTGCACATGAGGATGAGTGGCCAGCATTTCTTCTATGGCCCTGCGCAGCTTGCCTGTTCCGTGACCATGAATCAAGCGCACTTCCGGCAATTGACCGATCACCGCGTCATCCAGATACTTGTCGGTTGCTGCGAGCGCTTCCTCCACTGTTTGTCCGATCAGGTTAAGTTCCCGCTCCACCTCTTTTGCAGCTACTTCCAGCCGAATGCCCCTGGGGAGCGATTCCACTACGGATTCCTTTTTCTCCAATGTCGAAAGAGGGACGGTAAAACGCTTGTTGCGAAGGATCAGCTCTGCCTGATTTTTGCGAATGGCAACAATCTCACCGAAATCCTTATAGAGATTCACCCAAACACGATCCCCCGGTTTGAACTCGGGCTGAATCGAAGACGCGTCCGGGGCCGTCAGCGTTTCGATCCGTTCCATTTCGGGGACAACTTCCTTTTTGTACTGTTGTCTTACTTGTTGGCGGATCTGCGCATCTTTGATGGTTTCCAGAAGCGTTTCAAATTTTGCATTCAGCGTACGGAGCAAATCTGTATTTTGTTCGCGGAGCATCTTGAGCTGCTGCTCCAGCTTGCCTCGTAGCGATTCCAGTTTCTGTGCCTGATCTCCGGCTCTTTCCTCCCATTCCCTTTTCTCCTGTTCGAGCGACGTTCGCGTTTGTTCCAGCGAATGGATGCGTTCCTGCAAACGAAGTTGGAAATCCTGCATCTGTTTTTGCTGGTCGCCGGAAAGATTGCGGGCACGGTCCAGGATCGCAGAAGGAAGACCGATGCGTCCTGCCATCTCCAGTCCGTGGCTGGCTCCAATCTGGTCCGGAAGTACGCGGTACGTTGGACGAAGGTGTTCAGGATCGAATTCCATCGCGGCGGTCTTGCATTCAGGATGGTTCCAGGCAAATACCTTCATCATGCTGTGATGCGAAGTGATGATCACCTTGACCGTGTGCTGCAACAGTTCTTGCAGGATTGCAACCGCCAGTGGAGCTCCCTCTTCCGGATCGGTGCCGGTCCCCAGTTCATCAAGCAGGACGAGCGAGTGGTCCTGAAGGTTCGAAAGTATTCCTACTATATTTGTAATATGGCTTGAGAAGGTGCTGAGGCTTTCTGCGATGCTTTGCTGATCGCCCACATCGGCGTGGATCGCTGAAAGGCGGGGGACGCGGGACCCTTCTGCAGCAGGGACGGGCAGGGCACAGTGAGCCATCAGAGAGAGGAGCCCTGCGGTTTTCAAAAAGACGGTCTTACCCCCCGTATTCGGCCCTGTCACTACCAGCGCTTTCGTGTCCGGTTCGAGTTCCAGCGTAAACGGGATGGCGGTCCTGTTCTGCTTTCGTAACGCGGCTTCCAGCAGCGGATGACGCGCCTTTCGCAGGTCAATCTGGAATTGTTCCGTGATCTCAGGGTAAGTGCACTCAAGTGCTTTGCCAAAGCGTCCGCGTGCAAAGATTACGTCCAGTTCGGCAAGTTGTTTCATCGAAAATTGCAGCAGGGAACGGTCTCTTCCGATCAGGATTGTCATTGCTTTCAGGATTCTCGTGGTTTCCTGAAGCCGGCGGTCGGCAAGCTGTGCGAGCTCGTTGTTGGCATCGAGTGCCTGCAGCGGTTCCAGAAACACAGAGGCCCCGCTTCCCGATTCGCCATGAATCACGCCGCGAATCGCGCTCTTGTGATCGGTCCGCACGAGCAGCACGGCCCTTCCGTGACGATATGTGACATACTCTTCCTGCAACGCGCTTCCGTAACGGTCATCTTTCAGATACCGTTCCAGCGACCGCTCCACTTTTGCCTTCAGATGTGTTATCTGCTTCCGGATCCGTGTCAATTCCGGCGTGGCATCTTCGTTGACTTCTCCGGATGGATCGATTGTTGCGGGGATCTCGCGTTCCAGTTCTTTCAGATCGGGAAGTTGTCTACCAAATTTGTGCAGATTTGGAAATTCTTGTTTCCATCCGGAAATGCGGTTTCGAACCTCGTTATTCAGCGCAGCAAGACGGAACACACGGTAGATCTCGATTCCCTCCAGGACGTCATTTTCAATCGAAGCTCTGTGCAGAATCTCCGGAATGAGCTCCAGGGTTGTCAATGAGGGCACACGGCCTTGCCGCGCGCAGTCTAACGCCTCACGGCTGAGCTGCAGTTGCTCATCCAAATTCTGCAGCGGACGCAGGTTGGATGCTATTTCTTTTCCCGCCGCCGAATCCACAAAGGAAGAGAAGAAGCGCAGAAATTCAGGCCATTCCAGCATGGCCATTGTGCTTTCCGTAAGAATCATGAAGGTGAAAGATGAAAAGTCAAAATGCAAAATGCAAAATGTAAAATGGCAGACGAGTCCTGTTCACCCATTTTGCATTTTGACTTTTGCATTGCCCTGTTAAAGGTGATTGATTGTAGAGGCAAGCTGTCCTGCGCCGAACCCGTTATCGATGTTGACGACCGCGAGCCCTGCGCAACTGTTGAGCATGGAGAGCAGCGGCGCGATACCGCCAAAATGTGATCCGTACCCGACACTGGTTGGCACTGCGATCACGGGAGCTGCAACCAGACCAGCCACAACGCTGGGAAGCGCACCTTCCATACCTGCCACGACAATGATTACCCGCGCCGAATTCAGCCTTTCTCGCTCATTCAGCAGGCGGTGAAGTCCCGCAACTCCTACATCGTAAAGAGCCGAGGCCTTGTTTCCAAAGAGGTGGGCAGTCACCAGCGCTTCCTCCGCTACAGGAATGTCGGCCGTACCCGCGGAAATCACCAGGATTTCTCCCTTTCCGGTGATCTCCTTTCTTGTGCAGATTGTAATCGCCCGGCTTTGTTCGTGAAATTCTGTTTCAGGATATTCTTGTTTCAGCAGCTGAAAAACTCTGTGCTCGGATCTGGTGACCAGGATGTTGGAGTTGTTCCGGTGCATCGCATGAACGATTTCCACGATTTGTTCCGGTGTCTTGCCGGTGCCGAAGATGACCTCCGGATAGCCTTTGCGCATTTCACGGTGATGATCGATGCGCGCGAACTCCAGGTTTTCGTAGGGAAGGTTTTTGAACGCAGCGAGAGCATCTTCCTGGCTGATCTGCGCGTTCTTGTAGTCTTCCAGAAGCCGGATCAAGTCCCTGGGATTCATTCCGTCACCCTCTGTTCCGCGTCGATTCGCTCCGTGGTTCCGCGTACTATGCCAATCGTACTATGCTCTTTTTGGAATGTGCTGTGGGCTGCTTCCAGGATATCGCTTGCGTTTACTTCCTGGATCCGTTCCCGGTACTTCTCCAAAAACGGAACCGGACGCCCCAGCAGGGAACTGTTCTGATAGTCCACAACGCGCGACGAGGCCGTCTGTGAGCTCAAAATGTAGCTCCCGATCAGCGAGCTCTGCGCATTCTTTAGCTCTTCGGGGTGGACCGGCGATACCGTGAGCTCTTCCAGCTCTTTCCACATCCCTTCAAGCGCCTGTTCTTCCTTGGCGGCATCTCCTGCAATGTAGGTGAGAAAGGTGCCGGCGTGAAGCCCAGCTATGTTTCCCGCGAACACCGAGTAGGCAAGAGATTGCTTGCTTCGCAGATTTCGGAACAACCGTCCCCCCATCCCGCTCAAAATTTGCTGCAGTACGTCATATTTATGCGTGTCCGGCCCGGTGGCAGGTGGGGCAGGGAACCCCAGGACCAGCGCTGTTTGTTTTTTTGTGCGGGTTTCCAGCGCCTGCAGTCCGGCGGGGCGCGTTGCCGCGGGCAAATCTCCAAACGGCGTTCCCGTAGCAGGGAAAGAGGATAGTGCGGCTTCCATCTGCCGGAACATCGCTTCGGGATCGAACTGGCCCACTGCGACAACTGTCATCCGGTCCTTGCTGATCAGACGGTTGCGCCACTCGGACAGATCCGCAGCCTGCATGTTCGAGACGCTTTCCTCCAATCCAAGCTCAGGAATTCCGTACGGATGCGATCCGAAGAAAGCCTGCTGAAAAAGTTGCAGCGGCCTGACAAAGTTATCATCCATATTTTTCCGGATCCCCGCAATCATTTTCCCTTTCTCCGTTTCCAGCTCTTTTTGCGGAAACAACGAATCTTTCAAGCAATGAAGAAGCAGATTCCACATCTCCCTAAAGAAATCGGGCATCGTCTCAAACGTGAAACCGCACGAGTCCCTGTAGCAATTGAAGCGAGGAGGGTTGCCAAGCGCATCCATCCGGAAAGCAATTTGTTCAGCGTTGAACGAGGATGTGCCTTTGAGCAGGGTTCTCAAAAAAAGATGCGTCATCCCGGCTGTCGAAGGTATTTCTTCATTGCGCCCTCCGGAAAAGAAAATCCCGGCGGAAATGAACGGAATGTGCGGATCGGGCTGCAGGATATATGTGACGCTTCTTTTATAGATTTGGGGTTTTGAGATTTGCAACGGCTGTCCCAGACCGTTTCCGGATTCCAGCGGGGGGTGCTGTCCTAATTTGGGGGGTGGCCCTCCGTGGCCGCCATCGCGGGCAGGGGGCTTCGCGGCTTCCGGCGTCTTCCCGCCGGAACCAAGATGGTTTCTGAATTCACCCGGAGTTAACGGTTGTATGTCCTCATTCACAAACTCAAGAACGCTCAGGTTTTCCAGCGTCAAGTACCGGCGTGCTGTGTCCAGGAGTTGCGCTTCCTGGATTTGTTCCAGGTCCTCGTAGTATTTTTTGATTCTTTCAAAGCCGCCATAGGCTTCGTAATAACTCAAGACTTGAGCCAGGGCGAGCGCTTCTTCTGTCTGCATCGCCTGGTGCAAGCGGAGTTTGTTTTTCACCTTGCCCATCTCTTCCGGAGCGATCCCGTTTTGCATCAGATCGCTGAGAACGGTCCAGAGATCGCAGCCCGCTTCGCGGATCCTGTCGGCTTCCATCATCGCGCTGATCAGAATCAGCCCCACATCTTCATACGATGCGTAGCCGCAGGACACGGAGCTGGCAGAGCGTTCTTGTTCCACCAGGAACCGGTGCAATCGTCCGCTTCTTCCCCCAGAAAGCAGAAATGTGAGAAACTCCAGGGCGGGTCCGTCCGGATGGATCACTCCGGGAGCATGGAATGCGAGATGCAGATAACTCTGAGTGGCGGTGGCTTTGTGAAACCCGTAGCGCAACTCTTTCTGCTGCGGCTCTGCCGGGCCGAAGTCTTTCTTCAATTCGCCGTTCCGCATCGATGAAAACAGCGCTTCGATACGATTCCGGACCGGTACTTCGTCGAACTTTCCCGTGACGGTGACGATCATGTTTTGGGGCTGATAATAGCGATGAAAGTATTCGAACAGGTGATCGCGGGTGTACGACCGGAGCTGTTCGGGCGTCCCGATGCGCCAACGTTTCATGCGATGAGACGTAAACGCAAGACGAATCAGTTGCTCCTGCGAATAAGCTGACGGCGAATCGATCTTTCGGTTGAATTCTTCGATGACAACTTCACACTCTTTCTTCAGTTCGTCCGCGGGAAAGAGTGGCGCCGTAAACGCATCCGTCATGATTTCCATTGCGGGAACGAGATTTTCAGCGGGCACTTCACAGAAATAATTTGTCTGATCATACGCAGTCGTCGCGTTGATGGATCCTCCCAGTGCCTTCATGGCAGTGCCGATGGTCCCCGGTTCCGGATAATTCTCCGACCCTTTGAAGTACATGTGTTCCAGCAGGTGAGCCAGCCCCACTTCAGCATCTGTTTCGCAAAAGTAACCGGCTTTCACGCAAAAGTGCAGTCCGGCCGCGTCGCACTCCGGGAGCGGATGAAGCAACAGCGTCAAACCATCCGGGAGAGAAACACGTTTTGTGTGGTCAAGCCAATCATTTGTCTGTTGCATTCTGGTACCTCAACGAGACAGGAACGATGTGGATCACACGTGTCTCAGGAAGATTAGTGTGCTGTCGTCCAGTGGCGGAGCGCCGTGCGTAAACTCGCTGATTTGGCTCTCCAGAAGCTGAGAAAGGTCCTCAACTCCATAGTTGCGGCGGTTCTTTTGCAGGAAATTCACCACTCCTTCTTCGCCGAATTCTTCCTCTTGTGGATTCTGGCATTCGGTGATGCCGTCCGTGTACATGAACAGGAGGTCGCCTGGTTCGAACTGGATTTTCTGGCTTTCGTATTTTGCAGACGAAACAATTCCCACAACGGGGCCGCACGCACTCAGAAACTCGGGCGTGTCCTTTCGAATAAAAATTGCAGGGTTGTGTCCGGCATTCACATACTCAAATGTGCGTTCTAACGGGTCCAGTTCTCCGTAAAACACGGTGATATATTTGTTCGGAGGTGAGTTTTCCAGCATTACCCGGTTCAAATTTAACATGAGGGCTGCTGGACTCTTTTCCGCGTGTACCAGAGTTCGTAAAGAAGCCTGAAACGCGGCCATCAGGAGCGCTGCTCCGATTCCTTTGCCGGAGACGTCCGCAATCACAACGGCCAGACGGCCATTTTCCATACGGATAAAATCATAATAATCGCCGCCGATCTCATAGCAGGAGTGGTTGATCCCGTAGATTTCATAATTTTCTATTTGAGGGTTGTTCTGCGGGAGCAAACGGCGCTGGATTTGAG
>CAZDDB010000225.1:0-6544 GCA_964504105.1 uncultured Acidobacteriota bacterium
TGTCTGCGTTCGGATCGCGTCCAGAAAGTGGTTTAAGCTCGGAATGAAAAACCGCAAAGACCGCTAAGACCGCAAAGAGAAAAATAAATATTTTCTTTGCGCGCTTTGCGGTTCATCCTCATTGTGAGGGGGGTTGCATTTGCTGACGCAACGCCTCCAATTCCTCTTCCAGCTTTTTCCGGACAGATTGCTCCCGTTTTAGCTGTTGTTTTGCTTCGGCGAGCTCCTGGACCATCCGGTCTGCGGCCGCCTGGTCCCCCTCCGCAATCTTGTCCAGCTTGGCTTTGAGTGCCGTATAACTCTTCGCATTCCGGTCCGCATCGGCGCGCGCGCGTTGCAGATCGATCTGCGTTTTGGCGAGCTGCTCTTGTGCCTTCTTTATGTCCTGACTCTTCTGATCGGCTTCCTTTTTTGCTTGCTGAACCTGAGTCTGGAGCGCCTCACCTTCTTTCTTGGCTTCCGCAAGCTGCGCGCTCGCGCTGCGGTTTTCCGAATCTTTTTCCCGCTTCATGCCGGACAACTGCGATTCCCGCAACTGCAATTGCTTTTTCAATTTTTCCGATGTCACCCGCGATTCCATCTGCAGATCGTCCAGCTCTTTCTTCAGCCGCGCAGCTTCCGTTTTTGACTGCTCCAATTCCTGAAGTGTTGCAGAGTGCTGCAGTTTGCTTGCCTGGAACGAACGGTATCCCAGAGTGCCGGCGACGATGCCGGCAATGAGCAGCGCGCCGATGATCCCGAAACGGATGGGACTGAAACCCTCACGTTCGTACTCTTCTCGCATATTCACCTCAAACAATCATCAAGACTTATCCCTAATGATATATGAATTTACCGCAAAGACACAAAGGGTTGATTTTCGCTTTACTTTCGCCTATGCTAATAGGGAGGTAGGGCCGCCCGGGCTGGCCGCCCTACCGGGAGAAGCAACTTTGTACGTGACGAAGATACAGAAAGAGATTTTTGATTACATTGAGGGTTTTATCAAAACGAAAGGGTACGCTCCGAGCATTGAGGAGATTGCGCGCCACTTTCGCTATCATTCGGTTGCTACCGTTCATAAACATTTGACTCATCTGCAGCAAAAAAAGTTGATCCGCCGCAAGAAACATGCAAGCCGCTCGATCGAGCTGATCCGCGTAGAGTCAGACCAGCAGGGTTGGGAAATCCCGTTGCTTGGTTTTGTTGCCGCCGGACAACCGATTGAAGCGATCGCCATGAGCGAAGTCATCTCAGTGCCTCCCGACATGGTGGCCCACAAAGGAAAAACGTATGTGCTGCAGGTGCGCGGTGAATCGATGATCGATGAACAAATCCGCGACGGCGATTACGTGATTGTGGAGGATCGCAAGACGGCAGAAAACGGAGAGATGGTGATTGCGTTGATTGATGGCGAAGAAGCGACATTGAAAAAATTTTACAAAGAACGAAACGGGATCATCCGGCTGCAGCCGGCAAATCCGCAAATGAAGTCGATGCAGTTTCCGTCTGACCGTGTGACGATTCAGGGAATCGTCATCGGCATTCTGAGAAAGTATTAACCACAGAGACACGGAGACACAAAGGATTTAAGCACGGAAACACTGAAACACGGAATTTAAAAGAATTTTTCCTCATGATTTCCGTGTATTCCGTGTTTCCGTGCTTAAAAATTCTCCGTGGTTAACCATGATCGTGCACGTGGATATGGACGCCTTTTTCGTGGCGGTAGAGGAGTTGTTAAATCCTGCGCTGCGGGGAAAGGCGATTGCTGTGGGCGGTTCGCCGCAAGGGCGAGGTGTGGTTGCATCGGCTTCGTACCAGGCGCGCAAATTTGGCGTGCATTCGGCGATGCCGAGTTATCAGGCGAAAAAATTGTGCCCGGAACTGATCTTTGTGTCCGGTCATTACGGTGTCTATGCCGATTATTCCGATGCGTTGGCCGGAATCCTGGCGCGATACTCACCGGAAATCGAATGGGTCTCGATCGATGAAGCCTACATCAATTTGTATGGATTCGAGCGGCTGTACGGATCCGCAATCAACGTAGCGGAAAAGATCCGCACAGCAATCCAGAACGAAGTACATTTAAGCGCCTCGATCGGAGTAGCGCGAAACCGTTTGATGGCAAAGGTGGCTTCCGATTGCGCTAAACCCAGCGGTTTGCTGTTCATCCTTCCGGGCTACGAGGAACATTTTCTCCAGACTCTGCCGGTGCGCGCGCTTCCCGGAATCGGAGAAAAGATGGAACCCGAATTACAGGACATGGGAATTCACACGATCGGAGATCTGGCAGCCATGCCCGTGGATCTCCTGCGGGGCGCTTTTGGCATTTACGGATTTCAGCTCTGGGAGCGGGCACATGGAATCGATCATAACCGGATTACGGCGGAGCCGGAGGAATCCAAATCGATCAGCCGCGAAGTGACGCTGGAAGAAGATACGGTTGATGAG
Organism: uncultured Acidobacteriota bacterium; assembly: GCA_964504105.1. Lineage (GTDB taxonomy): Bacteria > Acidobacteriota > HRBIN11 > JAKEFK01 > JAKEFK01 > CAZDDB01. The sequence goes on from CAZDDB010000225.1 coordinate 2,434, forward strand.
GAACATCTCTCTGCAGTGCTTCATTTTCTTGTGGAAAAGGCGGCACGTGAGCTGCGCAAAACCCGCCGCAAAGCAAAAACGGTCACATTAAAGCTTCGTTACACCGATTTCAAACGTGTTTCCCGTGCTTTTACTTTGGAGCGTCCTACCAACCTGGATGATGTGATCTATCGAACGGCACTGGAATTGATGCGGGAGAACCGGCAGCGGCGTGTCCGGATCCGTCTGATTGGAATCCATCTATCTCATTTTCAGTCGGAGACGGGACAAATGGAACTGTTTCCGGACCTGCGGGAGCGCAAAGCACGCAATCTTTATGAGAAGGTGGACCTGGTGCGGGACCGGTTCGGATTTGATGCGCTTCAGACAGGCAAAAGCGTCCTGCTGAAACCGGAACAGCGTTTTGAAAGAATGTCTTGATCGCGTTGGTAGCAAGAAAATCCAGAAATCCCATTCATTGGATTGACCTGAAGCAACAAAGTTTTCGCTCAGCCGATAAGTTAATGTGACTGATTCGAAAGATAAATTGACTGCGGGGAAAAAAGCATGTTAATGTAGATGCTCCCCCGCTCGAGGTGCTGATATGCATTGTTTTCGTGCAGCGTCCGTGTCGGATCTTCCAGTGATCTACGGAATGCAAAATGTTCCTTTGCGAGAGCGAATCATGAATGTACCTCTTCCTCCGCTGGAAAAGTTTGTCGCGGAAACTTCCGAACAACTGGGATCGACAGAATTCTATTTTGTTCATGAAGATTCCACCCAACCATGCGGCTTCATTCATATTAAGAAAACGGATCAGACCTGGGAGCCGACTATCTGGGGTAAATGGCTGAACACGCTTGTGTACTGCGCCGCAAAAACAGCGTTCGACCGTCTTCGAGTTCCTAAATTGAATTGGAGCGTCCGGAAAGCGAATCAACGCGCTCTACAATGTTATCAACGTCACCAATTCCGGGTTACGGGCGCGGGCACGATTTGCAATATTCAACCGGGCTTTGAATTTATAGCAATCGGTCCGGTGGTTTTATACGAACTTACCGATCCCGAATTTCGGGAACGGGAAGGCTACATGATTCGAAACTCTTTGCCGATCCATTTTGATTGGTAGGATCTTCCAGTGTCAGTTTCAAAAGAACCTTGGCACTGAAAGATCAAACTCAATTACAAGGAGGTAAATGTTATGAGTGACGCAATCAATGCGGTAGGCAACATTGTTGGTGGAGCAGTAGATGCAGTAGGCTCAGCCATCGGCTCAGTTGCAGACGGAGTAGGTAGTATTGCCGGAGGTGCTCTCGGCGGTATTTCATCGATTTTCGGAGATATTCTGGAAAGTGTTGGCGGAGTGGCCGGCGGCATATTTGATGCCGTAGGCGGAATCGTCGGAGGCGCAGCGGATTTCTTGAACCCGCTGAACTTCTTTGAAAATGTCGGCGGTCTTGCCAGCGACTTGCTTCCCGGTCCGCTGGGTGACATTGCCGGGGCCGCCTTCGCACTTCCCGGAAATATTGCGGGAGCGATTGGTGGATTTGCCGAAGGTGTCTTTAGCGGCGATCTGATTGGTTCAATTGGGAAGTTCGTTGGAGAGGCGACCGGCGCAGGCCCAGCAGACGAAGCAGGAGGCGCCGTAGCTCAAGGCGCCGACGGCTTGATCGGAGCGTTCGAAACGAATCTGGATCGGATGAACAGCATCTTCGATCAGATCACAAATCTGGATCCTGATTCTAAAACGTACCAGGCGGATTTGTTGAGACTGCAGAATTCGTTGGAACAGCTGACGCAGGCAAACACAATGATCAGTCAAATGCTCGCAAAGCTCAATGAGCTGAGCGATCGGATCATTCAGAACATGAGATAGGAGGCACCAATGGCGAAAATAGACAAAGAAACAATCAACAAACTGAAATCTGGCGCAATCAAACCGTCGGATCTTTTCAATGTAACAGCGCAACAGTACGGTGCCATTCTCATGGCCGGCCACACTCTTTTTACAGAGGGCAGGTATGATGAGGCCCGACAATTGTTCGAAGGATTGGCAACTCTGGATTCCAAGAACCCTTATATTCATGGAATGCTGGGAGCCATCTACCAGAAAATGGGGCAGGATGAAGCTGCAATTGCCAGATATTCCAAAGCCCTCAGTATGTATCCTAACGACATCAATTCACTGACAAACCGCGGCGAGTTGTTGCTGAAAAAAGGGAAAATGCAGGAAGCAGCAGCGGATCTCAAGAATGCGATGGACCTGGATCCTCAAAAGAGGCATCCGGCCGCAAATCGCGCCCGGCTGTTGGTGGTGGCGACCGCGGAAGCCTTAAAGCTTGCGAATGAAAAAGGTGTTGGTGCCGTTCAGGATGCGAGGAAGAGAATCGACGCTCAATTGGGAGCTGCATAGCGAAATTGTACAAAGGGTGAGGTGTGAGAAATCACGCCTTCCCCTTACTGTACAGTTGTTCGAAGGCATTACGATTCTGAATTCGAAAAACCCGTGTAACCACGGAATGCTGGGAGCGATCTATCAGACGCAAATCGAGCGCGTTTGCTTAAAAACCGCATAGGAGGAAACCATGAGCGAGATTGGAAACGCAATTGGAGATGTGGTTGATGCAGTGGGCGGAGCCGTAACTGATGTCGCAGGTGCAGTCGGATCGGCCGTTGGATCTGTGGCGGACGGCGTTGGGGCAGTAGCCGGCGGAGCGATTGATGGATTATCCGGAATCGGCTCGATCTTCGGAGACGTGTTGGAAAGTGTGGGAGGTGTCGGTCAGGATGTGCTGGGCGGCATTGGTGGAGCTGTCGGAGATATTGCTAATTTTCTGAATCCCGTCGATTTTTTCCAAAACGTCGGCGGATTGGTGGGCGATCTGTTTGCCGGACCACTCGGAGATATTGCAAAAGCAATTACTGATCCGATCTTCAATTTTGCCGAAGGAATTGCATCTTTTGCCAAAAGTGTGTTCAGCGGCGATCTCTTAAATGTGATAAAGAACACAATCACAGATTATCCAATCTCACAGATCCCCGCCGAAGCCTTCAAAGAGTCGCTGGCGAATACGGCCGACACGATGAACGGTATTTTTGAAGCGGTGATCAAGCTTGATCCCAGTTCTTCTGATTTTCCAACTCAATTGGCCAACGTGCAGCAGCAGGTTCAGCAACTGGGAGCAACCGAAACGCTCGTCGGTCAGATGCTGGATAACATCAACGAAATGGCGAAACGAATTAATCCGTTTCAGTAGCGTTATGGGTGAAGTAACAAAAACAATCGGAAACATTGCGGAAGGCACGATTGCCGCGGTAGGCTCAGCTCTCGGGACCGCAGTGGATGGAATTTCCAGTCTGACATCCAGCGCTCTTAGCGGAATTGGCGATGTTCCTTCGCTGCTGGAAAACTCTATTCAAACGTTCAACAATATTGGAACATTTGCTGATGTAGTCGGAAGAATCGGAGACGCTGCCGGAATTCCGGATCCTCAAGATTTCTTTGAAACCGCCAGGGCCGGGATTGGGGATCTGACTGGAGAATTGTTGGCAAGTCCATTAACAGATCTCGGCAAAGCGATCTCAGATCCGGTCTTCGATTTCGGAGGGGCCGTGGCGGGTTTTGCGGACAATGTCTTTGCTGGAGGCCTGGTGGAGTCAATTGAGAATGTGATCTCTGAAATCCCGCTGGTGCGTCTTCCTTTACAGTACCTGATAGACACTTTCGAAAAAAACATCCTCGCCATGAACAGCATCTTCGATAATCTATTCAAACTGGATCCCGTCGCTCCGGACTACCGAACCCAGTTCTCAACTGTACGCGTAAAATTGGGACGCCTCGAGCTGTCTGACACCGTGATTAACCGGATGCTCACACGAATGCACGAATTGACCGAACGCATCACGGGAACCAGCCTGACCGATACGAACAAAGAGGCCCTCGATAAAATCGAAGATGAACGGCGCCGGCGCTTCAAAGAACGCTTCGGGTAACCACGAAGACACGAAGTCACGAAGGTTTGAACCGCCAAGATCGCCAAGTTCGCCAAGGCGGATGAAGAGTCCATGCAGCCGCCGGGCGCCACAGGCGCCTTCACTGAAAAAGAATTTGCAAAAACAAAGCGAGTTTCTG
>CAZDDB010000226.1:0-3004 GCA_964504105.1 uncultured Acidobacteriota bacterium
TCGGCATCCATGCGTCCATCATAAACGTCAGGCACTTGCTGCGTCAAACGGGTACTGTCCTAATTTGGAGCGCGGGCGTCCCTGCCCGTGATGGCGGCCACGGAGGGCCGCCCCCCAAATTAGGACAGCACCGTCAAACGGGGTTTCTGGAATCAGGTCAAGGACAGTGCCTTATAATAATGTAGTGATGAGAACTCGGCTATTGCTCACGTTCGTAATTGTCATTGTGGCGGTCTCTTTCGTTTTCTCTCAAAGCAAAGTCCAATTGAATCGTCTGGAGAATTTTGATCCGCTGCGGGACCAATTTGAGAAGGATAGCGGGAAAGTTCGGCTTGTTTCACTACTGTCTCCTACCTGAATGCGGTGCCGTCAGGGGTTCTCTGACATTCAGAAAGTGATGAAGCAGGTTCGGGACCGGCGGTTTCGGGTGTACATCGTATGGATGCCGATTCTGCAAAGCGATGATCTGAAAACAGCGCAAGAGCAGTGCAGTGAATTTCCAGACAGCCGTGTGGTTTATTATTGGGACGCCAATCGCATCACCGGGCCTCTCTGGCAGTTGGTGATGAAAATTCCGGCGTTTGCGTGGGATATTTACCTTATCTATGACAAAGAAGCGCATTGGTCCAAGCAACCCACTGTACCCGTCTTCTGGATGCATCAGCTACGCGGAGCGCTCGATGCTCCGCTGCTCAATGTGCCTGAGCTTACCGCTAAAACAAAACAACTACTCGCCAAATAGACCGGAATTTCACCACAAAGGATCCCTTTCACCGTTGTTTGACGTCCAGAGCGTCGCGCAAACCATCTCCCAGAAAGTTGAGGCTGAACAGCGTGAAGGCCATCAGCGCTGCCGGAGCGATCAACAGAATCGGATGGACCGCGATCGCCTGTGCTCCTTCCGCAGCCAGAACTCCCCAGGAAGGAACCGGAGGTTGGACTCCAAGGCCGAGAAAGCTGAGAAACGCCTCTTGCAGGATGACGGAAGGAACGGTCAAGGTTGTGTAGACAATCACAGTTCCCAGTGTGTTCGGCACAATGTGACGAAAAATAATCGCGACGGGGGAGGCGCCCGTAGCACGCGCGGCCTCCACAAACGGTTCGTTCTTCAAACTCAGCACCTGACCCCGGACGATACGCGCGATCGTAAGCCAGGACACAGCTCCCAGCGCCGCAAACAACAGCAGCATGCTCCGCTCAAACAACGACATCAGGATCACGACAAGGATAATGTATGGGAGAGAATAAAGCACATCGACAATCCGCATCATGATATCGTCTGCCCGTTTGCCAAGATAGCCGGCAATTGAGCCGTAAGCGATCCCGATCAGCGCGGAAACCAGTGTGGCAATCAGACCGACCATGAGACTGATCCGGCTGCCGTAAAGAATGCGAGCCAGGAGATCGCGACCCAGGATATCCGTTCCAAGCGGATGGATGTGGGAAGGGTCTGCAAGCATTTTCCCGAGATCCTGTTTGTCATAAGTGAAGCCGTTGTATTTGTAAACGAGCCACGGTCCCATCAAAGCCAGAATCGCTACCAGCACCACGGCCACTCCGCCGGATACTGCGAGCCGATTGCGGCGCAGCCGCTTCCATGCGTCTTTCCACAGACTGGAATGTTTACTCATACCGGATCCTCGGATCCAGAAAAGCGTAGGCTATATCGGTGAGAAGATTCATTCCCATGAGAGCGATCGAAACAAACCCCGTAATTCCCAGCAACAGGAAATGATCGCGGTTGGTTGCCGCTTCCACAAAATACCGGCCAAGACCGGGAACGCTGAATACAGTTTCTACAACAATGGTGCCGCTGATGAGAAAGGCCAGCGCCGGCCCCGTGAAACTGACAACCGGAAGAATCGCTCCACGCAACGCGTGTCTGAAGACTATTCGCAATTCCGGCACGCCTTTCGCGCGCGCGGTCCGGATAAAATCCTGCTGCAATGTCTCCAGCATCGCGGCTCGTGTCAACCGCGCAATGTATGCGATGTAAACGGCGGACAGTGTGATCGCGGGTAGAAACAAGGAACGGATCGTAGGAATCCGGAAATAGCCCCACTCGAACGCCCACTCCAAACGGGCCGGCGGAAAGAGGTAGAGAGTCAGGCTGAACAGGAGAACCAATAGCGGACCCAGAACAAAATTGGGAATCGAGATACCCAGCATGGCTCCGGTCATTGTGAGATGATCCAGCCAGGAATTCTGACGCAACGAGGAAACGATTCCAAAAGTCAGTCCGATTCCAAGCGCAATCAAATATGCAGTAATCCCCAGGATCGCGGAAACGGGCAGCGCTTCCAGAATGATGTCGTTTACCCGCCGGTCCTTGTACCTCGTAGAATCTCCAAAATCTGGATACACATTCCACGTGTATTTATGTGTATAGGGATCGTAAACAAATCCTGCAAGCCTGCCGAGAAATCTCACGTACTGCTTCCAGCGAGGCTGATCAAAGCCATATTTCGCTTTCAAGTTTGCTTCAATTTCCGGAGCCAGTCTTCGTTCCGAGCTAAAGGGACTTCCCGGCGCCAGACTCACGAGAAAGAAAGTGATGGTGAGCACCAGCAACACCATCGGACCCAAAATGATCAGTCTGCGAAAAAGAAATCGAATCATGGCCGCCAATTTTCATCGATCCAGACAAATTTGAATGCATGCTGGTCAAGAAGATTTCCTTCCAACCCGCGCACATAAGGCTTTTGCAGGTAATACCACACGTAAATATGAAGAGGAATGAACGGCATATTTTTCAAAAGATAAGATTCACATTTGCTCAATCTATTCATTCGTAGATCAGGATCTGTTGTGGCGTTCGCTTCTGCCAGCATCGTGTCATACTTCACGTCTGTCCAGCCGGTCCCGTTGTTGACCGATCCGCTGACGAACATGTCCAGAAAACTGTTGGGATCGATATAATCCCCGGTCCATGCGCGACGTGCCACACCGTTGTAGTTCTGATTGTTTACGGACTCGAGGTACACCTTCCATTCCTGGTTGACCA
>CAZDDB010000226.1:3104-6527 GCA_964504105.1 uncultured Acidobacteriota bacterium
GGAACGATTCCTTTTGCCGGCACTTCTCCGGCGCCCAGAAAATCAGTTTGCGCTTTCTTGTCTGCCGCCATGTTCAGCGCGTATCGAACGAGCACGTTATTGAACGGGGGGCGCGTCGTATTGATCAAATAATAGTACGTTGTGGAGGATGGTGTAATGTGAAAGTCTTTCTTGCGGTTGCGCAGCACGGAAATAAACGGCTGAGGAATCGCGTTGGCAGACATGCTGTCCGCTTCGCCTGCTTTGTACAGATTCACTGCGGTTGTGTTATCCACAATGGGATAGAAAACAATCTCCTGTAGTTTTACGAGGGCGGCATCGTAGTAATGCGCATTTCGGATGACTGTGAGCCGGTCGTAGGGTCGCCATTCTTTGAGCAGAAAAGCGCCGCTCGTGACGATGTGCTCCGGGTTGATCCAATCGGATTCCCTCCCGCGCTTTTTTGCAGGTTCAATCGCCTGGCGCGGCACGGCAAAGAACACATGGTGAGATTGCATCTTGACAAAGAATGCGGTGGGAGCCCGCATTTCGACCTGTAAGGTAAAATCATCCAGCGCCTGAACGGCAAGCTGGTCCGGACGAAGTTTTCCGGAACTGATTTCTTCTGCGTTTCGAATATAGTAGAGGAGACTTGCGTACTGCGACGCCGTGGCCGGATTGACAGCGCGTCGCCAGGAATAAACAAAATCGTGCGCTGTGATCGGATGGCCGTCGCTCCACCCGGCCGGTCCGTTCGAGCTTCCAAGATTTGGCAGCGCCATTCCCCGCGGATGAGTGTGCCCGCGAAGATAGAACGTGAACTGCGTGTTGTCCGCATTTGTTTCATAGTGCGTCGCCAACGCCGCGGTCGGTTCCAGCGTTTCCGGGTGATACTTGGTTAGCCCCTCGAACAACGTGTCCTCAATGTGACTCTCAGGAACGCCTGACGACTTTTGTGGATCGATCGTATCCGGCTCTGCCGAGTTGAGGTAAACCAATCGCTGTTTTGCGGGAGGGGCCGTTGCTCCTAGATAAGGACCGCCGGAGTCACAGGAAAGGAAGGAAAGAAGGGCCAGATTGAACAGAATCCGAACAAACATTCCGGTATCATTGTATCGCGGATATTTGTAACGCCAGCGTCCCGCTGGCAGAGCTCGAGCTGGAGTTTCCGTTTTGGCCGGCGAGACGCCAGCGGTACAAACCGTTTTTCAGTCACTCTAACAAATTTGTCGTGCACCCGGGGTGCAGCGTGCATGGCAAAACGTTGTCTTTCCGGCAGAAGTATGTTTATAATCAAATCCTTATAGCATTTATAACTGTTCTAATTTTGCGCTTCCGGATTGGTACCGGCAGCCAGGAAGAACACGAAAGATGATTATTTCTTTCGAATCGACAAGGAGACTCATATATGTATCCGATTATGAAATATCTGGACCATGGTTTGACCCTGGTGGGAAAAACCCTGTTCAACAGCATTCAGTTTTTCAACAAGTACAACCCTGCTCCGGCATTTACTCCGAAATGGTCTGAAAAGCCGCTTCTCAAGTCCTGGCAGAAAACAAAGCCGACACTTGGCTGGCCCCGCACCACGGATTCACTCTGTCCGGTGTGTGTCCGCGAAGCGCGCGCAAAAATCCTTTCGGGGGAACAGGATTACCGGACACTGATCAACGAGCATGTAGGCGAAATCAAGGCGGATATTATCGAACGGAACGGACAGGTGTGGATGGTAAAGGAATGTCCACAGCACGGGAAGTTCGAAGATATCATGGCGATCGATTCCAAATTCCTCGAACACATTGAAGCCACCTATCCGGGCCGTGATATTGACGCGCACAATGACAAGAACCTGCACAACCATGGAAGCAGCTCGATCAAGCATGGCCGCGGGTCAGTGCTGACCGTAGACCTCACGAACCGCTGCAACATGATGTGCGATCCTTGCTTCATGGATGCCAACCAGGTTGGATTTGTGCATGAACTCTCGATGGATGAGATCAAGGAGATTCTGGACAACGCGATCCAGATCAAGCCGAGGCGGCAGATGTCGATCCAGTTTTCGGGCGGCGAACCCACCATGTCACCGCACTTTATTGAGGCGATTCGTTATGCCCGCAAGGTCGGATACAACAGTGTGCAGGCGGCAACCAACGGGATCCGTTTTGCGCAGGACGCTGCATATGCAAAGGAAGCCGGAGAAGCCGGTTTGCGATACGCCTATTTGCAGTTTGACGGGATCGGAAACGATGCCAACAGTCATCGTAAAATCGGAAACCTGTTTGATGTAAAACTTCGCGCGATCGAAAATCTCCACAGCAACGGTGTGGAAATCATCCTGGTTGTTTCCCTTGTCAACACCGTAAACAACGATCAGGTGGGTCCGATCATTGAGTTTGCGCGCAACAATCCGAAAAAGATCGCGTTTATCGCGTTCCAGCCGGTTTCATTTACAGGCCGCGATGAAGAGATTTCGGATGAGCGCCGGATGAGACAACGTTATACTCTTTCGCATCTTGCCTATGATGTGAAGAAGCAGACCGGACTGACCGAGCCGAGGCGCGATTGGTTCCCGATCTCACTGGTCAGCGCCTTTGCTGATTTTGCGGATCTTGTCCACGGGCCGAACGCCGAATGGGGACAGGTAAGCTGCGGCTGCCATCCCAATTGCGGAGTTGGTACTGCGCTGATGATCAATAAGGAGACAAAGGAAATGTCTCCTGTGCCGGAGTTCCTGAATATTCCCGGACTGGTCAACGATGTGAAGAAAATCACCGATGCAGGACGCGGCAAGTTTTTGTCCAACATGCTGATGGGACTGGCGCTCCTGAAGAACTACAGTTCCTTCAAGTCTCCGCGCAGTTTCACGATCAGGGACATGCTCAAGAAATTCGATAAATCGTTTGCGCTTACGGGCAAGAACTACGGAGTCGGAGTCGAAAGACGCCAGGATCCGTGGAACTTCCTGTTTGTTGCCGGGATGTGGTTCCAGGATCTGTTTAACTACGATTTCCGCCGCACCGAAATGTGCATCATCCCGTACGGAACGCAGGAAGGGGAAATTTCTTTCTGCGCCTACAACACCGGTCTGGGATGGAGAAACATCCTCGAAAAGATGCACCAGAATGCGACAGTGGCGCAGTGGTACAAGCAGCATGGCAAACACACCGTGTATGCCAACAACAAGCCGGTACCGATGGCCAGCAACGAGCATCGTTTGAACATCAACGAGGACCACGCCACGCGCGTGCGTGTAAAAGGCGACGGACCGCAAAACGCGCACGACGAAGAAATCATGCGCCGTAAACTGTTGCAACAGCAAATGCTCGGCTCCAAGGTCCACCAGATCAAGCCGAAGACCGAACAGACTGCAGGTGTAGCGGGCGACTAGAGACGCATCCGGAAACCCCAGTTGGAGCGCGGGCAGGGAGAATGTGCGAAAAAATT
>CAZDDB010000227.1:0-6518 GCA_964504105.1 uncultured Acidobacteriota bacterium
GCAAAGTTCTCGTAGGCCGCGGCGCTGTCAACCAGAAAGGACCGGAGGCCGCTTTCCTGGCGGCGCTTCATGCGTTTCAGGGCGCCGGTCGAAAACTTCCTGTAAATCTTGTGCTTGTGGCAGAAGGAGAAGAGGAGATCGGCTCGCCGCATTTTCAACAGATCGTTCGTCGTCCGGAAGTCAATGCAGCTCTGCAACGATGCATGGGCGTCTTCATGCCGAGCGCGGAACAAGATCCCGATGGTTCGCTGACCGTATCGCTTGGCGCAAAAGGAGTGGTCGAACTGGAATTGATTTCCAGTGGAGAGAAGTGGGGACGCGGTCCAAAGAAAGATGTGCATTCCAGCCTCCGCTCGATTCTGGACAGCCCATCATTTCATCTCGTTCAAGCGCTCGCGACTTTGATTACACCGGATGGTGATCCCGCCATCGAAGGTTTTGCGGACAGCGCGCTTCCGCCTTCCGCAGCACAGAAGGAGATGCTGGATATAGCAGCAAAGAGAATTGATGAGCCTACTTTCAAAAAAATGCTCTCTGCAGATCGTTGGGCGTGGGATCTACCTTGGCGCGGCAACCTGGAGCGATTGTTGTTCACGCCTACCGTGAATATTGAAGGACTCGTGGGCGGGTACACAGGACCTGGAGGCAAGACGGTCTTACCACATCGCGCAGTGGCAAAACTCGATCTTCGACTTGTACCGAACATGACATTTAATGGAGCCCTTGCAGCGCTGAAATCGCATCTTGCGAAACACGGGTTTGGAGACATCGAAATCAAGGCAAGCGGCGGCTACGATCCAACACAAACATCCGCAGATGCAGCGGTGATCCAGGCACAGCTTGCAGTCTACCGGCGTGACGGACTTGATCCGATTCTTTGGCCGCGCAATGCAAGTTCGTACCCCGGCTATGTTTTCACGGGCGATCCGCTCAAGCTGCCTGCGGGACATTTCGGCCTCGGCCACTGAACCGAGTTTACTTGAAAGTCAACAATGAATCGGGAGCGTTTTTTGCGTGGACTCGCGGCGACTATTATTTTTCCGCAAACGCGAAAAGCGGGGAGAGCGCGCTGAACGCATTCATGCAGGCCTTTCCTTATTGATGCAGTGTTTCACAGGAAGATATAACTTTAGCACGGCAAATCTCACATCATGCAGCAGCAACAGTGGACCCGGTGGCTACACGATTGAATCAGCGACTATTTGATCCACGGCTTGCTTCAATCTGAAAATGGATCATCGGCCGTTTCTGCGGAACACAGGAAATGGATCGGCTGATTGAAAAGGGCGTTTTCGCAATTTGTCACCAGGAGTAACTTAATCCCAACCGGACGTTTCGCGGGAAATTGAGAGTTGCGGGCTGTCCGAATTCTTCACCGACCAACGTTTCGATTTCTGTCGCGCGAATCTGATTGTTGAGGTTGAAGATATCGACAACTACGCCGAATTGCTGCCGGGTTCCAAGATCATGCCGCCATTGTGCGTGCAGATCGAGCTCGTTTCGTGCGCGAAGCCGCCGGCTGCCGCGAGACTCGACAAAATACACTACCGGACCTTGAGGAAACTCGTGACAATCAAGAATTCCGTCTCCAATCACACCGTTTCCATCATCAGTCAAAAGGCAATCGTTGCGAGGCGTCCACGTATCGCCCGAGTGGTACGTGTAGTTGGCGGAAATGGACAGGTTCAGAGATGGAACAATCCACGTGCCTTGCACCTTGATCTGGTGCGTTTGATCATGAGTCAACCGCCCTTGAGAGTTGACAAGTGAATTCGGTGTGTCCAGGAAGTGACCATCAAAGAACGGTGTATTTCCACCGGTTCCTGTTTCATCGAACCCGAGATTGTCGATGTTGCCGCGCGTTTTCGAATAGACATAAGACGCCATGAGCTGCCAGTTCCGGCGTAAGTGGCTGGTCGCAGAAACGATCAAGCCATGGTACGTGCGGTTCAGGCCGTGAGGGTTGGTATAGATCAACACGTCTGTGTCCGGATTCAAGTAATCGAAAAGCGTCACTTCCTGTCCGGTGCCGGGAACCATGCCGTGTACCGGTACAAAGATTCCGTCCCTGCTGACCGTTTCGATCAGATCGGAATTGCGGCGATAGACCATCGTAGCGCTGAGAACGATGCCATGCGGGAGCTGCTGGTCGAAACCGAGAATGGATTGATCCAGGCGTGGATGTTTGATGTTTGGATCCATCGAGTACTGCTGCCCTGAATTTGAAGTGACCGTTTCTGCAAAGCCGGATCGATGAAAGATTCTCTCAGTTGTCAGCGGGAAAAAAGCCCCGGGATCCATATAGTAGTAGTAGGCCGCATAGAGTGCTTCGTAGTATCGCCCGTAGTGCCCTCTGAGAATGGAATGACCATCGTCTCCCAGGTCCCATGCGAAACCGATGCGCGGAGCAAGTACATTGGTTTTGAAAACCGTAGCGCCATCGCTTACTTTTCCCCGGTTCATGTCGAATCGGAGACCAGGATTGAATGTGAACCGGTGTGTGATCCGCCAGGAATCCTGCGCAAATAGCGAAAACCGATCGCCCGTTCCGCGCGCATCGAAGCCGCCGCCAAGAAACGCAAGAGTGAATAAATCGTCTTTTGCTGTGCTGGGATCTTCTTCGGGGCCTTCGTTGTCAGAGAAAAAGGCATTTCCCGGAAAACCGTACCGGTCGTGCACGTTAGAATGTTCAATATCCGTACCGAACTCAAAGTCATGATATCCGGTAACCAGATGATTCGCATGATGCGCAAGCGAAGCGCTGATTTGATTCCGGCTTCGCTCAACGACGCCGAACTGTCTCGCATTGACAGAAGCAAAACCTGTTTGCGCGTCAATGCGCCCGGGGAGAGAAAACCCGCTCTGGGGATTGAATTCACGGTGACCATTGGTACCACCCCAATCGATACTCATCGTGGAATTTCCCGATCCGACGGTTTTCCATGATACGCGTCCCACAATTTCCGGATTATCTTCACCGGTGGTCGCTTCGAGTGGAGTAAAAGCATCCCCATCGCGGCCTGTAATCCGCGTGTGAGCCCACTCAAGCCAGCCATCCAACGTGTCCCTCTTGTTGGGCGCAAAGGTGAGCTTGAGAAATGCTCGTGGATCTTTTTCTGTCTCGATCGGTCCGCCTTCACTTTGCAGATTGCGTACATACTGTGCCGCAGCAAAGTACCAGAGTTTGTCCATTCGAATCGGTCCGCCGAATTGAATGTTGGCCTCCGTTTGTTGCTTGATTCTTGCGGCAAGATCCGCATCCGGGTTGGATGCTGTCAGCCGGTCGCCGGTATAAAAAAGCTCTACCGAGCCGGAGGAATTGTTGGTGCCCGACTTGGTGACGGTGTTAAAAACAACACCGGTGAATTGACCGTATTCGGCAGGGGCGCCGAGACCAACCAGCTCAACTTGATCGATCAGACTATAGTTAAACAACGACCACGGCTCACCTGCTTGCGGATCCGATATGTTTACGCCGTCGATTTCGTATGAATTTCCGGATTCCTCGCCGCCTCCATAAGCCGATTCGAGATTGATTCCCGGCGCCAGGTCAAGAATATGCGAAGTATCCCGATCACTCGGAATATTCTCGATGTATTCCGGGGGAAAGACCGTTTGCATGGAAGATGTTGTAGGATCGATGAGGTTGGATTCTCCCCGCACTGTTACTTTCTCCTCACCCGCAAAGATGGTCATCTCGATTGGGATTTCTGCGGTCATGCCCACAGAGATCTGGATCCCCTCCAAATAAACAGTCTTGTATCCGGAAAATGTAACTGTGATTTGATAGCGGCCCGGAGGTAGTTCCGCGAAACGAAATCGTCCCCGTGGATCAGTGGGTACGGAACGTAAGCCTCCGATGAGTGCCGGGCTCAAGATCTGAACTTGCGCACCCGGCAGAGGAGCGCCACTGTCATCTTCCACTCGTCCGGCAAGCGCACACGTCGTTCGGCTCTGACCGAATCCATCGGAGCCGAACGAACTGACGATTATGAAAATGCAGGCAAGCACAAGCAAGAGTCGTTTCATTTTTTCGGAATGGCGTATCCATACTTCACAAGAAGAAGATCGCCATCCTGAATTATACCGATACCTCTCGCATAAATTTTGTATTCGCCGGCTCCGGATTCAAGGGGGTCTGTTTCTTTGATTTTCAGACAATTGTGGAATTCTCCAGCCGGAGTCTTCAAAGATTCGGTGTTCCCGACGACTTCAACACGGTCCATAGCAACGTCCGGAGCCATTTCTTGATAGAAGCGATCGCCGATCTGAGGTTTTGCAGGCATCAATAAACCTGCATTTGCGCCTTCTGTTCCTGCCATCCACTCGCCCTCATCATCATCCACTTCTCCATCCTCATAAATATCCACAGTTTCGCCAAAATAGTAGACGTCGTTTGCGGAACCACAGACTGCCAGGAAGTTCCTGGAAACCTCTTCTACTTCACCGTTATGAAATTCCCTTTCCTCAACAACCCGTGTTTCGACATCCCCGATTTTCATGGTCTCGTTCAAAACTGTGATCTCCAACCTGATAATTTTCTTTCCTTCTTTGCCTTCCAGTACCTGCTGGTATCCCGGTTCAAGAATAAAGAAGTCGTTCTTCCCCGTAGAAGACCATGTGCACGCGGAAAGGTCGAAAGTGTCTTTCCAGATCTTTGAATCTTTCTGCGGATTCGGCGCAGCTGCGACCGAACGAATGGAAATGGCTCCGGAAACAAATATCGGCAGCAGAAACTGAAGAACAAAAAGAGCCTTTCGTCGCGTCATCGTAAGTGCCTGTTTCCTAACAAAAGCATGCATTACTCCACTTTGTCCTCGGTTTCTTTTTCAGATTTCACGCTACGGGGTCGGCAGCTGGGTGCAGCGTGAACACACCGCTCTCCGGCGCATAGTATTTTCGCGCAGATAGACCGGGCTCAAGAAGCGAGAAAGTGTTCGAATATAGATTACTGGCGGAGAGTTACCGGACTCTTTCACAAGAATTACAATTCGGAAAGGAAACTTTTGAGCTTATGCCGAAAGAAGTGGAAGGATATTTTAGTCCGTTTCCACGGCTTCTACACGGTGATAGATGCGTGTCATTTGTGCAAGGCGCTCGCCGATCTGATCTGTAAGCTGACCGGGAAAAAACCGCCACGCCCAATTTCCTTTGGAACGTGACGGAAGATTCATGCGGGATTCTTCGCCCGCTCCCAGGAGATCTTGCGCCGGAACAATCGCGAGATCCGCAACCGAAGCCATCGCAAGGCGGATCCATTCCCAGTGAATGTCTTCGATGTTCATTTCCCGGCCGATGTAATCCAGGAACCGTTTCCGGTCCTCCGGACCTGCTTCGCGCTCGAACCATCCGCGCACGGTATTGTTGTCGTGCGTTCCCGTGTACACAACGCAATTCTGCGAATAATTATGCGGTGCGTACGGGTTTGTGGGCAGATCCGGCCCGAACGCAAAGAGCAGGATCTTCATACCGGGAAAACCAAAGTAAGACATGACGTTCTTCACGTCCGGTGTAATAAATCCCAGATCTTCCACAATGATCGGTAATTCGGGAAAGTGTCTTACCACCGTATTGAAGAAATCCATCGAAGGTACTTCGATCCATTTGCCGTTCACAGCAGTTTCTTCGGCGGCAGGAATCTCCCAGTAAGCTACAAAACCGCGAAAGTGATCGAGACGGATCCGGTCGAAGAGATTCAGATTGTGTTTCAAACGTTGGATCCACCAGGCGTACTCTGTTTGTTGAACATATTCCCAGCGATAGACCGGGTTCCCCCAGCGCTGTCCGGTGGCGCTGAAGTAATCGGGCGGCGCACCTGCAACAAATTCAGGTTTCTTGTCTTTTGTAAGCTTATACATTTCGGGAGACGCCCAGACATCCGCGCTATCGGTGCTCGTATAAATCGGAATATCGCCGATGATCCGGATGCCTTTTTGATTGGCGTACGTCTTTAACGCGGACCATTGCCGGAAGAAAAGATACTGAAAGAACTTTGACATCTGGATCCTCTCCGCCTGTTCCACTTTCACATGGGAGAGGGTCTGTTCCTGTCTGTCGCGAAATTCATCAGGCCATTCGTACCATGGCGATTCCTCAAACCGTTCCTTGAGGGCAGCAAACAAGCTGTAGTCCTCCAACCAGTGGGAGTTATCGGCACAAAACCGGAGGAAAGCGGAATCGTTCTGCGCTCTGTCCCGGAAGCGTTCGTAGGTCAACCGGAGAAGGGGCCCTTTGTATTCAATGGCTCGTTTGTAATCGACTTTTTCGCGATGAAAACGCGGATGCGCGGCGGCTTCCGCCTTGGAAAGCAGCTCTTCTTTTGCGAGAAGATCCAGACTGATCAGAAGCGGATTCCCGGCAAACGCGGAATAACTCGTATAAGGGGAATTTCCCAGATACGTGCCGGTCGGATTCAACGGCAGAATCTGCCAGATACGCTGGTTGGCGGCTGCAAGGAAGTCCACAAAACTGTAAGCGCCAGGCCCGAGATCGCCAACGCCGTGAGGAGAAGGAAGCGA
>CAZDDB010000228.1:0-6517 GCA_964504105.1 uncultured Acidobacteriota bacterium
TTGCTCTGTGCCTCAGTGTCTTCGCGGTTTCTTACGGGTTCTGGATGAGGTCGAAGGACATTACGTTGCGGGCCTGATCCTGAAAGCGTTTCAATCCCAATTCAAGCAAGCGATCGAGCAATTGATCGAAAGGCACACCGCTGATGCCCCACAGCTTGGGATACATGCTGATGCTGGTGAACCCTGGAATCGTGTTGATCTCGTTGAGATAAAAAATTCCCGTATCCCGGTCCAGCAGCAGATCGACGCGTCCCATGCCGGAGGATCCGATCGCCTGGAAAGCCCGGATCGACAGCTCCTGTACTCTCCGGATCTGTGCTTCGTCTAATCTCGCCGGGATATGGAGCTCTGTTGAATCTTCGATGTATTTCGCCACGTAATCGTAAAACTCGCGCTTCGGCACGATTTCCCCCGGCAAAGAAGCCTGAGGCTCCTCATTTCCAAGCACCGAACATTCAATTTCCCGGGCGTTGATCCCCTTTTCCACAATAATTTTCAGATCGTATCTGGCCGCGTCCACAAAGGCATTTTGCAATTCGGCGCGGTGATGAGCCTTCGTAATGCCGACACTGGAACCGAGATTTGCCGGTTTTACAAAGACAGGGTAGGGGAATGTTTTTTCGACCTTTTGCACGCAGCTTTGCGGTTCCTGGTTCCATTTGCTTCTGTAAAACCACAGATAGGGAGCGATCGGCAGCCCGCTTTGCGCAAACAAGGCTTTCATGATCACTTTATCCATCCCCGCAGCGGAGGCGGCTACATTGGCGCCGACATAGGGGATGCCCGCGCTTTCCAGCAGGCCCTGGATGATTCCATCTTCACCGTGAGTGCCATGGAGTACGGGGAACACAATATCGATTTTGAGCTGCGCATCGACAGTATAGAGCGTTGGTTCTGAGATACCGGGGTACAGGAATACTCTTTCCTGCAGACCCTGACTCTTCGCAGGTAGATCTTCTGTCCGGCTGACCCGCCACCAGGAGCCCTGCTTATCGATGAAAATGGGAAACACAGTGTGTGTTTTTTTCAACACGGAGTAGATGGAACGCGCCGAGCGAATCGAGATTTCATGCTCCCCCGAGCGCCCACCATACAACAATGCAATTCTCAATGTGTTCATGAATTCCTATCGAACCGGGGAGCGGGTTTGTAACGCCGGCGTCTCGCCGGCCAGACAAAAAAAGTCCACTTCAATCACCGGCCGGCGGGACGCCGGCGCTACAGACCGTTTCCTGCGATCCTCCATCCTCAATCTTCCATCCTCGAGTTTGGTTGTCGGCCCGAAGGGCCGCGCTGTGTTCATCTGTGGTTTTCAATCCTCTCGAGCCCTTCGTGGTTATTCCTGCTCCTGGAAGTAGCCCATTTTGCGGAACTTGTCGTACCGGGCATGGGAGCGATCGTTCCAATGCATATTGATGATTTCAGACAAGTTTCTTGCCAGGACCTGTTTGAGGAGTCCCGCAGCTTCATCCCAATCCGCATGCGCGCCGCCGAGCGGTTCCGGAATGATTTCATCGATCAACCCCAGGTTCTTCAGATCATTGGCTGTAAGATGCAAGTTATGTGCCGCGTCTTCGGCCTTGCCTGCATCCTTCCAGAGGATAGAGGCGCATCCTTCGGGGGAGATGACGGAATAGATAGAGAACTGCATAATGAGGACGCGATCGGTAAGCCCGAGGGCCAGGGCTCCGCCGCTTCCTCCTTCTCCGATGATCACGGCGACGGTTGGAATTTTGAGACGTGACATTTCGCGCAGGTTGACGGCGATCGCTTCCGATTGTCCACGTTCTTCAGCTCCGAGTCCCGGGTAAGCGCCTGGCGTATCGATCAGGGTGATCACCGGTATTTTGAATTTTTCGGCAAACTTCATCAACCGCAGTGCTTTCCTGTACCCTTCCGGATGCGGCATTCCGAAATTGCGATAGATTCGCTGCTTGCTGTCCCTCCCTTTTTGGTGGCCGATCACCATGACTGTCCGGTTCTCGAAAGAGGCCATGCCCCCCACAATCGCTCGATCATCCGCGAACTTGCGGTCTCCGTGCATTTCGCTGAAGTCGGGAAAGAGCCGCTGGATGTAGTCCAGTGTGTGCGGCCGCTGCGGGTGACGCGCCACCATCGTGATCTCCCATGGGTTGAGTTTGGCATAGATGTCGCGGCGGAACCGGGCGAGTTTCACCCGGAGTTTTTGCAGACGCTCGGCGGTCTCCGGGCGGTCCGAATAGACGCTGAGCTCGTCGATCTCCTTCAGAAGATCGACGATCGGCGCTTCAAAATTGTAATTCCCCATAAAGAATAACCACAGAGACACTGAGGCACGGAGGGTAGAAGATGGAGGTCTATCCTCTATCCTCTATCTCCGCTCCGTGTCTCCGTGCCTCTGTGGTTGTCCTATTTTACATCAGATGGGCGTTTGGCGCTTTGCCACTCAACGCAATTGGGGCCGAGGAGCTGCTCGAGCGCAAAAACGAAATCGCGCGTTGGGCGCACCCGGAAGTTTTCGGCAGGCCGGAAATCTGCGGTAAATTGCTCCGGCTTTCTCAAAACAAAGGTCAAATTACAGTCACCGCGATACTGTTCGATGATGGACTTCAGCCGGTTGATCTTGTCGTTTTCCATTCCGGGCAAATAGATATGAACTTTCAGCTGCTGGGAAAGGGCTTCTCGCGCATCTTGTAAGGGTATGACTTCCGTAGCGATCATCTTTTTTGTTTCTTCTTCCACCTCGAGCCTGCCTTTGAAGATCAACTCCGTTTCCGGGGCAATGAGCAACATGTTGTTCCGGTAAAGGTCCGGAAAGACTGTGATTTCGATGGTGCCGGTGAGGTCTTCCAGTTCGACATACGCCATCGTATCGCCTTTGCGCGTTTTCACCTGTTTCAGGTTGCTGACGATTCCGCCGAGCAACGCTTCTTTTGCGTCCCAATTGCTGTCAATTGCATCGATCTGGGTGGTAAATGTTTCCAGCACCTCTTTGTATTTGTGTAGCGGATGGCCGGAAATGTAGAATCCGAGTGATTCTTTTTCGTAAGTCAATCTTTCCTGCGCATCGAATTCTTCGCTGCTTGCGGTCCCGAGGCGTGGGGCAGGGATATCTTCAGCATCAAACAGCGTTGCCTGTCCGGCGTTCCGCTCTTTTCGCGCAGCCATTTCCAGGATCCGGTCAATTTGCTGAATCATCTGCTTGCGCGGAATCTGAAAGCAATCCATGGCGCCGGCTTTGATCAGGCTCTCTACCACGCGCTTATTTACGGTCCGCGAATCTACCATCTCGTAGAAGTGCTCCAGGGACCGGAACCTGGCGGTTTCCGCCTTTCCTTTCAACATCGACTGGATGGCCGCAGAGCCGACATTCTTGACAGCCGCAAGTCCAAACCGGATGGTGTCTTCGTGAACCGTGAATTTTTCCATGCTTTCGTGAATATCCGGCGGAAGGATCTTGATTCCCATCGTACGACATTCATTAAAGTACTTTACGATTTCCTGTCTCTTTTCAATCTGACTCGAAAGCAGGGCAGCAAAAAACGGGACAGGATAATACGTTTTCAAATAAGCGGTTTGATATGCAACCAGGGCGTACGCCGTGGAGTGCGATTTGTTGAACCCGTACTGTGCGAATTTTTCCATCAGGTCAAAAATCTCTGCCGCTTTGTGCTGATCGATGCTGCGGCCGGTCGCGCCGTGGAGAAATCTTGTGCGTTGAGCCTGCATGACGTCCATCTTCTTTTTTCCCATAGCCCGGCGCAGCAGGTCCGCTTCTCCCAGACTGAACCCGCCGATCTTGCTGGCAATCTGCATGACCTGTTCCTGGTACACCATGATTCCATAGGTTTCTTTCAGGATCGGTTCGAGCTCGGGAAGCAGGTAGTTGATTCGCACTTTTCCTTGTTTTCGCGCAATGCAGTCTTCCAGCATCTGCATCGGGCCGGGGCGAAACAGCGCGTTCAGCATGATCAGGTCTTCGAACCGCTCCGGTTTGAATTTTCGCAGCAAAGTCTTCATCCCCGAACTTTCAAACTGAAACACACCGTTGGTTTTTCCATCGCTGAAAAGCTGATACACCTTTGCATCATCCAGCGGCAGATCCAGCAGCTGGATGTCCTTGCCCAGCGCCTCACGGATGTAACGAAGCGTATCGTCCAGGATGGTGAACGTGGCAACACCCAGAAAATCCATTTTGAGTAAACCCAGATGCTCCAGCACCTTCATGTCATATTGCGTTGTGATAACGTCGTCTTTGCTGCGGAACAGCGGGACCAGTTCCATCAGCGGTCTTGGCGCAATCACGACTCCCCCTGCATGAATGGAGGCATTGCGGACAAGTCCTTCTAATTTCTTAGCAGTTTCGATCCATTCTTCCACCTTCGGGTCTTTGAGGGCATCTTGCAGCATCGGGTTTTTTTGAATGGCAGAATCGAGCGTGATGTGGAGTTCGTTCGGAATCATTTTTGCGATACGGTCGCACTGGCTGTAAGGAAATTCCATGCCCCGCCCTACATCGCGCGTAACCACGCGCGCTGCGAGCGTGTTGAAGGTGATGATCTGCGCGACATTTTCGCGTCCGTACCGTTGTGTTACATATTCGATCACTTCGCCGCGGCGTCTTCCGCAAAAATCGATGTCGATATCGGGCATGCTGATGCGTTCCGGATTCAAGAAACGCTCAAAAATGAGATCGTATTGAAGCGGGTCGATGTCCGTGATTTGCAGACAGTAGGCGATCAGCGATCCTGCCGCCGAGCCGCGTCCCGGACCAACCGGGATCCCTTGCCCGCGCGCATGTTTCATGAAATCCCATACGATCAGGAAGTACCCTTCGAACCCCATTTGCTTGATGATTCCCATTTCCATGACAAGCCGCTGTTCGTACTCCCAGAGGGAGTGACGCAGCTTCTTTTGATCATGCTGAACTTGCCATTTCGGTAAGCGGTACTGGTGGCCGTCCCGAACTGCTTTTTCGAAATAAGCGGAGAGCGTAAATCCTTCGGGGACAGGGAAGAGAGGGAGGTGATATCCCTTCGTGGTGAGATCGACGTCGCAACGTTTTCCGATCTCGGCTGCCGTCAGAATTGCCTGCGGAAGATCTTTGAACACCTGCATCATTTCTTCCGGCGACTTTACGTAGAAGTCACTTGCTCCAAAGCGCATGCGGTCCGGCTCGCTGACAGTCCGGTTGGTTTGAATGCAAAGAAGAATATCGTGTGCGCGATGATCTTCCTGATGGATATAGTGACTGTCGTTTGTTGCCACCAGCGGGATTTCTAATTTGGATGACATTTGGAGCAGGTCCGGATTGATGCGCCTCTGATCCGGAAGACCATGGTCCTGGATTTCCAGAAAATAGTTGCCGGCGCCAAAAATGTCCCGGTAGTCAGAAGCAACTTTCAACGCACGGTCAAAGTTATTATGGAGCAGGTTGATGGCAACTTCGCCGCTCAAACAGCCGCTCAACGCAATAAGCCCCCGGCTATATTTCGAGAGCAACTCCTTGTCCACGCGGGGCTTGTAATAGTAACCTTCCAGATTGGCTAAGGAAACAAGCCGCACGAGATTGTGATAACCCTCCTTGCTTTCTGCAAGGACAACAAGGTGATAGTTGTTCTCTTCGGTATCGCTTGGTCTACCGGTTTTATCCGTGCGGCTTCCGGGCGCGACATACATTTCACACCCGAGTATCGGCTTGATTCCCTTCTTATGAGCGGCATCGTGGAACTCGATTGCGCCGAACAAATTGCCGTGATCGGTAAGCGCCACCGACTTCATGTTCAGCGCGGCCACTCGGTCGATCAGTTTTTCGATCTTGCAGGCGCCGTCCAGCAAACTGTAATCAGAATGTAAATGTAAATGTGTAAATTCCATAAAAAATCAAATATCAAAAACTAAAAATCAAATAAAATCAAATATCAAAAATCAAATATCTTCCCATCACTCCCATTCGATGGTGCCGGGGGGTTTGGATGTAATGTCGTACACCACGCGGTTGATTCCGGAAACTTCGTTCACAATCCGGGCCGAAATCGAAGCCAGCACATCGTAAGGGAGACGCGCCCAATCAGCCGTCATACCGTCCTGGCTGTGGACGGCCCGCAGTGCAATCACCTCGCTATAGGTCCGGTTGTCTCCCATGATTCCCACGCTTCGCACCGGCAACAGCACGGCAAAGGACTGCCACAACTGCCGGTACCAACCTGCCTTTACAATTTCTTCTTTTACAATGACGTCCGCTTTGCGCAGCCGGTCGAGCCGTTCGCGGGTGATCGATCCCAGACACCGGACGGCAAGTCCCGGACCGGGAAACGGCTGCCGGTGGATGATTTCTTCCGGAAGTCCCAACTCCGCTCCGATCCTTCTTACTTCATCCTTGAAGATTTCACGGAATGGCTCGATCAGTTCTAATTTCATAGTTTGAATCATGTCGATGAGGTTATGATGCGTCTTGATGACTTGTGCGGTGCCGCGGTAGCCGCCGCTCTCGATCACATCCGGGTAGAGCGTCCCTTGCGCAAGGTAATGAAGATCT
>CAZDDB010000229.1:0-6467 GCA_964504105.1 uncultured Acidobacteriota bacterium
AACCGCCTCGGACGGATGGAGATATACCAATGATGTGATCCGGCCGTTCTACTCGCTGGATACGAAATGGGCCTACGGAGTTTCGTGGGATTCGGGGATCTTTGCCGAAAAACTTCACTATAAGGGAGAAACCGTTGCGGAAATCGATACCGATCATCGCAGCGGTCTCTTCTTCGCCGCAAGATCCTGGGGAAGCCGCTACAACCATCGCCGCTTCGGAATGTTATTCAGCGCGGACAGCCTGCTGTATCCAAATCCGGCGCGTATCATTCTCCCGGAAGCGGTCGCTATTAAGTCCATTCGAAAGAATCTGCATCCCACCGACCGCGAAGACTATCAATATGGAGTCATTTTCAATTGGGACCGCCAACAGTTCATTAAGAAAAGTTATCTGGATAACTTTGGACGAATCGAAGATTTGCCGCAAGGACTTCTTCTGGCCACAACATTCACACGCTCCCAGGATGTCAAACCAAACCCGGACTTTTATCAGATCCAATCGGTTGCCCAGTACACAAAGCAGGTAAGCTCCTGGCAGTATCTTTCGTTGTTGAGTGAATTCAGCATTCGACGGCAAACGGATGGCCGTTTCAGCAATGCCATCTTTAACGGCTTCTCTCATTACTATCTGCAGATGCCGGAATTCCGTCTCGGCCCCATTCGCTTCCCGCGTCAGACGCTGGCAACAAATCTTTCAGCAACCCTGACAAGAGACGTCGATCCCCCGTTTCAGCTCTCACTCGGCGAAAATGAAGGCCTTCGTGGTTACACATTCAAGTACTTCAACGGCCAGAACCGTGTGTTGATGAATATTGAAGACCGCATCTTTACACCGCTAAACTACAGACTGGTTGGAATCGGTTTCGTGGGTTTCCTGGATGCCGGTTACGTGTGGTCCGGCGATGAACATCTCAAGTTTAATGACTTTCCCATCAGCGTGGGCGTGGGACTCCGCATCGCACTGAAGAAAGCGCAAAGCGCAAAAGTGATACGCGTGGATTTTGCGGTACCGCTCACAAGGCAAACCAGTCCCTTCGCTTCCATAGACGCAAAAGGGTATTCCATCAGCGTTTCCTCCGGCCAGGTCTTCGAAGTACTGGGGGACCTCCCCAAACTCTTCCGCTTGTTTTAATTCAGATCCAGGATTTGAGGAGGGACAAGCTGAGGTTTCCGCCGCTGAGAACCAGCACGACTTTACCGGGCGCATGGATTTTTCCTGCCAGCAGCGCGGCAGCACAGGCTGCGCCGGCGGGTTCCACCAGCAGTTTGGCTCGTTCGAGCAGCAACAGTACGGCCTCCCGGATCTGCTGATCCGTTACGAGTACAACGTCGTCCACATACCTTTGAACGCACTTCAGGGTCCACTCGCCTGCATACGGAGCGGCAAGTCCATCTGCAATCGTCTCGATTTTTTCCAACCGTACCGGCTTTCCTTCCTGCAGAGCGCGTGTCATTGCGGCAGCCCCTTCCGGTTCCACTCCGATCACACGGCACTTCGGATTCAATTGCTTGATCGCAGCAGCAATTCCCGAAATCAATGCGCCTCCGCCGATTCCTACAACCACAGTGTCCGCGTCCGGAACGTCTTCGTGAATTTCCAGACCGGTTGTTCCCTGCCCTGCGATTACGTCAAGATCATCGAAGGGATGAAGCAGGATGGAATTGTTCTCACGGCGGACCTCTTCGGTGCGTTCAAAAATCGTGCGCATGTCATCGTGTAAAACAACTCTCGCGCCGTAGCCACGCGTTGCATCCAACTTGTTTTGCGGAGCCGTGGACGGCATCACCACAATGCACGGGATGGATTCCATTGCCGCTGCAAATGCGACGGCCTGGGCATGATTGCCCGCAGATACAGTGACGATTCCGCGTGATTTTTCCCCGGCTGATAACTGTTTCAATTTATTGATCGCACCGCGAGGCTTGAACGAACCGGTTTTCTGAAACAACTCCGCTTTCAAATACACTTCACTTCCAGTTTGCGAACCAAGAAAACGGGAAGTGAAAGTCGGAGTACGGTGGAGGTACGGGCGAATCCGCTGCTGCGCGGCGCGGATCGCTTCCAGTGCAATCATGCAACCACCTTGCGTTGAAAGATCGATTCAAAATGCCTGACCAGGACCGCATGCACTTCCGGAAGCGGAAT
This sequence comes from uncultured Acidobacteriota bacterium, assembly GCA_964504105.1. GTDB lineage: Bacteria > Acidobacteriota > HRBIN11 > JAKEFK01 > JAKEFK01 > CAZDDB01. Next base: position 2,147 of record CAZDDB010000229.1, read on the forward strand.
CTCCCGGCCCAGCAGCTTTTTCATGGAGGTCACACCGTGTTGCCGGATCCCGCATGGAACAATGTATTCGAAGTATTTGAGATCAGGATTTACGTTTAAGGCAAAACCATGACTGGTGACCCAGCGGACAACCCGAACGCCGATTGCGCCAAGTTTTTCGTCCTGCACCCAGATTCCCGTCATCCCCGGCTTGCGCGCCGCCTCGATCCCAAAGTCTCTCACGCACCGGATCATCAATTCTTCGAGATTGCGCAGATATCGATGCAGATCCGGTTGATCCGCGATACTCAGAATCGGATACCCGACCACCTGTCCCGGGCCATGGTAGGTCACGTCCCCGCCGCGTCCGCTCTCTTCCACTGCCACACCGTTCGCTTCCAGCCAGCCGGGCGAAAACAGCAGGTTTTCAGAATGAAATCCGCGACCGAGGGTAATCACGTGCGGATGTTCCAGCAGAATGAAGGTTTCAGTTTCTGTGCCGGCAGCTACATGTTTTACGTACGATTCCTGTAATATTACTGCTTCTTTGTACGGGACGATCCCCGGAAGAAGCAGCCCGCAGGTTCGCGTTACCGAAGCGGCGTGGGGCATTCTTTCTCCAGGGTATGTTTGATGTGGGCCAGAAAGCGATCGGCGTCGGCTCCGTCGAGCGCCCGGTGATCGTAGGTCAGCGAAAGATAGGCCATCGGGCGAATCGCAATCGCGTCGTCAATGACAACGGGGCGTTTCACGACAGCGCCCACACCGAGAATTGCCACCTGGGGCTGATGAATGATCGGCGTCCCCATCAACGCGCCAAAGACACCCGGATTCGTCACACTGAACGTGCCGCCCTGGAGATCTTCCGGAGTCAGACGTTTGCTGCGCGCACGCTCCGAAAGCTCCTGGGCCGCGCGCGCCAGCCCTAAAACGCCGGTTTGGTCCGCATTCCGGATCACAGGCACGATCAAGCCGTCCTCCAATGCAACTGCAATTCCGAGATGCACATCTCGATGATAGACAATATCCTCTTCTTCAATCGAAGAGTTCAGCACTGGAAATGCTTTCAATGCCTTCACTGCCGCATACAGCACAAATGGAAGATACGTTAGCTTGATTCCATGCCGGCTTTGGACAATCTCTTTTGATTGCTCTCGTTCCCGCACCACCTGGCTCATATCGACTTCAAAGAATGTGGTCAGATCCGCAGCAGTCCTCTTGCTGTGAATCATGTGCCCGGCAATCAGCTTTCGCATCCGCGACATGGGAACCCGCACGGCAGAAACCGCCGGCTGCTTTTTCTGATCCACGAGTTTCAAGACATCTTCCTTTGTTACCCTGCCGCCTGCACCGGTCCCGGACACCGCCGACAAATCGATGTCATGTTCCTGAGCGAGCTTCCGGACAAAAGGCGAATGCCGGCACGCATCAGATTGCGGGGGGCGGGCCTCCGTGCCCGCCATCATCAAGATTTCTTCACCGGTGGCGGGCAGAGACGCCCGCCCCCCGGACTTTTCAGATAGTCCAATCACCGCAATTTCTGTTCCCACTGCAACCGTCTCTCCCTCGGCAACGAGCAATCTTTCCACGACACCCGATTCAGGTGCTGGAATTTCCGTATTGATCTTGTCGGTGCCGATTTCCAGGAGAGTCTCGCCTTTGGAAACAGGATCGCCTTGCTTCTTAAACCATTTGACAATCGTTGCTTCTGCGATGCTTTGACCGATTTGCGGAACGATCACCGAAACGCTCATCAATACTCCATCAGTCTCTTTGCAGCTGCGACCACTTTGCCGGCATTCGGAAGGTAGTACTCTTCGAGCGATGCGCCGAATGGTACCGGGGTATCGATCGCTGCAACACGAAGAATCGGGCCGTCGAGATACTCGAATGCCTTCTCGGCAATGATAGCCGCCAGCTCGCCGCCAAAACCTCCAAAACGGGAAGACTCATGCAACAACAAGACTTTGTTTGTCTTCCGGACGCACTCCAGCACCGCATCTTCATCCAGAGGCGAAAGCGTCCGTAGATCCAGCACTTCCGCTTCGATCCCCAGCGGCGAAAGCTTTTCGGCCGCTTCAAGAGCTACATGGACCATGGCGCTGTAGGTCACGATGGTGAGGTGTTTTCCTTCGCGTCTGACCACGGCTTTTCCGATTGGAATCGTCAAATCACCGGACGGCATTTCTTCCTTGATGCGTCGATACAGAAACTTATGTTCAAAGTAGAGTACCGGGTTGGGATCACGAATTGCGGCCTTGATCAACCCTTTTGCATCGACTGCAGTAGAAGGAGCGACAATCTTCAATCCCGGTGTATTCAGAAAATATGACTCCACGCATTGTGAATGAAACGGGCCTGCATGAACCCCCCCGCCGTACGGTCCCCGGATCACAATCGGAATCGCCGCACCCCAGCAGTAGTGTGCTTTGGCGGCATAATTGGAAATCATGTTGAAAGCGCAGGAAATGAAATCGATGAACTGCATCTCTGCAACCGGACGCATTCCGTAGAGCGCTGATCCGATGGCGACACCCACAATCGCAGATTCTGAGATCGGGGTATCCATCACACGCTCTTCCCCGAAACGCTTCTGCATCCCGGCCGTCACTTTGAAAGCGCCTCCGTACGCGCCGATGTCTTCTCCCAGCAAAAACACGCGCGGGTCGGATTCCATCTCTTCCCACAGTCCCTGCCGGATCGCTTCCAGATATGTAACAATCATCAAGGCCTCATGCGCCCAACTTATTATATAGTAGGGGCGCATGGCATGCGCCCTTGTGCGATCTTTGAACTTCAGTCTCCTGCTGATCGTGGCCTTGATCTCCTTCCTAACCGCATTACCGTTGCTGGTCGCTTTTACCGGAGCTCCCGCCGGCTACTCGTGGACGGGAATCCTATCCCGCAACACAGCCGATACAAACGATTATGTCAGTCTCATTGAAGAAATGAGACAGGGCCGATTGGTCGCAAGAAATTTGTATACGGCGGAATCTCACCCGCCCTTTCAAGTCCGTCCGTTCCACGCTTTACTTGCCCAGGCCGGTCGTTTATTTCCCCGGATTTCCTCTGTTGCTTTGCTCGCAATAGGACAGTTTCTGGGCTCCGTTCTCTTGCTGATCTTGCTGGCTGTGCTCAGCGGCCGGATCTCAAATGAGAACCAGTACCGGATTCCTGTGTTTATGGTTCTGGCTCTCGGTTCGGGACTCGGCTGGACAGGCTGGGTTCGTGATCCACCGGACCTGAGAATTGTGGAAACAAATACTTTCCTCACGCTTCTCTCTCCACCGATTCAGACGATTTCTCTCGCTCTGGTGCTAGCGATTCTCCTCACCACAGAGAAAACCTGGAAAGGGAGTTGCAGGGGAAGCGTAATCTTGAATTCGGTGCTGGCAGGTCTTTTCGGATTGTGGCTCGGTTTTGAACGGCCTTTCAGTCTGGCTACCCTGTCGATTGCGTTGACAGGAGCGCTCCTGGTCCAATGGGCAAGATCCCGGAGGCTCCCACTTCAAGATTTCGCACGAGTTCTTCCACTTGCAGTCGGGGCCGGCTTTGCTATTTCTTACCAGTTCCACTTGATGCGCGTAATCCCAATTTACGCACAGTGGCAAAAGCAGCATATTCTGCAGACGCCGGAATGGGACAGGCTGCTGATATCCTGGGGTCTTCTGTTTCCTCTTGCTCTGTTTGGATTTTCAAAACTGCTTCGCACATCTCCTCGCCTGGCGCCGCTTCTAATTTTCTATGCGATCGGCTCGCTGGTTCTCTCGCATGCCCCTTTCCCCAACCAGGAACGCTTTCTGGAAGGATTGGTCATGTGTCTCTCGTTGTTCGCCGCTGCAGGTCTGGCCAAACTGCTCCAGCTGCTCAGATCCCGTGGGATTCAGGCAGCGGTTGCATGTGCAATCCTGTCTGTGCTTGTTCCTTCCAGTTTCCTGGGGCTTCGTTCTGATCTGAAAGCGCTTGCAAGAACAAGTCCTCCTCAGTATATGCCTGACGGTGTACTGGAGGGTATGCGAGCGTTGTCAAAGCTTGCGTCGCCGGACGAAACGGTGCTCAGCTCGTTTCCCATGGGAAATTTCATTCCGGCCTATGCATCGCGACAGGTGGTAGTCGGTCATAGTATCATCACCGCTCAATTCAAAACAAAATATAGCCAGGTGCTTCAAATCTTTCGAACGTCTGCGAAAGACAGGCAGGCGGAAATATTGATAATGCAGACAGGCGCCAGGTGGCTCTTCTGGAGCGCTGAAGAGGCGTCACTGGCCCGAGGCAAATTCGACCCGGACATCGCACCATTCCTGGAACGAAAATACAGCAACGGCGCCGTCATTATTTATCG
>CAZDDB010000230.1:0-6452 GCA_964504105.1 uncultured Acidobacteriota bacterium
TGTATTCGCAATCCTTGCTCACCTCCTTTCAGTCAAGCATCCAGGCCGGACGATATCGCATTACGGATGCTTTGGAGAACACTCACTTTCTGTATCTGTTCGATCTCGATCCGGAAGGCCGCTCCTTTCGAAACCTCAATACCCCCGCTGACTATGACGACATCGTTTCTTCGCTGCGGTAAACTCAGTTTTCTGCTATAATTACCGGATTCAATTCGCTACTGGATCCCATTCTCATGAAAATCTTAATGATCGCTCCCGAACCGTTTTTCGAGCCGAGAGGTACGCCTTTTAGCGAGTATTTCCGGATCAAAGCGTTGACAGAGCTCGGCCATGAGATCGATCTCGCCACATATCCGCTAGGCAAGGATGTGGAGATGCCGGGGCTGAGGATCTATCGCTCGCTTCCGATTCCGTTTTTCAAGAAAGTGGCCGTCGGTCCGTCCTGGGGCAAGATTTTTCTCGACTTCTTTCTCTTTTTTACCGTGATGAAGCTGCTCATGAAAAACCGGTACGATTGCATCCACACGCATGAAGAAGCGTGTTTCTGGGGCGCGGTTTTGAGCCGTCTCTGGAGAATACCTCATGTATACGACATGCACTCGTCGCTTCCGCAGCAATTTGTGAACTTTGGAGTGACCCGTTCCCGCGTGATTCACAAGACCCTTGAGTTTTTCGAAAACCTGGCGCTGAAATCATCGGATGCAATTATCGCGATCTGTCCATACCTCGGAGAGCACGTGGTAAAAGCCGGAATCAAGCGCAGGGTGTTCGTGATCGAAAATACTCCGCAGGCCGATGCCTTGTTATCAGGGTCCGCCGATTCGGCGCCACCGCAAAAGCGCTTTGAGGGAAGAGAGGTGGTCTTATACGCGGGCACCTTCGAGGCCTATCAGGGGTTGGATCTGCTGCTGGAAAGTGTTCCGGTTGTCGTAAGGAAAAAACCGAATGTACTGTTCCTGCTGATCGGGGGAGACAAAGACACGCTACGGCATTACCGGAGGATGAGTGAGGATCTGGGCGTCAGTGAGAGCGTGGAATTGATGGAAAAAATTCCGGCCGGAGAAGTTTCCCGGTACTTTGAAATTGCCGATGTTCTGGTGTCACCCAGGAAATCGGGTACCAATACACCGTTAAAGATCTATTCGTATTTGCGGAGCGGCAAACCGATTGTTGCAACCAGTCTGGTGACCCATACGCAGGTATTGAATCCGGACATCGCAATTCTGACCGGGCCCGATTCAACATCGTTTGGAGAAGGGATTCTGGAAGCATTGGAGAATCCGGACGTACCGGCGATGGTAGAGCGCGCGCGTCAGGTAGCCGAAGAGAAATACAGCTATGACGAATATGTGGCCAAGACACGCCGTCTATACGCGTATGTCGGCAGCTTGCGAAAGCCGGGACAATACGTGAACGGCAACGCGCGAGAAGAAGCACCAAATTACAAGTAACAAACTCCAAACAAATCCAAATTTCAAATCAAAGTCTTCGAATCGGTGTTTGAAGCATTTTGAATTTGGGCATTCGAAATTATTTGGAATTTGATGCTTCTAGTTTGAAATTTGCGTTACATCATGGCTAAAACGGGCGAGCATTACAGTTATCGCGTTTACTCCGATCCGAAGACCGCGCGTGAGTTTGATGCCGACCGCTTTGGCGGTTCGGTAGGAAACCTGATCAAAACGACGCAGGAAAACGCAGTGTTTGCAGTGTTTCCGGACGTAAAGCACTGGAAGGTAATCGATGTCGGCGCCGGCACAGGGCGCTTCTCTATCCCCCTGCTGGAGCGGGGCGCACAAGTGACGGCCTGCGATGCTTCGCAACAGATGCTCGATGTCTTGCGCGAAAAAACAGATAGCCCGAAACTGCGAACCCTGGTCGTGGATGCCCACCAACTGGAGTTTCCGGACCGGAGTTTTGATTGCGCATTCAGTTTCCGGATGCTTCTTCATGTGATCAACTGGCGGAAAGCACTCTCCGAATTGTGCCGCGTTTCCAAAGACCGGGTTATCTTCGACTTTCCGCCGCGTCACGGATTTCTTATCTTTGCGCCGGTCTGGCACAAAATCAAGAAACTGTTTTCAACCAATGTTCAGGAATACAGGACGTTCCGGATGCGCGAAGTTGGCGAGGAACTGGAAAAGAATGGATTTGAAATCGTCTCGATCGATTCGGGCTTCTTTCTTCCACTCGCCTTCTACCGCTTCATCGGCAGCGCCGGCTTCATGAAAATCACGGAACGTTTCTTTTCTGCCCTCAGGTTGACGCGGCTTGCCGGATCGCCGGTAACGTTATTTGCCTGCCGCAAAAAATGAAGATCCAATCCTACTGGCTCAAGCTGGCCGCTGGTTTAATCCTGGTTGCTTTGCTCTTTGCGTTCAAGGTCCGGCTTGGCAGCGTTGGCGCCGAATTCAAGCACAGCAATCTGAGCTGGATTTTCCTTGCCGGCGGACTCCATGTCATCGGATTGCTGATCAGCGCATATCGCTGGCAATTGCTTCTTTCCGCGCAGGGAGTCGAGGCGCGGCTGGTGGATCTGCTGCGGTCTTATCTGATCGGCGGCTTCTTTAATAATTTTCTTCCCACCCGTGTGGGAGGCGATCTCTACCGCATGGTCGATTCAAAGAAGTACACCGGTTCCATTCTGCGGCCGATCGCGGTCATCATCGTGGAGCGGCTTACAGGTATCTATGGCCTCCTTCTGATCGGCGTTACGGCCGTTGCCTTTTATCCACGTTTTAGCGAGATCAAACCTCTGGCCGTTGCGCTCATTTCTCTGACCCTTGGCGGATTTCTCGCGATTCTGGTTTTTTACGGGAGCAGCCGCTTCGGAGAGTGGCTGAAGCGGTTGTCATCAAGACTGCCGAAAAAGCTGTCGGACAGGCTTCTGGAAATCTTCGAATCATTCTGGCATTTCTCACGCTCCAAGGGGATCGTTGCGTATGCGTTTGTCCTGGGACTGTTGCTGCAATTCAACGTGATTCTGTATTACTACTTCATTGCGCGCGGACTCTCGATGCCAATGAATCTTCTGGAATCTTCGATCCTGATGCCAATCTTGATTTGTATCCAGTTGCTGCCGCTGACTCCGAACGGAATTGGTGTTCGGGAATTCACATACATCTATTTGCTGGGCGGGATCGGAGTAACCGAAGCGCAGGCGGTTGCGTTTTCAGTGTGGGACTATATTCTTACATTTTTCTACGGTCTGATCGGCGGCATCCTCTACCTGATCAAGAAATAATGTACAAAAGTATTCTCATTCGCGGCGCCAGACAGCACAACCTAAAGAACATTGATCTGGAGCTTCCGCGAAACCAGTTCATCGTGATTACCGGTCTGAGTGGCAGCGGCAAGTCTTCGCTCGCTTTCGATACCATTTTCGGCGAGGGGCAGCGCCGTTATGTGGAGTCGCTTTCCGCATACGCAAGACAATTCCTGCAACAAATGGAGAAACCCGATGTGGACTCGATCGAAGGGTTATCTCCATCCATCTCCATTGAACAGAAGACGATCACGCGAAATCCGCGCTCTACCGTAGCAACGGTCACTGAAATCCAGGATTATCTGCGTTTGTTGTATTCGCGATTGGGAGTCCCGCACTGTCCCCGATGCAAGATTGCCATCCAATCTCAAACGGTGGACCAGATCGTAACTCAAATCCTATCGGAGAAGGCGGGCACGGCCATCACGCTTCTGGCTCCAGTCGTTCGGGACCGGAAAGGAGAATACCGCAAAGAACTGGAGGAGTTTCAGAAGAAAGGATTTCCCCGCGCGCGGATTGATGGAACGATTGTTTCGCTGGAGACGCCGGTCAAACTGGAGCGCCACAAGCTTCACACGATCGAGCTGGCGATCGACCGCTTTCCGCTGGACCAGGCGATGGATGCGGCACGGATCCGTCCGTCGATTGAGCTGGCCCTCAAGTGGGGCAAAGGGGATTTGATCCGTCTTACGGAAAAAGACGAGCGGCTTTTTTCAATCAATCGCGCCTGTCCCAAATGCGGTTTCAATTTTCCGGAACTGGAACCCAGATTCTTTTCTTTCAATTCACCGCTCGGCGCGTGTCCTGAATGCGACGGAATCGGCGAAATCAGCGCGGCCAGTCTGTACTACAGAGAAGTGGAGCGGATGGCGGAAGGGGTTCTGCTGAGTTCCTCCGCGGCTTCGGCAGAACTGTACAATTCGCCTCACAAAAGCGCCCTGGCGCAGTGGCAGGTTGCTGAAGACAATTTGCCGGAAGATGAAGCGAAAGTGTGTCCGGCCTGTCATGGAACCAGGCTCAGGAAGGAAGCAAATTCCGTTCTGATTCAGGGCCGAAATATCTCAGAAATAACCTCGCTCCCGGCATCCGAAGCCGAAAGACTCTTCGAATCCTGGTGCTTTAGCGAGCAAGAATCTCTGATTGCCGGTCCGGTGCTGAAAGAGATCCGTGAAAAGCTGGGTTTTCTGGAAAAAGTAGGACTTGATTATGTAAGTCTGGACCGTAGAATTGGGACGCTCTCCAGCGGTGAAGCGCAGCGGGTTCGTTTGGCCGGTCAGATCGGAGCCAAACTGCGGGGGATCCTGTATGTGCTGGACGAGCCCACGATCGGGTTGCATCCGCGAGACGGACAAAAATTGATCGATGCGCTTCTGGCCATGCGCGATGTAGGGAATACGGTGGTGGTGGTTGAACACGATGAGCAAACCATCCGGGCTGCAGATTTCATGGTGGATCTTGGCCCGGGCGCCGGAAAGGGGGGAGGCTATGTGGTCGCGGCAGGCCCTCTCAAGACAGTGATGAAAAGCCCGGAATCGCTTACGGCAGCATATCTATCCGGGGCAAAGAGAATCCCTATTCCTTCCAAACGGAAGTCTCCACAACGCGGATATCTCACCGTCAGGGGAGCTTCCGAACACAATCTAAAGAATATCGATGTCGGTTTTCCATTGGGACTGTTTACCGTTGTAACCGGGGTTTCCGGATCCGGAAAATCAACTCTGGTGATCGACATACTTCACAGGGCGGTCTCAAGAAAACTGTATGACTCCAAAGAGACGCCCGGCAAACATTTGAGATTAGAAGGACTCGAAAAAATCGACAAGATCATCAACATCGATCAGACCCCGATCGGTAGAACTCCCAGATCGAATCCAGCGACCTACGTTGGGCTATTCGGGCCCGTGCGTGATTTTTTCGCGCAATTGCCGGAGTCGAGGATCCGGGGCTACACACCTGGCCGCTTCTCTTTTAACGTCGCGAATGGACGTTGCGCCGAATGCCGTGGCTACGGTCAGACACGCATTTTCATGCACTTTATGCCGGATGTCTACGTTCACTGCGACATTTGCGGAGGACAACGTTACAATCAGCAGACTCTGGAAGTTCTCTATGAAGGAAAGAATATTGCCGATGTGCTTAAGATGACGATTACCGAAGCCGCGCAATTCTTCGATTTCCATCCTCAGATCAAGCCGAAACTTGATGTACTCGAGCGAGTGGGACTCGGATACATCCAACTCGGTCAGGCGGCTACTACCCTTTCCGGCGGAGAAGCCCAGAGAATCAAACTCTCCAAGGAGCTATCGAAGAGAAGCACAGGGAAAACGCTCTACATTCTTGATGAGCCAACCACCGGACTTCACTTCGAAGACGTGAAGCATCTTCTCCTTATCCTTATCAGTCTGGTTGACGCCGGAAACACAGTGATCGTGATTGAGCATAACCCCGAGATCATCAAATCCGCGGACTATGTGATCGATCTTGGGCCCGAGGGCGGGTCGCAAGGAGGGAGAATCATCGCCAAAGGCACTCCTGAGGTCATCACACGCACAAAGAAATCTGTCACGGGACACTATCTACAAAAGCACATCCAAAAACTGAATTGAGATCCGTCCAAGCACGATAATTCCTCTCGAATAGTTGGAAACAAGAAAAGTAATAGAGATCCGATACCCGAATCAATCCAACGAACTATTCATAGAAACGTGATCGTTGGGGTTTTTCCGGGAGAAAGAACTTGATTATATCCGGTGTGTAACCAATTGCAACGAGGTCGATTCATGGACGATCATGAACCGGAATTCAGACTGAAGAAATTCAACCTGCAGCGTCGATACCGATAAGATCAGTTTTTAAAAACATACTTAATATCAATCAGTATAGCTACACATACACATAGTTACATTCATACTACGTATACTGTCGCACCTACCTTCTAATATTCATTGTATGCTAATAGAGATCCCAAAGAATTACTTTATCTTCTTGGCAGTCTCCGATAGTAATTCTTTCTTTTTGGCTCTAGATCTAGGAGTATAGTCAAAGTCTCCCATTTTTGAGTTCAGATCCGCACTATGTTTAGAAACGTAATCCGTAATAGCTAGCTGGCAAAGATCGGCTACGGTCAAGCGACTGTTCTTAGTCTTGGTAACAAAGGCAGCATACTTTGTAAGCAAATCAAGAT
>CAZDDB010000231.1:0-6374 GCA_964504105.1 uncultured Acidobacteriota bacterium
CAAATAGCTACACTTCGAATTCGAGCCAACATTTCTCTTGTTGCATCCAGGCTCCGGGCTCACATCTGCCCGTAAGAACTATCCGAGCATACTCGAACCCTGTGCTCTATCTTCACTATCTTCTGATAAACGCTAAATCCTTTATGTAACCAAACGGTTACGCATTCAAGAACGCGGAGACAACCTGGCTCCATTCCTGCGTGTGTGTCAGGAGCAAGGCGTGTCCGGCATCCTGGAAAGTATGAATCGCTGATTGTGGATACAAAGAACGGAGTCCTGCTCGGACTCGCTCGTTGGCGATGCGGTCCGCGCTGCCTTCCAGGATCAGAATTTTTCCAGTCCAGCCGGCAAGATCAGAAGGTGTGAATCGATAGTTTTCGTCAAAATCGATCGCGATCTCATAGCGGCTGACCAGATCCGCCCGCGTGAGTTTTGCGATGAGAGCTTCGAATTCAGACTCCCACATCTTCTTGTCCAGGGTAATTTTTCGCAACAGATTCCAGACGGCAAGACGCAACAACGCGCGCATCACACTCATCGGGAGAAACGGCAAGAACCGTAAGAGCCGGCGATTTCCCCTGGCCCGTTGCGGTTCCGGGAAGCCGCTTCCTGAAAGAATCAGATGCGTCGCGAGGTCCGGATGTCTGCGCACCCAGCACTGGGCAAGCAGGCCCCCAAACGAGCCGCCATAAATTGCTGTCTTCTCGATTCGTTCTTTGCGCAGGATTTCATCAATCCCTACGATACATTCTGAGACTGTGGCAACGGCGGAGTATTCCGGCACAATGATTTTCCTGCTTGATGCTGTTCGGGCCACGGAGCCGGTGATGGCTTCGCCTCCACCGAGAGAGCCAGGAAGAACCAGAACCCCATCCCGATCATCTCCGGTAACACGGTAACGCCAGACTGCTCCCGCAATGTTTACTTCCTTGTATTCGATGGTCATAATATTGGCGGCACAGAGCACAAACGGCAAGCAGTTTCAAGAAATGCGCCGTCGAATCACCCCGGCCTCAGGTGCAACAGGACCAGCAGGACCCACGCAACCCACGGAACCCTGAATCCTTGTCTTACTGGATAGTCATACTGTAGAATACGAACAAAGAAAGGAAAAGCACATCTTGTCAAAGAAATCTTCAACGGAGGTGTCATGATGAGAAAGGGCATTTTTGTTCTTTGTATCATGTTGTCCGTGATGTTTGTTTCCGCACTGTCGGCAGAGCAGTTGCAACTCGACCCAAAGCAACGGTTCTATTTCCTCAAAACGAACAAGACTTCCACTATGCAAGAAGAGTTGGAACACGCGGCCGGAATGGGATTTCGTATTATCTCCGGCGCGCCCGGAGGGGACGCGATGGCGGTTCTGCTGGAGAGGGTTGCCCAACCTCCGGAGGTGTTCAGCTATAAGCTGCTGGCTACATCCAAGACGAGCACCATGGAGAAGGAGATGAACGAGGTGGCCACCCAGGGCTACCGGATTTTACCGTCGGCCGTGATGGCCAAGAAAATGATGTTTCTGGACTCATGGGAAATCGTGCTCGTGATGGAGCGTTCGCCGAAGACGGAGCAGATCTACCAATATAGGCTGTTGGCCACTTCAAGGGAATCGACAATGTTTAAAGAAATGGAACAGGCCATGGCCGAGGAGTATCACTGTGTGGGCATCCTGGGTCGGGGCGAATTGATGATTCTTCTGGAACGGCAAGCGCCCGCCGCTCATTAGAATTACGCGTGGACTCCGAACTGCTGGATGCGGACCGGAGGAGATGCAGGAACACAAGCCGCTCATCCTGCTGCTCGATGACAGGAACCGGTTCGATGGTCATAATATTTGCGGGCACAGAGGTTCGTCCCCCCAAAAGAAAATGACCCGGTGGTCCGCCACTTCATAGCTTGGCCCTATGAAACGATCTACTTGAGGAACCGTGGATTATACCGTACAATAACGCAATAACGGGTACGTAACACGTTTATCAAGGAGGTCCTGTCGAATGGGGCACACGATCCTATTAGCTGACAAGAGCATTACGATTCAGAAGATCGTGGAATTAACGTTTGCCGACGAGGATTATGTAATCAAGTCTTTCAGCGACGGTCAGGCCGCTCTCGATGCGATTCCCCAGCTCCAACCGGATCTTATTCTTGCCGACATCAGTCTTCCCGGAAAGACCGGGTACGAAGTTTGCCGCGCTTTGCGAACCGACCCGGCGTTGACCGCTTTTTCCAAAACGCCAATCATTCTGCTGGCCGGAATCTACGAGACGATGGATGAGGACCGGGCGAAGCAGGTAGAAAAGAACGTTCGGGAATCTGGAGCAAACGATTTCTTATCCAAGCCGTTTGATCCTCAGTTGTTAATTTCCAAAGTGCGTTACGTCATCCTTACGCGAGGAGAGCCGCAGGATATTACCGGACCTACAAAAGTTGTCTTTGCTCCCTCTGATGAGATTACCGGTCCAACTGTTGCAGTGTTTGAGCAAGCTCCTGCTCTTTCCGAAGATTTTTTCTCGTCATCGATACCTGAGCAGGAGACAGAACCGCCGCCGGATGATGGGGAACGGACGATGATGATTCCCCGTCCACCTTTATTTTCACAGAACATATTTGCGGAGAATCCACCGGGTGATGTTCCCGTTGAACAGGAAACGAAACCGCCTGTCGACGTGCAAGCTGTCTCTCCGGAATACGAACCCGTTTTTGAACCGTACCAGGCATTCCCCGGGGATGAGGAACCAGCGGAGGAGGAAGTGGAGGAGCTGGATAAGGTTGAATATTCGGAACTGGATTCAGGCGATGCATTCCAGGGACATCAGGAGGTAGAATTCACGATGCCGGAAAATAGGAAACAAGACGAAATTCCTCCCGTAATTTCGATGCCGGGCGAAGAGCCGTTTGGTGAAGTTTTTGATCGCCCTGCTGCGCCGGCCGAATGGTCTTCCGTCTCCGCGTCAGAAGAAGAATCTCCGTTTGGAATGCCGGAACTTCCGGCGCCGCCCGTTTCTGAGCCGGAGCCTGTTGCCGCTATAGAAATCGAAGCACAGCCCGCGCTTGCGGAAGAAGTGAAACAAGCGGAAGAGGAACAAGCGGAAGAGGAACAAGCGGAAGTGGAGCCGACGGAGGGGGACGCGGTTGTGGAGCAACCGGAAGAAGTGTTGGAGGATGCGCCCGTCGTTGACTATGAAGATACCTGGCCGGGTGTGACAGTTGGCGCAGAGCAGCAAGCGGTCGAAGATCTGTTTGAAAACGAACCGCAGCCTGTGGGTATGGTTCCGAGCGTTGAAGAGGAAGCAGAACTTGTTGCCGATTTCCCCGAAAGCGAGATGGAAGCCCCGCAGGAAGCTGCTCCCCTGATTCCCGCTCATGTTGCTCCTGTTACTGTTCCTTCCTCCGTTGAAATTACGGACGAGCTGGTAGACCGCATTGCAGAACGTGTTGCCGCAAAATTATCGGAGCGAGTTATTTCTGAAATTGTGTGGCAGGTCGTCCCGGATCTGGCGGAACGGATGATCCGGCGCGAACTGGAAAAACTTCACTCCGGGGAAGAGTAGGCAAGAAACTCCCACCTGTTTGCCGGGAAAATTCACCGCGAAGGCGCGAAGACACAAAGGTATTCTATTCAATGATGGAAAAGACATACGATCCCAGGCTCATTGAAGATTCCATCTACCGTTTCTGGTTGGATGGAAATACCTTCAGGAGCGAACCCGATCCTGAAAGAGAAAAGTTTTCGATTGTCATTCCGCCGCCGAACGTGACCGGTGCGCTTCACGTGGGGCATGCGCTTGATTTGTCGCTGCAGGATTTGATCACGCGCTGGCAGCGAATGCTGGGCAAGAATGCGCTGTGGGTTCCCGGAACGGATCATGCAGGCATTGGGACTCAGATAGTCGTGGAACGCGAGCTGGCAAAAGAAGGGAAAACGCGACAGCAAATGGGGCGTGACGCATTCGAGAAGCGCGTCTGGGAATGGAAGGAATACAGTCATAGCCAGATCGTGCACCGCATCTACAAGCTTGGCAGCTCCTGTGATTGGTCCCGTGAACGGTTCACCATGGATGAAGGACTGTCCCATGCTGTGCGCACAGCATTTGTCCGGCTTTACAGAGACGGACTTATTTATAAGGGTGAATACATTGTCAACTGGTGTCCGCGCTGCAAGACTGCTATTTCAGATCTGGAAGTGCGCCACGAACAAAAGGAAGGTTATCTCTATACCATCCGGTATCCCTTGAGAGGAACGGATCAGTTCATCACGGTCGCCACGACGCGTCCCGAAACGATGCTGGGAGATACCGCAGTGGCCGTTCATCCGGAAGATCCGCGCTACAAAGACCTCGTGGGGAAAATTGCGGTGCTGCCTTTGTTGAAACGGGAGATCCCGGTCATCGCGGATGCTTTTGTGGATCGTGAATTTGGGACCGGTGCTGTGAAGCTGACACCTGCTCACGATCCAAATGATTTTCTGGCCGGTCAGCGAAACGGGCTTCCTTCCGTTCTGGTGATTGATGGTGATGGGAACATGACCGCGAAGGCCGGACCATACACAGGTCTGGATCGATTTGAAGCGCGAAAGCGTGTCGTGGAAGATCTCATGGCGGAAGGGCTTCTGGTCCGGCAGGAAAAACATGTTTACGCAGTGGGACATTGCGATCGCTGCAAAACTGTTGTGGAGCCGCTTCTTTCCAAGCAATGGTTCCTGCGGATGGAGTCTCTTGCTGCGCCCGCGATCCGTGTGGTCGAACAAGGGACCCTGCGCTTTTTTCCGGAAAACTGGTCCAGAACCTATTTCGAGTGGATGCGCAATATTCATGACTGGTGCATCAGCCGGCAGCTGTGGTGGGGACACCGCATTCCCGCCTGGCATTGCGGCGCCTGCAACGCGGTTCTTGTTGACGTGGAGCCTCCGGAGAAGTGCGCGCAATGCGGATCTACGGATTTGCTTCAAGAAACGGACGTTCTGGATACCTGGTTTTCTGCGGCTCTCTGGCCGTTTTCGGTATTCGGATGGCCGGAGCAGACGCCTGAATTGAAATACTACTATCCCACCGACCTGCTGGTTACAGGGTTCGATATCATCTTTTTCTGGGTCGCGCGCATGATCATGTTCGGATTGAAATTCATGGGAGATATCCCGTTCCGTCATGCATACATTCATGGTCTTGTGCGCGATGAACATGGACAGAAGATGAGCAAGTCGCGAGGAAATACCATCGATCCGATGGATTTGATCGCAGAGTACGGCGCAGATGCGATGCGTTTTACTCTCGCTGCGCTGTCGAGCCCCACTCCCGATATTCCGCTGGCTCCAAAACGAATCCAGGGTTACAAGGCGTTTATCAATAAGATCTGGAATTCGGTTCGGTTTTCGCTTCTGAAAGTGGGAGATACCGAAGATCTTACGCCACTTCCCGAAGCGGAATGGGACCTGGGAGACCGCTGGATCGCTTCGCGTCTGAATCGCGCGGCCGGTGAGATCAATGCTGCGCTGGCGGAATACAGATTCGATCTGGCGAGCAATGCCGCCTATCAGTTTTTGTGGCGCGAGTTCTGCGACTGGTACGTCGAATGGATCAAGCCCCACCTGAACGAAGATCAGCCACACGCTTCCGCAAAGAAAGGCTTGTTGCTGCAACGCGTCAGCGAGATCCTGCGCTTGCTGCACCCGTTCTTGCCGTTCGTGACGGAACATTTGTGGCAGCAAATTCCGGATCGCGCGCGAACCGGACGCATGATCATGACAGCTTCGTATCCGGTGCGCAACGATCAATTGATTTCGGAAACTGCTGAAGCGGACTTCGGATTTTTGATGGACTTGATTGGCAAGGTCAGGCAAGTCCGTACCGAAATGAACATTGAACCCGCGCGAAAAGTCCGCGTCCTTGTAAAGGCAGGGGAACGCAGGCCGCTGATGGAAGAACAACTGGGACAGATTCTCTTGTTCATACGGGGGGAGAGTCTTGAGTTTGTAACGGAGTTTCCTCCCGAATTGAGGCTGGCCCGGGGCATGGTTGCCGGATGTGAAGTCGCGATCGATCTGGCAGGCGCGTTGGACCTCCATGCAGAGAAAGAGCGTTTACATAAAGATCTCAAGAAAATTGAAACGGAGCTGACGCAATCGGAGAAGAAGCTCGCAAATGAGAATTTTGTCCGCAACGCTCCCGCGGAAGTTGTAACTGAGCAGCGCACCAGGCAACAGGACCTTGCCCTGCGAAAACAAAAGACACTCGAACACCTTCACTCTCTCGGAGGGTAAGCTTGGAGATCACCTCTGATGGACTGGGATTCTGAGGAAATTAGCTCCATTCTGGATCGAGCACTTGCTGAAGACATCGGCGACGGCGACATTACGACTCGCACATTGCTTCCAAAGTCGC
>CAZDDB010000232.1:0-2685 GCA_964504105.1 uncultured Acidobacteriota bacterium
GAGCCGTGCTGGACTCGAACCAGCGACCCTCTGCTTAAAAGGCAGATGCTCTACCAACTGAGCTAACGGCTCGCGCTGAACAAACTTTGAGAGATTTGGATAATCGCATAACAGCAGATAAACGTCAATCTTTCGACTGTCCACACTGTCCACACTGTCCACACTGTCCACGCCTCTTCCCAAAATGGGGCTTTTTGAAACAATCCGCAACATCCGGCTCCCGAATCCGCATCGCAAAAGAAGGGTCCAACAAGCGGTCCGGCGACGATCCTTCATGGGAAACCTCTCCCATGGTATAGTTCTTGATACTAGGGAAGGGAGATATGCTCGTAAAATGTCCATCCTGCGCGGCGAAGATTCGCGTTTCCACTTCGGAGTTCAATCTCAAAGACAAGCTGGTTCGATATCTCTGCCGTGAATGCGAAAAGATTGTGATGATTGATCTGGTGGGGGATGTTATCCCTTCTTCCTCGACATCAGACCGGACAGACAAGGTGCTGCGTCCTTCTCGAATCCTTGTTGCAGATGATACGCAGGGCTTTGTAACTCTGGTGGAGGATCTCATGAAAAAGGAGGGGTTCATTGTGATTTCTGCCCATGACGGGGCAGAAGCTCTGAAGAAGATCACGGAAACACGTCCGGACGTGATCTTGCTGGATCTGTTCATGCCGAATCTGAGCGGGTTTGAAGTCTTGAAAGCACTGAAAACAAATGCCGGATATAAGCATTTCCGAAACATTCCGGTACTGGTCACCAGTGGTGTTTATAAGCCGGCGGAAGTGGAGATGATTCACGAGATTGGAGCCAGCGGCTTTATCAGCAAGGAAGCGGTTCCTGAGTTTCTGGCTTACCGTATCCGAAAACTGCTGTCTGCTCACACGTTGTCCGGAGAAGAAGCATCACCCGAACCCCAATAGCGTGGGGGCAAGATCAACCTTCTTTGCCGAATCCGATTACCACATAGGTGCCGGAACGCGGATCTGTTTTCAACCGGATGATCCCCTGCTTTTCTGCGTCCTCCAGCAAATCCGTAAACCCGCGATAACCGTAGTATGACTCGTTAAACGACGGAAGTTTCCGTTTGATGGAGTCCTTGATCATGGAGGAATGGAGCACTTCCTTGTTTTCACGAACCAGCCCGACGATTGCATTCATCATCAATTGAAAGGCTTCTTTCGTCCGTTTGGGTAAGTCTTTCTTGATGGTGGGAGGCTGACCGATCGGCCGTTCGAGATCTTCATAATAGATGAACTCATCGCAGCTTGCGACAAGCAGATCGGAAGTGGAATTCTTGGTTGCCAGACCGATCACATGTTTCCCGTTCTCTTTCAGCTTTGAAACCAGCGGAGAAAAATCGCTGTCTCCCGAAAGAATCACAAAGGTGTCAATGTGGTGTTTCGAATAACAGAGATCCATGGCATCCACACAAAGGCGGATATCCGCTGAATTTTTACCAACCTGACCTCGCCTGGGAATTTCAATCAGCTCAATTCCGGATTCATGAAGATCACTTTTGTAATCCTTATACTGGCTCCAGTCCGCGTAGGCTTTTTTGACGATCACCTTTCCCTTTTCCACCAGGCGTTCCAGCACTTTTTCGATTTCGAACCGCGACTTCGCACGATCCCGGAACCCGAGAGCAAGATTCTCGAAGTCTACAAACATCGCAAGTGTGTGATCTTCAGGCATTTTGTACTCCAAAGGACTTTCGATGCCCCTATTATAGGTATAATCGGAGACATGTTAAACCCGGTAGAAACGACGGTCCTTTGCCCGGTCAATGACGGCGAATCCAACACAATTGTGGACATCTGCCGCCGGTTGGGCATCGACGTGCGGATTTCCGCTCAGCCCTGGGGCGCCACCCTCGACCGGGAACCGCCTGAGAATCTCACCCACATGAAAGCGTCTGTGGTTGTAGTGGAAATGCCTTCTATTGAATTAGAACAAACCCTGCGGCAGGCCGGTTATCAGCTCCATGTTGTGGATCACCATTATTATCCGGCGCTTGGATTGGACCGGAGACAAGCCATTTCCAGTCTCGAACAGGTTGCCGCTCTTTTGGGATACTCGCTGACACGGTGGGAAGCGGGCATCGCCATGAATGATCGGGACTACATTTTCGGCCTGTTTGATGCCGGATACAACAAGGATGAAATTCTTGCAATTCGCCGTTTCGATCTGGAAGCGCAGGGAATATCGCAACAGGAAATCGAATCGGTACGCGAGGCTCTGCGGGCGGCCCCGGTGGAAGCAGGAATCACCATCCTTCGCCTGAAATCGGGAAAAGCGGGCTTCGCACAGGATTTTCTGGTGATGGAGAATCCGCGCGAAGTGCGGGATCTCTTGATCCTGACGGGCAATCCCGTGACAAAGGCGCAGTTCTATGGCGATCCGGGAAAAGTAAACAGACTCGCCGACATCGGTGAGTGGATGGGCGGAGGAAAAAAATCAAAGTTCTGGGGCACCAACCACCCCGACCTGACCGAAATCTTCCGAAGGCTCGGCCTGCGGAATATCAAAAATCAAATATCAAAAATCAAATAAACAAAAACAAAGAAGCAAAAAAAATCCGGCGCGGACAAATTCCTGTACGTGCACGGAGCTTCCTTTGTTGCCAAAAACCGGAACACCCGGATCGGCACAGATATAGGCAAACTTCAGTCGCGTAACACTTCAGCGTCC
>CAZDDB010000232.1:2695-6371 GCA_964504105.1 uncultured Acidobacteriota bacterium
TTCCTCCAGGCCACCACGATGGCCTCAAGTCTCGTCGGCATGAGCAAAATGATTGGTTCAAGCGTGTGACAACCCATGGATTCGTTCATAAACGTGTGAAAATGATAACAATTGGAAGGCGATCACGGCCCTTTGCGCGCGATAGCGCCGTAGTCGATGGCTTCCTCCCCTTCTTTTATAGTCCTTCGCGTATATCCCAGCATCAGCACGATCTGGTATGGCTTTTCGTCGTACCACTCGAACATCCTTCGAGCAATCTCCAGCTGCCCATCACAGCCACACCCGGTGTCCCCAACGGCCACGAACGCAAATGACGTAGGTTCTCACGAAGAGGAGGGAGACGTGAACAGGAAAAGAAGGATGGCAAAAGAAAGACAAGAGTATCGCTTCATCTAAGGCATCCAGTGCAGCATGTCTCGCGCGATGCACCATCGAGGGACATGCGGCTGCGCGTTCTTTCCAAGGATCCAGTAGTCGTAAAGTTGCTGGATGGTTCCATCCTTTTTCTTCAGCTCGAGCCAGATATTTAAGAACGAAAGCAATTCCTGGTTCTTCCGACCGACAGCGTACGTGATCGGAATTGTTAATACATCCGGCTGAGAAACGATCACGCAATATTGCGGATACAGAAGAGACCAGGAGGAGCCGCGTTCCGCGGTTATGGCGACAGCATCCAAACCATTCAATGAATTTTCGAATGGTTTTGAAAGCGATTCCAGCAATACGAACTCGGCATCCGGGGCATATTCGCGAAGTTTTGCAATATAGTAAGGCACATTGGGAACTCCGATTCGCACACCCGAATGCGCACGGATGGAATCGCGTGTTAGAAATTCACCGCGACGGTAATCCAGTGTAAGAAACGCAAGATGTTCATCCAGGTATGTGGAAGACAAAAGCATTTCTCTCGCTCTGTCGGTTGTCAATACATAACCGCTCATCAGAATATCGCAGAGATCATCATTTACTTGTTCGCCCACTTTTGTTCGATCGATTGGAACAAATTCCAACGAAACTCCCATTTCGCC
Organism: uncultured Acidobacteriota bacterium; assembly: GCA_964504105.1. Lineage (GTDB taxonomy): Bacteria > Acidobacteriota > HRBIN11 > JAKEFK01 > JAKEFK01 > CAZDDB01. The sequence goes on from CAZDDB010000232.1 coordinate 3,724, forward strand.
TGCAAGTTGATGCGCCATATCGATATCCAGCCCGACCAGGGCGCCGCGCGAGTTGAAATAAGCGTAAGGAATACTGTCGGGCAAATACCCAATCCGCAGTTTGCCGCGCGCTTGAATTCTTCCCAAGGCCGATGAACCTGTCGTTTCAGGAGGCAGCGTAGTTGTTCGAAGCACCACAGCGGATACTTGCTTTCGGGTAAGATCCATCCCCATGACTACGTCCGCTTTGGTGTACTTATGCTCGACTACGTGACCGAAATAATAACGCAGACCCGCAACGGGTACGACCGTTAAAACAAGAGTGACTACGGCAAAACGAACGATTTTTCTTGGATTGATAATCAGGAGCCCGGACATGGCACACGATCCCAGAACCGCTAATGCGAACGTATGCATCGCTGAAACAGCACTTCCAAATCGAGAATTCACAAGACCTGTCGCCAAAAACAGTTGAAACGTATCTATCGGAATACGAAACAGGTCCAGAAGATAAGGAACCGCAGCGCTCAGACTTCCGAAAAAACTCAACAATCCCAGGAAAGCAAGTTTGACGTGATCGGCAGTCGACAAGGAGACATCGGCGAACCATGCGGCAAAAAGAACGAAACTGATGGATAGTATTTTACCGCTGTGTGGAAAGTTAAAGGATGCCGGCACGATCACATCAGGCATACTCGATACGTCCTTGTTTTTCGATGCATGGCGGTCAAGCACATTTCTGCTGGCATCGCTCAGAATCGGCAGAACCACAAACAAATTCCCTGTCATGAATGCGGTGATGAGCGCATCGCGTGTGACTGTTAGAATTTCCCGATAGCTCACAGGAGTTAACGCGCTTACCAGACCGGGCAGTATCCAGAGCGTTAACAAAACAGACATCGCGCTGTATGCGAGCAGATAAACCTGTACACGCGCCAACTCTTCAAGCCGCAACGTTCCGGCAAGATTCGCTCCGATGGCAAAGAGACCGATCGGTGTGAGACGAACTACGAAATGGCTCACCTGCGCAAGAGCTTTCGCAATGGTATCGAGAAAAGAAAGGAACTGCTGCTTGTTGTCGATCCCAACCAGTGCGACGCCCAAAACGACACTGAATAGCACAACGGCAGGTACTACGTTATTCGCAAGGGCGTTGAAAGGATTCGCTGGAATGTACAGATTCAGAAAGTCAAACGCTTGCCGCGGCTCAATGAGAGATGTGCTGAAAAAGGAAGCAGTTTCCCACGAAGGGAATGCAAACGGGATCACGAATACAAGAACCAGGCTGATCGCCCACAGCAAGACCAACAGCAGTCCAACTTTCGAAAAGATCATTCGCGCTTGATTCGGCGTCAGGCTGCCCAGGCCTGCAACCAGAGAGACTGTGATGTAAGGCAGCACCGTCATTTGAAGAAGCAGGATGTAACCGTCGGCAATCACGCTGATGGGGGCAACACGTTCCCCAAGGAAAAGACCGAGAAGGGCACCGGCCGAAAGTGCAATTACAATTTGCGCGGATAGGCTCAGCGAACGGAGTCGCTTCAGCAAAGAAACGCCCTGACGCATGGAATCAAAAAGACTGCGTTAAGAGAATCAAGGCTCTTCCGGTCCAACAGGTTTTGAAAACCAATGCGCTTTCGGCACCAAGACAGGTTTGTCCGGCTGACCCTCAAAATGAGGACTCATAATCTGTACACCCTGTTCGTTAAACGCATCTTGAATGTTTTGATGCAACACGGAAAGGATGAACAATCGTTTTAGCGGATCTTCCAGATGCACAAAAAGTTGATACTCGACGTAAAAATCGGAAAGTGAGGTTTGAAGAATGAAAGGCTCCGGTTCCTTGCGTACGCCAGGAGTTTTGTCCGCCGCCGATTTCAACATCGAGTGCACCAGTCTCCAGGGCGCATCGTAGCCGATCGTTACGGACGTGGAAGCGGCAACGCCGTTCGGAAGAGCCAGTCGTGAATAATTCTTGATCACCGAGCTCACCATAATCGTGTTCGGCAATGTAAATTCTTCTTTTTTCAAATTCACAATCTTTGTAGAAAGCGGCCCAACCTCCGCGACAATTCCTTCAACCTCCCCGACTTTTACGAAATCTCCTTTCTTGAGCGCGCGCGAATAAACGAGAACAAGTCCGCTCATTAAGTGTCCGACCACACCAGCGGAACCTAAAGTGAAAAGAATTCCAACAAAAACACTAACGCCCTTAAACGCATCCGATTGTGATCCGGGAATATACGGATATGCTATAACAAGACCAAACAACCATAATATTGTATTGACCAGACGCCGGGTTGCATCGGCCGTTTCCATGTAAACTCCCGGTACATGCACTGTTCCCTTTTCCACGCCACCGAAAAAATCCTGGATCATCTTTGTAATCAGCCGAACGATTCCCAGGATGATCAACACTGTGATGACGCCGGGAACGGCCGCAACGAAATTGGAAAACAGGCCCTTCAACGTATTGACCAAAAATTCCCTTGACGCGAGTCCCCATGGTCTGGTGTACGGAAAGCGGTTTAGTACGAAAGTGATCCACAAATACAACAGAAAAAGAAATGATGTAACCAGAATTGCCCGGGCAAGGATCTGCAGGAATCCAACCGTGCGTCTGCGCAAATCAAAACCAAACACAATCAAACGCGATTGAAGCGTTGCTT
>CAZDDB010000233.1:0-6341 GCA_964504105.1 uncultured Acidobacteriota bacterium
TTATTTCCAAACAATTCCCGAAATATGTCGGCGGCCTTCCGGTAGATACCGTGTGTTGGAGATATGATCCGATCCGCTGGAAAGCTTTGAACTAGTTTCTTGACGACCCTTAGACGTTTCTGATCCGAAGCGCCCATGCTGAGTTCAAAAAGCACCACCGACGACAGGAATCGTGAGGTTTCTTCTATCCTTCCTTCGATCCATTTTTCGTGTAGTCCGGCCCGCAGGTATGATACAAAGACATTGGTATCGATGATGAGCTTTCCTCTTACAGATACGGCCATGGGGCTTCGTCATCACTCAGAAACTTTTTGATTTTTCGCAGATCTTTTACGATCTTCTGTTCTATGAGAATCAGCGAAAGAGCTTTATCGATCGCCTCCTGCTCTGAGTCCACTCTAAAGTACTTCCTTGCAGCATCGATCTTGGACTGATCCAGTTTTAGATGCTTATGCTTCAACAATGTCTTCTCTTTCATTCTATGTACATCTCATGTACATATTTGACTTGAGCGTTCCTTCCGTCAAGTACATCGTCGAAGTGAAGTGGCTCCGCCGGTTCCCAGACCAGTGGATGTTTTCACCCAATCGGCGTTCAGCTCACCGCAAATCTCGCCCAGATCATAGCGGAGATCGAAACCTTTCAGCAGCTCCACGTGCCAACGGCCCTTCCGGGACACAGTGTGGCAAGAACTTTTGAGGCTAGTAGTGATAGCGCGCCTGAAGGAAGTCAATGCGATCTGCCTGGACGAGATACACGATCCGATGCTCCTCCGTGAGTCGGCGCGACCATGCACCCGACAAAACATACTTTAACGGTTCCGGCTTGCCGATACCTTGGAAGGGATTGCGCAGGATTGCTTCAATCAAATCGAATGCTCGCAAAGCAATTCTTCGATTCGTGCTCGCCCAGTACCGTAGATCTTCAATAAACTCCGACTGAAAAACGGCGATGCGTTTGCCTTTAACTTCCTTCTTCAAAATTCAATTCTTTGCGGAGTTCTCTGACGGTTCTAGATTTGCCCTTCCACATTTTGGCGCGCAGCAGCGCCGCCATCAAACGCTTGGCATTTCGCGGGGAACGTAACAGGTGTGCCGTTTCCTGAATGCCCTTGAGTTCGCCTGCCGATATCAGCGCCACATCCTCGGCCCCACGCCGGCGGATGATTACCACGTCATGTGTGGAAGCTACGTCATCGCACAACGAAGCGAAATTGGCCCTGGCGTTGGTATAAGTTGTTTCGGTTGGCATGATGATTCCCTATTGGAAACCTGTACAGGTTTAATGTACAATAAGAAAAAGCATTTGTCAAAGTATTTCGAGGCTCTTTGCGACCAATGAAACAACTGGAATTGATGGGGTTACTCAGAGATGCATTCGGTGATCTCAGGTCCGGCCTATTCATCTCCGGAAGAGAAGCTCACACACGAGCCGGAAATATTATCGTCCAGCTCGAATCGATTCTCGCGCTTCTAAAAAAGGTCAAACCAATGCCGAACGGGATTACAACGACCTGGCCTGGAATTTGGCTGCAGGTTCAGAGGGAGTCCTGGCAAGAGATCAAGTCCTTGTATCCGGAGGAGAGCAATGAAGAACTTAAGGATCTCGTTGCCGTCGAAGCACCTCATAAAGTAACCTGGTACAGGGTCGACTTTTCAGTGGATGGCAATTTACTGATCCTTCGACTTTATCCGGCAGAAGCGCAGATGATCGCAGACATGAAGAAACGCACTGTTATGCTTCCTCGTGGTTACGAAACAAAAGAGCAATTGAAGTACCTGAGCACATTTACCCGGTGGCTTGCGGAAGATGTGAAAGCGAAGTTGCTGTCTTTCTTGGTCAAATCCACGCCGTTATGACTCCAAGCTGGAATCGAGCCTCCCGCGCTACGAGAGGTTTGGCCGCCTGAGACGCAAAGATTTTTGGAAATTCGCGCTGAAAGCGAATCATCGGATCAAGAATGAATTGACGACGGGGGAAAGGAAACAGTTTTGCAAGATTGCTTTCAAACTGTACAACGCTTCACCCATCAAGGACCTTACCGTAAACGATTTCTTACGTTTTTGTGAAATCTGTTACGAAGGAGCCGGATATCAGCTCGCCGGATTGAATCCCCTGGGAAAATATAAGGCCATGGCGGATGGACGTCATGATGGACTTCTCGAAATAGATCCTGACTCCAAAGCGGCGTTGGCGAAATGGTTCCGTTCGAATCCGAAGGGTGGGCATCCGTGGGAGATCGCCCGGGGCGGAAACATGACTCATATCTCGCTCTACCTCCATTTCAAAGATGGAGAGTATCGTCTTTCTCTGGAAGGTTCGGCAATTACCAGGGCCTCAGAAACAATTCGCATGGCCATTGCCCTCCATCAGGAAGAAGTGCCGTTTGAACTGCTGGACACCGATCTGCACGTTCGAAGAGTGCAAGGCAGTGACTGGATTGGAGTTGCCCCGGATTATTACCTTGGTGCACTGCATTTCGGTGCTCTCTTTCCATCGCAGGATCAGGTGCACGACGTCATGAGCCATGAATCGTTGAATGATCACCCAGGACTATTACGGCATGTTTTCTGGTATCCCGTACCGCCGTTGCTGGGTACGTTGGGTAAACATTAGCTGTTGCCAACATACCAAAGAGCCTCAAGAGCCTCTTAATTCTGAAATGCGCGGTCGGCTTTTTGTCACTCTACTATTGTGCCGGCATCGACTCCGGCAAACGAAGCGAGATGGTTCGCAACGTGGGCTTCAGATTCGGCAGCCTGATCTTCTTCGCCGTACGCCAATCGAAATAATTCGTGGAATCCCTCCGAGCCCAGAATGCATGCTCTTCACCATCACTCTTGAAATTTGTTGCGAGGCGCGATGAAGCCAACGCTGGAAAGTCTTGCCAGGGGAATCAGTCTCTCCGCCTTGATTCTTCCAATTACTGTTTGCCGCGAATTGAGGATAATCTCCGGAATCCCCTGCACTGCAGTTATAATTTGTTGTTATGCATTTTACGCATGCGTGGTGGTTGCTTGCCGCGCCGGTTTTTCTGTATTTGCTGTGGCGAATGCAGCGGGAGAGTTTTGCGGAAGGAAGCAAGACTCGAATGCGGTTCTGGCTGGTGATTCGGAGTATTGTCCTTCTATTGATCCTGGCAGCGCTGGCGGGACTACAAACACGCAACGCCATCCGGCAGAATCAGACCCTCTTCCTGCTGGATGTATCGGATAGTATCAGCGAGGATCAGAAACAGCGCGCCATTACGTGGATCAATCAGACAATCCAGCGCATCCATCCACCAGATCAAACTGGAGTGATTGTGTTTGGATCCAATGCAGCGGTGGAACGATTTCCCCGTTTGCCGTTCCCGCTAACTGGAATTGAATCCCCCGTGAAAGGTACTGCGACAAACCTGGAACGGGGAGCAAAACTGGCAGAAGCGCTGTTTGCAGAGAACTATCAAAAGAATCTGATCGTTATCAGCGATGGTGAAGAAAACGCGGGGAGCGCCGAAGATCAATTCCGTGCCCTTCGGGACAAGGGCGTGCTCACACAATCAATGTTTTTGGAGCCAACCGGTCATCCCGAGGCCTCGCTGGAAGCCGTTCGTTTCCCGGAGGAAGTACATCTCAAAGAGCCATTTTCGCTGGAAGTCCTGACATCCGGCAACCGGAAGATGCCCGCGCTATTACAGGTCTTTCGCAATGGCTCTTTGCTGCAAGAAGCCGCAATCGAGCTACCAGCGGGGAGCAAGAATCTGACGCGTCTTCCGCAACAAATTCCTGAACCGGGAACGTACCGGTATGAGGTCCGGCTACAACCTGCAAACGACTACAGGTTGGAAAACAATTCGATGGCAGGCTGGATATCGGTGGAGGGTGCGTCCCGGATTTTGATCGTGGATGCAAATCCCCGGGAAGAAGAGGGGCTCAAACAGGCGCTGGAAAACCGCGGGTTTCAAGTAGAAGTAAAGCCCGCGCAGTTCTTTCCACTGACACTGGAGGAGATGGTCTTATACCAGGCGATTGTTGTCCGCAATATTCCTGCCGCGCACATCCATGATCAGATGCCACTGATCCGGCAATATGTGCACGATTTCGGCGGCGGGTTTGCGATGCTCGGAGGCGAACAAAGCTTCGGACCGGGTGGTTATCACCTGACTCCGGTGGAGAGCGTACTCCCCGTTCGGATGGATCTTGTGAACAAGAAATATTTAGCCGATGTGGCGATGGTGATTGTAATCGATAAATCGGGAAGCATGAGTTACGCGGACCGGGGAAAGCAGAAAATCGATCTTGCCGATGAGGGAGGCGCCCGTGTTGCGTCGATGTTGAAACAATCCGATCAACTGGGAGTGCTGGCCGTAGATTCCGTGCCGAAGTGGGCATTTTCACTGCAGAAGCTGAACAATGGGAAGGAGGCGATCGATGCGATTACCTCAATTCGCGCAGGAGGCGGTGGGATCTACGTGTATTCAGGTCTGCAGCGAGCGTATGAGGAGCTGAGAAACACGAAGGCTTCCGTAAAACACGTCATCCTTTTTGCAGACACGGCGGATTGTGAAGAGAAAGACGGAGCGAGCGGCGAATCATCCCTGGCCCTCGCGCAGGCTGCGCTTCGTGACCACCGGATCACAACAACTACAATCGGGATCGGAAAAACCGGAGATGTAGATGTCGAATTTTTGCGACAGATTGCGATCATTGGAGAAGGGCGTTTCTATTTCACCGATGACATGTTTACACTTCCCGAGATTTTCACGCAGGAATCGTCCATCGTGCAACGGTATTACATTACAGAAGAAAGATTCACTCCAGAGCTTGTAACTCAAGAGCCGCTGCTTTCAGGATTGCAAACGATCCCGGATTTGGACGGGTATGTGGCAACATCGCTCAAACCCGGGGCAACACTTGCGCTGCAATCGCATCGCAAGGACCCGGTCCTTGCTTGCTGGCGCTACGGACTCGGATATTCGATCGCTTACACATCCGAACCTGCGGGTGATTGGGCAAGCCGCTGGCCCGCCTGGCCCGGGTATCAGCGCTTCTGGGCCCAGATTGCACGCTACGTAGCACAGGAACGAAAACCTGCCCGGTTTCGAACGCTGTTTTCAAGCAATGGGGAGAACACGGGAATCACGGTGGAAGCACAGGATGAACAGGGAGCGTTTCTCGATCGCGCAACGTTCAGCGGAATCTTGATCGATGATGCAGGCCACCCATACGAAGTTCACTTTTCCCAATCGGCGCCGGGGACCTACACTGCAAACGTGCCTGCCACGGGCCTTTTGTTTGGAAAACTGTTCCGCATGGAAGGAAATGCGATCCAGGAAGAGGCAACGGTGCAATTCAGCGGAACAGCAGGACGCGAATTTGAGTACGAAAATCGCGGACGCGAGCTGCTCCGGTGGCTGACAGGCAGACTTGTAAATTCACCGGAAGAGATCAGCTTCCCCGAAGGAACCTCGGAAGAAGTTGCCCCTTTGCAGTCGCGGCTGCTTCTCTGGGCGGCATTCTTGTTCCTTTTGGACGTGGCTGCAAGAAAGATAAATCCGGCTGCCTTCCGATTCGCTCCGCAAAAGCAAACCCCGGAAGCGATTGCATCTTCCCCGCTTCTGAAACTCAAGGACCGCAAGAAAGCGATCCACAAAAAGGCAGAACCCGCAGTACAGTTCGTTCTTGAAGAAAGGGATCAGCAAAACGTGATCGTAGAAAAAGAACCGCACGTGACCGAAACGATCGATTCGGAATACATGCAACGGCTGAAAGAAGCCAAGAAACGTTCGCGGGATAAATAGCGCCGCAGCCGGGGTTATCTCCACGCGTAAGAAGATGTAGCGGTGGAATTGTGTTCTTTTTGAGTATAAAGTGAACGGTGCTGACACGCTTCGAATACAGGAGAGCACTTATGGGAAAGCCCGCCATTCTGCGCGGCCTTTTCTTCGCACTGATTCTTTATGCATTGCCGGTTTGCGCGCAAGTCCCATTCAGCCTGATTATTTCGGAACAGTTGCGAAGCACGTTCACGCTGGTGGGATCAGGCGCCCGGGCCGCCGGCATGGGAGGCGCATTTACGGCAGTGGCAGATGACGCAACAGCCGCATCTTTCAATCCGGCCGGACTCGCCCAACTGGTTGTCCCCGAGGCTTCGGTTGTCTTTGATCGCATTCATTTGGAAGATAAGTACCGCAATTTCTTTGTACTGGATCTAATGGATCCGGCTCAGCCTCCTCAGCCCGTGACGGATTCCGATACGCAATTCAACCGAAACGACTTGAACTTCCTTTCCTTCACTGTTCCGTTTCAAATGGGCGGACGAGGGTGGGCCGCTCAGTTTTCCACCCAGGAAGCTGTGGA
>CAZDDB010000234.1:0-6310 GCA_964504105.1 uncultured Acidobacteriota bacterium
CGGATAGAGCGCCAGGCTTCGAACCTGTAGGTCGGGGGTTCGAGTCCCTCCGGGCGCGCCTTTGGGAAGGATGAAGGCGGAAGGATGAGGGGTGAAGGAGCGCTCGTTTCCTGATTCATCCTTTATCCTTCCGCCTTTTCAAGGCGCCTGTAGCTCAGTGGATAGAGCGGCAGCCTCCGGAGCTGTAGGTCGGGGGTTCGAGTCCCTCCAGGCGCATTTGCGTCTATCGCGTCTATTGCGTCGTTGCGTCTATCGCGTATTTATTTTATGAATACGCCACTGCTGGAAGTTAGATTACAGCTGCATTTTGATCCGGTCCTCCTGGCAGAAGACCGCTTGATGTATTTCTTCAAAATCAATGATGAGTCCGCCGGTGAAATTCAAATCCTCACGGACCGGATCGAATTAGGCAGCAGGCGCGGGGTTAGTTTTCCGAGACTCCGTTCCGATTGGACACGCATTCTGGATTCCTTTTTTGATATCTTCCGAATCACATCGCTGAATCAGATTTCCCTCGCTTACCTGAACGAGATTCCGTTGCAAAACCTGCGGGATTTTCGCGATCTATTGAATCTCCGGATCGAGATGCCGCCCTCTCTGAAAGAGCGTTTTGAATTCTTCAGGACAGAATGCACGTACAATTACGATTTTGGAATAATCCGCGTCTGGCTTCAACCGGATTGGGACGAACAGATGGACGCCTATTGTATTCAGCTCAGTCTGGAAGCACGGCATCTCGGACACTTGCGCACGGAAGATTTATTTCCGCAACTGCTGGAACTACACGAAGGAATCAAGACGGTGTTTCGAGAGATCCTATCGGAAAGCTACATCCGGGATCTGCCACAATAAATCATTCAAATCGTTCCGACTTTGAATTCCACCGGAGCTTGCTCCCCTGCCGTTTCCACCAGTCCCCAATTTTTCTCAGGGCAGAGTCATTTTCAGCTACCGATTTTTCAGCGTTGTATTCAAACTTTCGTCCGGATGCGGCTTCCAGCAATTCGGCCGCCTGCTGACGCGCAAATCCGGCTTCCTCATTTTTTAGAATCCGGATCAGAGTGTCGAACCCGTCCCTGTCTCCAAGCGCAAGCTGGGCGTTTGCGATCGAAAATTTCAGAAAATCATCAACGTCCTTTCTCGATGCTTCTTGCAACGCCGTGATGGCCCGCGGATCCTTCTGTTTTCCGAGCGCTTCGACCACCCTCTCTACAATCTGCTCCGACTTCGTATCCATCAGAAGTTTCGTCAACGCCGGAACAATTTTCGGATCGTGCATGTCCGCCAGATGAGAGACGGCATCCATTTGATGCGCCTCTTCACCCTCTTTTAACTCGTTTAGCAGTATGTCCACAGGAGACAAATTGGCGTTTGCGTCTCCAGGTTCCTGTTTCCTGAAGTGAGAAAGACTGCCGATAAACAGAATTCCAAACAGCGCGATTCCCGCAAGATTCATAGTGGCACGGGCGCGCGAAGGAGCATTTACGAGATAATATGCGATCCCCGAAATCACGAGACACAGACTCAGGACAACAACGATGGCAGGTCCCGTAGGATAGTCCTTGTAGAAAGACCAGCCGATCCCGCCAATGCTTGCCACGAGCGCTATTCCCCACCCCAGAAACAGCCGTCCGCGCACTGTTACGCTCCACATTTGAGCCACGACAGCAGGAACTACCAGATAAGAGAACACAAGCAATACACCTGCAATTGCCACTGATTTTGTAATCACAATTCCGAAGGACATGTAAAACAAAATGTCCCAGAAACGGATGCGCATCCCCGCTGCCTGGGCGCCTTCCGGATCCAGAGAGATCGCCAGAAATTTCTTGCGAAAGAGGATGTGAAATACACCGATGATTCCATACAGAATCGCCACCTGTAAAACCGTCTGCGGGGAGACGAGCAGGATGTCCCCTACCAGCATATGTTTCAATTCTTCTCCCCCGGTTGCAGATTTGGACAGGATCAGGATCGCGAGGGCGGAAGCAGCGGCATAAATGATCCCGATAAAGGCTTCCTGTGGAACGCGTTCCTTTCGCATCCGCGCTATCGAGAATGCGGCAGCCCCAACAAAAGTAAATACCAACGAAAATAATGAAACTTTTAGCGGATCGGTATTCGGATCATATCCCAGCGTTGTAGCGTACGTGGCGCCCACTGCCGCAATTTGCGCCAGAGCGAGATCTACGAAAATCACTTTGCGGGAAATTACATGAATTCCCAGGTAGACATGCTTGATAGAAATTACGAGACAGGCAAGGAACGGAATCAGCATCCACTTCAATTCAAGAAGGAAAGGCATAATCGGCTCCGGTTCAGGATTTCTTTAGCGCTGCTGTCAGCTTGTTAATCAAATGATCCATTAAGTCAAAATAGGTCTTAATCTCCGGTTCCCCTTCCACCTGGTTCGGAAGCAGCACAACAACTGCTCCGGTCTGCCGTGCAATATTGTTGGGAAGCGAGGGATCGTAGAAGTTATCTACCATGATCAATGGGATTTTTTCTGCTTTGATCTTTTCGGTCAGAGCGCGGACATGCTGTGGCCCTGGCGGAATTCCGGGGCGTTCTTCGATCGTGCCCACGAGTTGAATTCCAAACACCTGGGCAAAATAAACCCACACTTTATGGAATTCATACGCCTTCACGCCACGCAAAGACTCAGCTGCTTTCAACCATCCCCCTGCCTTCGCGGCAAGCGGCTGTCCAGCGATCTTGTTATTCTCCAGGAAATTCTTGAGCTCGCCGTTTGCCACGAGCCGCGTCAGTTTCTGAATTCCTACAAGTTTGAGCAGCTCGGGCCCAAAGAGGGCCGTATCAATGCGGTTGCTGAAATCCGCCAGACGCGTGTCGTAATAGGAAGCTCCGGAAGAATCTACCGATTTCAGCGCTTCACAGATGTTGGCCGCCTCGAGTTTTGCATTCAGCGGATTGAGCCAGACATGCGGATTCCCTTGCGGATGGATGTCCCCCATCTCCCGTGAAAGCACGGAAGGAATCTCAAGAGGCGAAATCCCCTTCCCTGCAAGTACACGTCCCGGTGTGCCACGAAAGATCTTTGAATTGCCGGAACCATTGGCCACCTCATCAGCCCATAGCTCCAACGAAAAGCCGTTCTCCACAAACAGGTCCGCTTCGCGTGTCTTTTTCATCAGCACTGGAGTCGGACTTACAAAATGAGGATCCTGGTCTCCCCTGGCTAACGCGATCACTTCGACGCGATCGCCACCCACTTCTTGAGCAAGCGCCTTGATCGTAGGCAGCGTACAAACAACAAGAACTTTCTTCTGCTCCGCGGCCCAAACAGGAAGCGAAACAAGCAAGATTGCAAGACAAAGGTACTTTACAGATTTCATTTTCATGCTCCTGATCACCTATTTACCCAGAACGGTTCGGGCGGATGGGATCCAAAAATCCAGTTCAGTTCAAAAAACAATGAGTTCCGCCCGTCTTCTTCGGCAAGATCGCTCCAGCGGTGTTCGTAGTTTACGCGGAAGCGCAGAAACTCGCTGAAGTAATACGAGACGTAGGGCGTGATACTGCGCCGCTGCAAATCTGAATTCAGAAGCGTGTCCGTCTGGTCATACCGAAGCCCCGCGTAAATTCTACGGTTAAATTGCCATTGATTAAACAATGTGAATCCAACCGGCGTTCCGTGATTCTCCTGCTCCGGTTCCGGCTCCGTGTCCACCGTCGTGTCGGGAGCAAACATCAATTCAGCGCCCAGAAGATACGACTTCCACTCACCCTGACGGAGCGGTTTCCAGCGATACAGGAAATCCACAGCGTTCAAATTGGCAGTACCGACTCCGTCTCCGGATGGATGAAAATAGCTGGACCAACCAACCTCTACATTATGAGCATCGGCAAACGTGTGGAAGTAACGGACGTGTCCCAGATAGGAAATCCGCGATTCCGTTTGAGGGGAAATCGCGATGTCTCCGCCATCCATCACTTCTACTACAGCATCCAGGCTTCCTGAAGCATCCCAGGGTGTCGGAATAAAAAAGCTTGCAGAGAGCCCGTTTTGAACAAATCCTTCTTCACCAAGAAACTCTTCAATCGGCAACGGACGAAACGTCTGAGGAAGATCGTGGGTGTGCAGGATGTTGATCTTTCCAAACAGCGGACGGAAGCGCCCAACTTTGAGCTTTAGTCCTAGCGGTGTGTGATCCAGAAATGGAAGCTTCTTGATATTGACGTAACCTTCTTCGACTCCGGTTTCAAATTGGCCGGGAAATTCCGATTCCATCGATGCAATCAAGACACCGTCCGCATAGGGATCTACGGGAACACGCATATCGATTTCGGCTTCGCGAAGATTCATTTTGTCGCTGATGCGGTCCCCTTCTTCGTTAAAAACATCTTGATCATCGGCGCGTCCCACAAAATTGCCCACCACCGAAATGGCGGGATTGAGAACGCCGGGAAAGGACGGACCGGCTGCCGGAGCCTGCTCAACAGCGGTCTCCGGTCCGGGCGCCTGCAACATTTTAACCTGGAGCTGCTCGACCTGCGCCTGCAAGTCGGCAATCTTCTTTTCGTAGTCTGCTTTGAGCGCCTCGATCTGCGCTTTCAACTCTTGAAATGCAGTTTCCTGCGGTGTTTGCGCCCGCAATCCTGCAGGCAATAAGAAAATCAACAGAACAAGAAAAATCTTTCGCATGACTTCCTCCGTCTAGCGAACGAATGATCGTTCGAATTTTGGAAAAGAGAAAAACGGCAGGAACTTATGCGATGGGTGGAGCTCTTTGGGGAACGGTAGCGACCAATTGGACAGAGGAAATTGGAACGGATTCAGTCGCAAAAAACACAGTCTTCGAGACGACAGGAACAATCCGGGGGGTGCCGGCCTCCTCGAGGCAGGTCTGCGAAAGCTGGCATAGATTACAATGCAAACTTGCGCCATCGGTTCCCAGCGGATGGGAGTGTAAGCTGATCGCCAGTGTTAGCGAGGCATACATCACCAGCAGGCAGAAGGCCACCTTGCGCAACCGTTTCATACGATTGGATTATAGGAGCCAGACGAAACTAAGTCAATTTTCAAATTACAAGCATCAAATTCCGACAAACGCCAAATCCCAAATTCAAAAGCTCTAAACACCAGTTCGAGAAACTTTGGAACATTGGAAATTGGAATTTGTTTGGAATTTGTGATTTGAGACTTGATGCTTGTGTTTGACGACCCCGCTGTTAAGAATTACCTTTTGGTTCGTCCTATGTTTTCAGCGTTACGACACCGCAATTTTCAGCTCTTTGTATTCGGTCAGTTCATCTCTTTGATCGGGTTCTGGCTTCAGAATGTGGGGCAGAGCTGGCTGGTTTACCGGCTTACCCACTCTGCAACATATCTGGGAGCCATCGCTTTTTCGCAGCAGATTCCGATTCTGTTGCTCGCGGTTCCTGCAGGCGGTTTTGTAGACCGGACAAACCGGCACCGGATGGTGATGATCACGCAAATGCTGTTGTTGGTCCAGGCAACTGTTTTGTCGCTGCTGACTTTTGCTGACAAGATCACGATTGGCGGTTTGTTCGTTCTGGCCGCATTGATGGGGATCATCAGCGCGTTTGATCTCCCTGCGCGGCAGGCGTTTTTGGTGCAAATGGTGGAAAAAAAGGATTTGATGAATGCCATTGCGATCAATTCTTCCATGTTTAATGGAGCGCGAATGATCGGTCCTGCTATCGCAGGTATCGTTGTGGCAAAGTGGGGTGAATCGTATTGCTTTCTGTTGAATGCGGTCACGTATGTCGCAGTCATCGTGTCGCTTCTGCTCATGACGATTCGTCCGGTAGAAACCGAGAGCCCGCAAAGCTGGGCCAGGGATCTTGCGGACGGCTTTCGGTTTGTGCGCGAAACAGCGCCGGTGCGTGTCCTGCTGCAGCTGGTGGGAGCCTTTGGAATCAGCGGATTCTCGTTTGCGGTGCTTCTTCCGGTTTTTGCGGATCGGATTTTTAACCGCGGCGCAACCGGGCTTGGCTGGCTGATGACAGCGGTTGGAATCGGCGCCTTGTTCGGGGCTCTGTTTCTCGCAAGCAGGAGGGGCTTGAAGGGAATCAGCAAATTGATCGCCATTTCAGCGTTTGGCTTTGCGCTCTGTCTCATGCTGTTCAGTCTCAGTCTCTATTTCTGGCTGTCTTTTGGCCTGCTGTGCCTGCTTGGATTTTTCATGCTCACGATGATCGCTTCGGTCAATACGGCAATTCAATCGATCATTCCGGATTCATTTCGCGGACGCGTGATGAGTTTTTTTACTACGATGCTGATCGGAATGGGCCCGATTGGAAGCTTGATCGCGGGCGCACTGGC
>CAZDDB010000235.1:0-6308 GCA_964504105.1 uncultured Acidobacteriota bacterium
GAACGAAGCTGCTCTTGCAATTCCTCAGTGATTTCGCTTGTGTTTCCTTGGCTGCGAGGCAAGGACTGATACTTTTGTCTTTTTTTATTGAGCCAGTTCAACAGGATTCTTTCGTGCTCGTCTAATTTATCGTGATTCTCCTCACGGAAAAGATTGTGTTGCTCCTGGGGATCGTTCGAGAGGTCGTAGAGTTCATTTTGAAAGGATTTCAGGTTCGCAATGAACTTTAAGTTTCCCGACTGTACGGCATAAAGGTCCTGCTGCAGGCTGGCAAAGAGACTTCTGTTCGAATTCGGGCGCTGACTCTTCAGTGAGGACAACAATTCTTGTCCATCGCTTACAGGTGGAGTCTCCAGGCCGAGATAGCTCAAGATTGTAGGCATGATATCGAGGATACTTGCCGGTGCATCGACGGTGTTGCCCTTTGGCAACTCCGTGCCGGCAGGGAATTTTATAATCAGCGGCACATGCAAAACTTCATCATACAGGGTTCGTCTGTGCCCCTTTCCACCGTGCTCCAGAAATTCGTCACCATGATCTGCCGTAAAGATGATGAGAGAGTTATCAAAAACGTTTAATTCCTTGAGGGTAGAAATCAACTTGCCAATATAGAAGTCGGTGTAAGCAATTTCACCGTCGTACAATGCGATTACATGGGCCAGATCTCTCTGCTTCATGCCTCGCTTGATCTTCGGATTCAGATTGAAATTGCGGCCATCGATGGTGCCTTTGTACCTCCGATCGAACAACTTATTGTAGGGGGAAGGAGGAATGTAGTCGTAATGAACGTCCCAATAATGCAGAAAGAGAAAAAATCTTCTCTCGTGATTCTTCTGCAGCCATTTTTGGATCGCAGCAGTTAACGCAGGAGAGGTGATTCCGCTTTGTGCGTCCTTGTTGGTATCGAACTTAACGGTAAAATCATCATAATGCTGGAATCCTTGATTGTACCCGTAGTTAGAATAGAGAAACGGACCAGACACAAAACCAGCAGTGGCATATCCATTTTGACGGAGAATTTCCGCCAGAGTGACCATTTGAGGATCAAGGCCGTCAATCGTGCCATGGACTCCCAGCGCTTCGGGCGTTAATGATGTCAACATCGACAGATGAGCCGGAAGAGTCCAGGAGGTCACGCTGAGGGCGCGGGTGAACAAGGTGCCTTCGTTTGCAAGCAGGTCTACGTTTGGGCTGGTCTTTCTTCGATATCCATAGCAGCTGAGATGATCGGCTCTAAGACTGTCCACGGAAATCAGGATAATGTTCGCGTCATTCGCCAGATTACCTGCCTGAATTGATTCAGGAAATACTTCCGATTGTTCCCCATGACGGCTATCAAGATTCGGAATCCAAACAGCTTGCAGGCATGTAACCAGAACAAACAATGCGGCTCCGTTTGAAAACAACAAGGGCCTTTTTTGACCTTGATTCGGTGGGAAGCGGTTCAGCAGTCGGGTGCCCAGGCCGTGCAAGGCTCCGGTCAGCAGCAAAGAAGCCAGGATCAGGCCGCAGCCTGTAAAGACATGAACCAGAACAGAAGTATCTTGAACATACTTGCGGCAGACAAAAACAAGCGAATTAAGGAAAAAGGCAAGACCTATGGCAACACTGAGATGCATCAGGGACAGATTTCTTTTTTCATAGCCTCTCTTTCGGAATCGGAAGACGAGCCAGAAAGCAAATCCCTGAAAAGCGCCGATGGAAAGACCAATCAGAGAATAAATAGATGCAATTTTTAGCAGCAAAGGGAATTTGTTCAGCAAGCCTGGACTTAGATATTCGTTGAGAACCAGTGCAGCGGAGCTTGGTTCCCCTATTTGAAGGATCCACTGGATCGAGGCAAAGACCTGAAACCGAAAAATAACGTCTATGGGGCGAAAAATATGCTCCCAATATAGATTCGCGACGACGGAGCCTTCAATCATAGCCTGGAGAATTCCCACAATCGCGCAACTCATCAGGGCACACTTCATTTGATTCCTGAAGCCGATGCTTTCGAGGTGTGCGCTATGCTGGTCCATTGAACTTTCTACGCGCAGCCTTTTTTGCACCCAAGACTTTTAAGACGATGCCGGTGAATTTCTGAGCATAGAATCGTTGTGACACGACCCACGCCGAATTCGAACCCTCCGTGATGATTGTATTGGCAATCAAAGGAACTACAGTCGAGTCGGCACGAAAAAGAACCTCGATCCGATAACGTTTCCACAAAGATTTCAGTTGTTGATCCAGATCATGGCTATAGAAACTATGAAGTACGATGATGTCGTCTTGTTGATAAGCGTGATCGGGAACATACCGCTTCACATTTCCGCGCGTGTAATACGATTCCTTGAACGGATCATTGGAAAAAATTCGTGCGTCGGAGAAATTGGAACGAATATATTCACCTGTCTGTTTGAAGTCGGAGAACGTCTCTTTCTGAAAGTGAAGAGTTACCAGGGCAAAGGCGATCGAACCAAGTATGGATACTGCCGTCCATCCTTTCGATAGCCACTTCGGCGCGCGATTTTCCAATTGTTCGATTCCGGCGGCCGCTTCCACCAGTAACAGGCTCATAGGAAGTGCCAGAAAACGAGTAGTCCACGCCCAGTGGGCCGAAAGTACAGTCAGAAAAGCGAGATGCACATAAACGACCAGCAAAAGCCACACCCTGCGTTTGGGGGTCAATTCCCGAAACTGATTATAAATGAAAAGGATAAATAGAGGGTAAAAAATCAAATATGGGTAAATCTCTATATAGGTCAGGGAATACCTCAGAAACCTCTTTGGGCTCAATGAATGAAGACTCCCCAGCATTACATTTCCGTAACCGGATCCACCCGAATAAATGATCCATAGGGCAACCAACCACAACAGGAAAGGTGCGATTGATAGTAGAACGGGTTTTAACCGGCGCTGATTTACAACTTGGAATAATCCGAGGATCCATAATGGTGCGAATGCCAGCCCTTCGGGACGCGTTAGCGCCGCAAGTCCGGAAAATAGAATCAGCCAGGGTAGAGAATCCATATCTTGATTGGAAAACAAATGGTATGCCTGTAAAACTGTAGCCAGAGAGAAAACCAGAAATAATGGTTCACTCAGAACCCGGGTTGTCAGAAAAAGAATCTGTGCGGAAACCGTGAAAAGGATGGACGCCAGGAGCGCCGCGCGTCGTCCATAGACTTCCAGGCAAAGTCTGTACAGTGGCAGAAGGCAAAGCACTCCGGCAAAAGTCGAAATCAAACGACCCGAAACAATGGGATCAAGGAAAGGCGCCAGGAGTCGAATCAGCAGCGGGTAAGCAGGAAGATGCATTCCGGATACATAATACGGAAAATCCGAGCTAAAGGTGAATGACCAATCAATAAAAGCGTAACCATCCGTAAATTCCGCCTCATTGTAGTTCAGCAGAAGCAACCGTGATATAAGAAAAAAGGCGCAGATCAAACCAAAAGCCCCTCCCCCCTGTTTTGAAACTACATGTTGTTGCTCGTTCACTTTCCCCTTCCTGTTCAATTGTTTGATTGGTATTTCGCTTCATTGGAATAGTACCATTTCTCTATCGATGCGATTTAGTCAATGTTATGATGAGCAAGTTGATCAGTCTCAAAAGATCCAAGTCAGTGGAATGAATATTTGAGAGAGAATCCACATTCGAATTCCTTAAAGAACACCGCTTGTTTTTCCACTTTCACCGCGCTGGGCGCCCTCGCGATGCTTTGGCTTGCGATTTACAACGGATTTCCTCCTTTGTACTACGATTCGGCGGGTTATATCCACGATTGGACCCAGCACATCAGACCGATTGGTTATAACGTTTTTATCCGGCTTACGTCACTTGGCATCTCCCTGTGGTTTACAGTTCTTGTACAAGCTTTCATCACTTCCTATCTGTTGATGAGAGCCTCGATAATCATTTTTGGCCAAAATTCTTTAACAAGCAGCTTAGCGGCAATTGTCATTTTATTTTCCCTCGTATTGCTCACAAGTGTGTCGAAATATGTGAGCTGGTTAATGCCCGATATTTTGACAAGCTGGATCTTTTTCGCACTCTTTCTTTTTCTAATGGGTCCGGCACTGTACGACCGGTTAACCGCTTTTGCGATTTTGCTGCTGTCATTTTTTAGTCATTTATCGCATGTACCTTTGGTCATCGCTTTCCTGGCGGTAGTTGCAGCAGCAAACTTATGCTCTACTCGCATGCGTCAAGCAATCGGATGGTCCAGGCTTATCCAATTAGTGATTGTTACCGTTGGCGCCATTTTCTTGATTTGCAGCGTGAACTATTTCCGTATAGCGCAGTTCGCTCTTTCGTATGCAAAGTCCGGTAACTTCATGGTCAGCCACTTGATCAGTTGGGGTGTAGTACAAAAAGTGTTGAAAGAGGAATGTGGCTTTCGGAATTGGAAATTGTGCGGCTATCAGGAGGAATTGCGAGCAGTAGCAGGAAAGAGGCATGACTGGTTCTTGTGGAATAAAAACTCGCCTCTCCCCAAAGTGGGGGGTTGGGAGGATCAACGGGAGCAGAGTGAGATCGCCCGGTCTGCACTTCAAAATCATCTTGCGGAAATAATCAAGTTTGCCTTTCGAGATGGCTTCAGACAGTGGACGACCATAAACGGTAGCAGCGGCTTCTTACCATCGAAAGAGATTCAGAAGAGAGGGGCCGGATACAATGTTTACTATTTGCCGATTATAAAAAATTACCCGCGCGATGAGCAGGGAATGGCTCAGAGCAGACAGTCTCAAGGAACACTGACCCTGCATCGCCTCATCCCCTTTCCTGCCAATATGGTCATCGGATGGACCTTAAGCTTCATCACAATCATTGTTCTTGCTGTTAAGAAGCATTGGAGAGACCTCGTTCTGATAGGATCCGCCGCGGTCTTTGTTACAATAAACGCCTTTGTGACAGGCGCGCTGGCTGGTGTAGCCAACCGAAAACAGGGGAAAATCGCGTGGATTCTTTTGTACTGTGTCCTGACCTCACTCTCGGCTTACATTCTGAAACGGAGAGAGCGTCATCAGGGTTCTGTAGAATCTAGTGTAATTTAATTTCACAAGTCTGTCTGGCGTTTGTGAACAATCCCAGACAGAGTACAGAAAACACATATCCTATGTAGTTGTCATGCAGGAATCTCGAAAAATAAAGTAATGTCAAAGAAAGGATTCCGTAATTTACAAGCATAAGACTGATCGTATTATTTTGTAGCTGCCTTTTTAACAAAACATAGAGCAATGGAAGTCCCAGTATGAGCTGCACGTATTTGAACGGAAAATAGTCAGTTTTTGAATATCCCATATACAGGAGGAGGTTTGCAAAACCAAATCCGGGTGTCCCTCCCAAAGGATACGCCTCATCCCAGTGAAATATGTCCTCTTGAAAAGAATGAAAATCCCACATAAGAAAAGGAGAAATGAAAATAACAAAAATGAGCACCAACGGATATGTCTGCTTAAAAAGAAAAGATACTTTTTGCTTTAAAGACATTGATTCCGTGTGTTGATTCAGGATATAGGCTAAAAACAATGGAATCAGAAACCATGCTGTGAGTTTGCTGGCACAGGCGAATCCAAGAAAGGCAGAAGCGGTCCGGGGTTTATCACGCATTAGAAAAAATATGCTGAGAATGATCCAGAAGAGGAGAAACATTTCATTTCTCCCGCTCGCAACGAAAGGGGTGAAAAACGGGTTCAATGCAAACGTCAGGAGAAGAAGGGCTTTACTCTGATTACTATTGGTGAGCTTCGGGAGAAGGTAAAGAGATATGAGGAACATCAGAAGGTAGATAAACCGCATATCAAACCAGCCTATGGCGGCTTGTGATAAAACATAAAATGGCACAGGCAATATAAATGTGAGTGGCAGATAAGTATAGTGGTGCATGAGGGAGTGTTTTATTTCATCCTGCTTATATTCTGTGTAGTACTCATCAAGTACCGTCTTATAGTAATCCTCATGGTATGGATTCTTGCCATTCACAAAATATTTAACAGCCTCTTCTGTCTGAATCACCCCGCCGTCGTGAGCAAACTCGTAAGGTTTCCCATTATTCCTCAAAAATATTTTGTGGAGACATGGGAGAACAGCTAAAAGAGATATGATGAAGAGAATTATCGTGAATTTATATCGGTAAACTGAATCTTCGCTCCGTGAAGTCAGAATCAGGTCAATGAAAATATAAATCCCAAGGAGTAACAGGAGAATGGGATAAATGATTGGCTTGGCAGGAACGAGTTTGATTACAGACAGAGTTGCAAGAAACAGAATTACCGTATCGATTGAAATGATATTCTTTTTCACTGCGCACGTGATAGTACCA
>CAZDDB010000236.1:0-4769 GCA_964504105.1 uncultured Acidobacteriota bacterium
CGATGGGTCTCACGGAACTATTTCGTCGTGCTTCTAATTCTTTCGTACCTCTTCATGCGCGTCCTGATCCTTCTGCTGTCCGGTCGCTGATCCCAGAGGCAATTTCAATCGCACTTTGTGGTCCGGGCAGTTCAATCCTTTGCTTCGATCGATCCTGTTTCAAACCAGTGAAGCAGAAGCCGCCGGACACGGTATGCATCGACGGCGACAAGGGCCTCGCATTCCCGGGGTGTTGCGCCTTTCCGGATCGCGTTCCAGAGTTCGCGGAAGAGCAATCCGTCCCTCTCTTCGGGAAGCGGAACAGGCTGGGCAGTGCGGGCAATCAAGCGAATGTGGCCCGGCAAGATCACTTCTGCTTGCTGTAGTTCGTCATAGCGGCGAACGCTTTCCATAAGCAGTGGTAGGATTTCCCTCAGATTTTGTGGATCCTCACCGCGTGCTGCGAGCCGCGCGAGTTGAAAAGTGCCTGGCTGGGGCCGTTCGAATAACTGATAGAAAGCTGATTCATCGGTAAGGGGACCAGCCTGACAGGATCGCAGCCATCCTTTTTCGAGTGAGATCACACCGAACGTATCTCCGCCCGGATCCTCCAGCGTCAAAGTACCGCTGACACCATTATCAGAAAGACTTTGCAGGAGAGCCGGCAATCCGAACAGTTCGAGATCACCCATCAGACTGATCGTGGAAGGCTCAGAAGTCTTTTTCGGCGAAATTGCCTGTTCCCGATTCGCCAGTGTCCTGGCCGCAGTCTGTCCTGCGGGAGAGTCAGGAAACTGCTGCGCTACTTCCTCAAGAGCAAGCCGCACTTTGGGAAGCAACGTCCCCGAAAGCGCTTCCAGAATGGATTTTAAATCCTCATCTTTCTTCTGAATTACAAATCCGAGAAGTTTCTTTGGAAGATTCGCTTTCAGGGCCGATAGGAGCCTGTCCACAGTTTCCATATCACCGGAGAGGTCCTGGCTTGAAAGCTCCGCAAGGCGGCCCATCGTATTTCCGAGTTTTGGTTTCCTTTTCAACGCGTGATCCACCAGAATCTTTCGCGCCCCCTGTGTTCCCAACCGTGCGAGCGATGCCACGATTCGATCCAGCATGAGAGAAAGCTCCGCGGCATCGGGCGGTTCTGCCGAACCAAGCAGCGTGGATTCTACATCGCCCAGCAAATCAACCAGAGTTCCTTCTGCCTTCGGGTGCTTTAACTGTCCAAGGTAGGCGACTGCTTCTTTTATCAGAAGCGCGGAAAAAGTGAGATCGGCATGGCGTGATACGATTTCAACCAATTCCTGCTGTTGATCTGTAGAACCGGATGGAATCCGCCGCAGCAAGTAAAGAAGATTTCTGCGGAAATAAATTTCCTCGTCACCCGCATCAGGACGAAGCGGAGGTCTCAATTGCTCCAGAGCTGTGATCCGTGTCGATTCACCGTGGGATTCCAGAAGAGCAAGGAACAGCCGGCGCCGGTCCCGTTTCGGCTCCTTCCGCAAAGATTCAAGTAGTCCCTGCGGAGTGAGGGCCTCAAAAAAATTCAGGATCTTCCGAAGATGGGGATGATCCTCCGGCGCTTCCGCATATTTTCGAAGACGCTCCGTATCCAGATTCTCGTGCCCTCTTCTTCGTAAATTCTGGCTGACAGTTTCCTCCACTTCCTTTGCGGTGATGATTTTCTCGGCCAGTTCAATCATCGCAACCGCCTGCGGCAAGTGGTCATCGTTGAATCGCTCAATGGCAGTATTTACCATTTGATGGAAGCGTGTTCCTCCTTCTTTTGGATCCTGGGCTTGCGCAACCATCCGGCGCATCGCCTTCAAGTTGCTGTCTTCAGGCACAGGCAAGTCCGGTCTAGGAGTCAGTGACCATTCCGGAAGATTGCGGCCGAGCGCCCGGAATACATCTTCTGTTCCCGCGTTGATGCCTAAACCCCGAAAATGTTCCAGGGTTCGTTCCAGTTCGATTGTCATTCGCGCACTGCGCGCAGCCTGCGCCAGGGCCTCGGAGACGACTTCCTGCTGCCGTTCACTCGAGCCGGACTCGCCTGCCGCAGACAGCGCCCTCAGATCCTTTTCAATTCTCTGCATCAACAGATCCAGCCGCTGCACGTCGGCTTCCTTTACACCTTCCGAAGCAGCGGGACCACCTGAACCAGGCACACCGCTTTGCCTGTAAACAATCTCAACAGGAGAAGCCATGTTCGTCGGGATATCGTCCATTCGGTTCAGACTCTCCCTCAGAGTTTCGCGGTCGCCTTGTGGGCAAAGGCTCAAGACATGCGGTTTGAGCTTCTCCAAAAACTCTCTCAATTCCTCCTTAGGTACCAGGTTGTATTCCCCCATGATGTGAATCTTCTTGACAGCATGGTAATAGTAATCTCCTAACGGAATCGGCCGGGTAGTTCGAATTTGCGACGAAGCCCAGGTGTTAATGTTCGCTGCAATCAGATCCGGCGGATACTTCATGAGAAGTTCCACTGAATCGGCAACGACAAGCGGGGGCACTAAATCCGACAGGTATTGCCGGAATTCATCAATCGCCCGTTCCAGTTGGGAGTCGATTTGTTCATCAGACATAGGAAAAAAATCAATCTGCCCGGCCCCTCTGGAAAATAATACCATGCCTGAAAGGAAAAACCTCCGATCAGACTCCGGCAGGGAGGCGCGTTACAAATCTATAAGTTTCATGTAATCTTTTGGAAGATGAGCTATACGGGATTTGATGCGCCGGAACATTTCAATCTTGCGGACCATCTTCTGGATGAGCGAGTGCGGGAAGGGAACGGCGGGCGCACCGCTTTGATCACAGATCACGGGAGCCTCATGTATGTGGAAGTACAGGCGCTGGCAAACCGCTTTGGAAACCTGCTGCTGATGCGGGGTGTTGAGCAAGAGAACCGGGTGGTGATTTCGCTTCCCGATATTCCGGAATATGTGGGCGCGCTGTTCGGGATTCTCAAAATCGGGGCGGTTGTTGTAATGGTGAACCCGCAGCTGAAGAGTGATGACATCGCGTATTTTTTGGAATATACGCGGGCGAAGGTTGCCGTCGTGTCCGCGGAAAGTTATGCGGCTTTTGACGAGGCGTCAGGCACCGCGCGCCATCTAAAGAGTTTGGTCGTGGTGGACGATGCCTCATTCCGCGATGAGATGAGCCGTGTTTCGGCGGTGCTGGAAACGGCGGATACCCACCGGGATGATGCGGCGATCTGGCTGTTCTCCGGAGGCACTACCGGTAAACCGAAGGCTGTTGTTCAAACACATCTCTCGTTTGCCAACACGACCGAAGGCTACGCAAAGAGGCATCTGGGCTACAGTTCCTCGGACATTACCATTTCGGTTCCAAAACTGTTTTTTGGTTATGCCACCGGCAGCAACCTGTTCTTTCCGTTTTCCGTTGGCGCAGCAAGCGTGCTTTTTCCTGAGCGGTGCACCCCCGAAGTTCTCTTTGAACAGATCCGGAGACGCAGTCCCACGATCCTGATCAACGTGCCCACAATGGTTAACCAGATGGTTAACCATCCGGACGCTTCGAAGCAGGACCTTTCCTGTTTGCGGTTTGCTACATCGGCCGGGGAAGCTTTGCCTGTAGAACTCTATGACAGGTGGAAGAAGATGTTTGGAGTGGAGTTGCTGGACGGGCTCGGCACCGCGGAAATGTGGCACATCTTTCTTTCGAATCAACCAGGATCGGCAAAATCGGGCACGGTCGGGACTGTTGTCCCGGGTTTTGAAGTGAAGGCGGCCGATGACCAGGGGTGCGAAGTGCCGGTAGGGGAAGTCGGGATGTGCTGGGTGCGTGGGCGTTCACGTGCCATCGCCTACTGGCAAATGATGGAAAAAACGGCTTCCGCTTTCAGGGGTGAATGGTACATTACCGGGGATCTTGTGCGCCGTGATGTCGACGGTTTCTACACCCACTGCGGCCGGAGTGATGACATGATGAAAGTCTCTGGCAAATGGCTTTCACCGCTTGAAGTGGAAAACTGCCTTCTCAAGCATCCGGGAGTGAGCGAATGCGCCGTGGTTCCCATCACCGATGCAGCTGGTCTGGCCAAGCCGTGCGCCTACGTGGTGCCGAAGGCGCGGCGAGCCGGTCTGGAGGAAGAGCTGAAAGAATTTGTAAAGCGCGCTCTGGAACCATACAAGTATCCACGCGAAGTGATTTTCGTCGATGTCCTTCCGCGAACTCATCTGGGTAAAGTGGACCGTGCAGCGCTAAAACGCGGTTTGCGGGAATGACTTTCCGCGCCTAAGTTGGTATTGTAGAAATCTGTTTCTGATAGGAAAGGAGAAAACCATGAAGATTTGGATTGGAGTTCTGGTTGCAATCTTTGCATTCGGAGGCAGCGTTCTAGCTGCTGAACTTACCGTCACCGTCAATCTCGTCAGCGTGGACGGTGTCGGAAAGGAAATCGGAACCATCAAGGCGACGGACACGCAATATGGTCTGGTGTTGCAGCCGCAGCTCAGTGATCTGCCTCCCGGACTGCACGGCTTCCATCTGCATGAAAACGCGAGCTGCGCACCCGCCAAGAAGGATGACAAGATGACCGCCGCTCAGTCCGCAGGTGCCCATTTTGATCCCAAGAAATCAGGCAAACATGAAGGGCCATACGCTGATGGACATCTCGGTGATATTCCAGCGCTGTATGCAGGGGCCGACGGCATCGCGAACGTTCCGGTGCTCGCTCCGCGCTTAAAGGTGGAAGATCTGAAGGGTCATGCCATCATGATTCATGCCGGCGGCGACAACTACTCTGATCAGCCTGCGGCGTTGGGCGG
>CAZDDB010000236.1:4869-6289 GCA_964504105.1 uncultured Acidobacteriota bacterium
TATTTCCTGGCCTGTTTCAGCAGTTCGAGAATTTCCGGATAGTTGGCCGCGCAGTCAAAAACAGTTTTTCCATCACCGGCGGTTGCTTTCAGATCGGCGCTCGCAGCCAGCAGGGCTTTTACCACTTCCGTATGACCATGCAGGCAACCGATCATCAGCGCGTTGTATCCGTTGCTATCCTGAAGATTGATCCCCGCCTTCGCACCCAGCAGGTACTGAAGAGCCTCTGCCTTTCCGCTGCCGGCAGCGTACAGGAGGGCTGTCCAGCCGTTCTTGGCTTGCAAATCGATGTTCGCTTTTTCCGAAATCAGAATCTTCAGCGCCGCAGAACTTCCGTTTGCTGCCGCTTGCATCAACGCGGTGCGTCCTTTCGGATCCACGGCGTTGATATCGGCCTTCGCCTGAATCAAAGCCATCGTCACTCCCAGTGACGGCTTTTCTGTGGCAATCGAAAGCATCAAAGGCGTCCAACCATCTTCATCCTGACCATTTACATCGGCTCCGGAATCGATCATTTGCAGCGCTTTCGCCACATCCCCCTCTTTGATGGCCTTTAACAAATTCTTCGTCTGTTTGTCGGCAGGCTCAGCCCACACGGTCAGACAGAGAATGAATCCCACAATGAGACAGGTGATTCTATGATTCACGGTACGGTCTCCTGCTATTAATGTAAGGCAGACCGCGTCAAAAATCGACTGGCTTGAAACATGAAAGCCAAACAGGGCTTCGGGTGAGTCTAACTATTGGGTGATACTGATTCGAAAACTCTGAATAGGAGGATCTTGTTCATGGTTGGACGCAAACTGTGTGTTTCTCTCATTGTTGCCGGTGCATTGTTTCTTTTTCTCGCGCCTCATGCGAATGCTGAAGCGAGATTTGGTGTCCGTACAGGCGCTTACTTTGATGCGGAAAGCGCCTTCATCGGCGGAGAAGGACTTTTCAATGTATTCAACGATTCATGGTTTTTCAATCCAAACGTGGAATATGTGTTTGTCGACAACGGTGATCTGTGGACTCTAAACTTTGACTTCCACTACGACCTGCCCGTGAAAGCCCCCGTTTCGTTGTGGGTGGGCGCAGGCCCGACGATTCTTCACAGGGATCGCGACCGTCCATTTGATGACAGCGAAACCGATTTTGGCGTCAACCTGTTTATGGGAGTCGGGTTCAAGTTACGCGATTCGGGGATTCTCCCGTATATTCAGCCGAAAGTGATTGTTTCGGACAATTCTGAATTTTCGCTCGCGTTCGGTGTGAGATTCTGATGAAGTTAGTTGGGACGGGGCTTGTCCCCGCCCGCGCCTAAAGGGCGACCACAAGGTTCGCCCCTACCACCGCCAGCAAATTGCCTTACAATAGCCGTGTGAGGCGATCATGAGATTCATTCCGGGTTTCGTATTCGTGTTTCTTTTTTGCAGTT
>CAZDDB010000237.1:0-6250 GCA_964504105.1 uncultured Acidobacteriota bacterium
AGCGCGCTTTGATATTTTACAATCGCTTCCTCATACTTTCTTGCTGCGTAAAGATCATTTCCTTTCTTCACTTCCATTCTGGCCTGAAACTTACCGCAGGAAACAAAACTCAGCGACAAAAGTGCGATGATGAAGATTGACAGGAAACTGAAACGCCTCATAGAAACTCCTTCGGACTTCCAGAAGAACGCTGCTAAATATTTATACTCGAGACGCATCAATTGTCAATATCTCCTTTTGGGGTCTCCGAAACATAGGATATGGACACATCAGGAACCAAAAAGTTCCTTGATCTGGACAAGGTAGAGTCGCCTGATTTTTCTCAGGGCTTCTTGATACTCAACAGACCGGTAATCGGGATACGTCCAATCGAGGGTCCGGATGCGGCTTCGCTCAAATAAGAGCTCCTGCTGCGCAAATACTCCTTTCCCCAGATAGATCCGGTGCGCATAGTTTTTTGACGTTGCCAGGATGTATGCAGTCGGGTTGAGGTAGCCGGGATCAATGTTGAGAGACCTCTTGCCGTTATGCGAAAGGGAGTTGTTCCGCTCAATCAAATTTGTCAGGGCCTTGATTGTAGAAAGTTCTGAAGCGTCGGCAAGTTTCCGAAAACTGATAAAGACCCTGAACAGCGGCTTTCCCATCTCCTTTTCATAGTAGCCCGTATACGAGAATTCGAGATTTTCGGAGCGAAAATCAATGTCGCCAAGTTCAGTTTTCAGGCTGTCGATCCCGCGTTCGAGCGGATCCGTTGTCTGAAACAACAGGCCGCAGACAAGTTTTACGGGCAGCGGGCTGTCCGATTTTTTCATGGCCGGATCCTCTCCAGGAGCCTTGAAACAGACTCGTACAAGTTGCCGTCGTAAAGCGCGGAAATGACAGCGATCCCGTCCGCGCCGCCGGCAACCAGACCGGGGATACGGTCCATGTTGATTCCACCGATGCAAACAAGCGGCGTCTTCGTCAAGGGACGGACCTTATGGAGAAATTCGACGCCCACAGCAGGGCCGGCGCCGTTCTTAGTACCCGTTTCATAAATGGGTCCGATCGCAATGTAGCCC
The DNA here is from genome assembly GCA_964504105.1 of uncultured Acidobacteriota bacterium. Classification (GTDB taxonomy): domain Bacteria; phylum Acidobacteriota; class HRBIN11; order JAKEFK01; family JAKEFK01; genus CAZDDB01. Next base: position 1,062 of record CAZDDB010000237.1, read on the forward strand.
ACGGGCAAAGGAAGCGCCGCGGAGAACTGCTGGAGGTTGTGTGTGGATAGACCAATGATTTTATCGGGAAGAATCTTTCTGGCTTCAGTCACTGGAAAATCTTCCTGACCGAGATGCACCCCGGATGCAGCAGACACTAAAACGACATCAACGAGGTCATTGATGATCATCAGGACACCTGCTTCCAAACACGCAGGAGCAAGATCCTCTGCAATCTCATAGATCCTTCGTTTTGTAAGATTTTTCGCTCGAATTTGAAAGATGCCAACCCCGGCGCGCAGAAGCGTCCGGCCATCCCGAATCAAATCATCACTAAATGCAGAATCCAGGATCGGATACAGGAAGGGACATGCGGGTAAATTCATTCTTCATCCTCCCCCCTTCATCCTTTAGAGGATTCGGCTCGAGCCGGCCGGCTCGGCGAACAGGGAGGATCGCGACCGTTCCCGCGTGTCATAGCGCTGCATGAAATTCGTGTCTACTTCTCCACGAATGAAGTCCGGATCTTCCAACACTTTGTTATGCAGCGGGATGTTCGTCTTGATTCCTTCTACGATCATCATATCAAGCGCTCTGCGCATGCGGGAAATGGCCGCTTTTCTGTGAGGCGCGTGAACGATCACCTTGGCAATCATGGAGTCATAATAGGGTGAGATTGCACATTCGGAATATGCTCCCGTATCAACTCGCACACCGGGACCGCTTGGCGTGTGAAACGCCGTGATCTTTCCAGGGCTCGGTAGAAATGTAACCGGATCCTCTGCATTGATGCGGCACTCGATGCTGTGCCCGCGAATCTCCACATCTTCTTGCCGGACCGGCAATTCTTTTCCGGCGGCGATGCGAATCTGCAGATACACAAGATCCAGACCGGTGGTCATTTCGGTGACAGGATGCTCTACCTGGATGCGCGTGTTCATTTCCAGAAAATAAAACTTGCCATATTTATCAACCAAAAACTCCACCGTGCCGGCGTTCATATAATCCACCGCTTCCGCAACCTTCAATGCGGCTTCTCCCATGCGGTTTCGCAAACCGGAATCAAGACGTGTGGAGGGAGCTTCTTCAATAATTTTCTGGTGACGCCGCTGGATCGAACACTCCCGTTCTCCAAGATGGATCCGGTTGCCGTGTTCGTCCGCCAGAATCTGAAACTCAATGTGACGCGGCCGCTCCAGGTATTTTTCCAGGTACAGACCTGAAACACCGAAGGCATTGACAGCTTCGCGCTGCGCCATCCGGAAAGCCGTAGCAAGTTCCGCGGAATTGCTTACAACCCGCATTCCTTTGCCTCCACCTCCCGCAATTGCTTTGAATATGACGGGGAAGCCAAGCTGCTCAGCCACCAGAAGCGCTTCTTCCTCAGAATCGAGAACGCCGTCCGATCCAGGAATGACCGGCACCCCGCATTCCTTTGCGATTTTGCGAGCCATCGCCTTGTCTCCCATCAAACGGATCGCTACTGGACTCGGACCGATGAACTTGATGTTGCAGGTCTCACAAATTTCCGCAAAATTCGCATTTTCCGACAAGAATCCGTACCCGGGATGAATTGCATCCGCTCCCGTCACTTCGGCTGCGGAAATAATATTCGGAATATTCAGATAGCTTCCGCTGCTCTCCGGCGGTCCGATGCAGACGTCCTCGTCCGCAAACCGCACATGCAGCGAGTTGCGATCCGCTTCTGAAAAAACGGCAACTGTCCGGATCCCCAATTCCTTGCACGCAAGAATGATTCTCAGTGCGATTTCACCGCGGTTGGCAATTAGAACTTTGCTGAACATGGTGGTGACTCGAAATCAGGAAACGGGCTTGATGCTGAAAAGCAGCTCGCCAAACTCAACAGGTTGCCCGTTTAGCGCGTGGATCTGGCGGATTTCCCCATCGAGATCCGATTCGATCTCGTTCATGATCTTCATCGCTTCCAGAATGCAGAGGATCTGACCCTTCCGGACTTTATCTCCAATTTCGACAAAAGGAGCCGCTTCGGGGCTGGATGTGCGGTAAAACGTTCCCACAATCGGCGAGCGTACTTCGTGGAGATCCTCCGTCTCCAACACAAGTTCCGGCAACGCGGACACCCCTGCAGTCTCCTGACCGGCAATTCCCTTCCCGTTGACGGGAGAAGACGAGGGCGCCGCCGAAGGTAATTCTTCCGCCAGATTTCCGTGCCTGATCCGTAAACGATAGTCTGCCTTGCGGATTTCAAATTCCGAAACGTTGCTTTCTCGCAGCAGTTTGATCAGCTCTTTGAGCTCTTCCAGATTCAGATCTACAGGCCGGTCGGACATTATACAAATTCCTTTTCCAGAGCGTACTTTGCTTTCTTGAGCTCAAAACGGGCTCTTCCCAGGTTTCCATCCTGAGGCATCAACAGCAGCAGGAAATACTCCGGCGTGATGGTCTTAGTCAAGAAGATCATCTGGTCGGAAAGAATAATTACTTCTTCCACATTCCCCGCATCGATTTCGGCGGTTGTATGGGCTGTGATCCGGACGACCGTTGTAAATTCAGCAGTGAGCGCCTCCATGTTGAAGGCTTCGTTCAAGACCACTTTTTCAATCGGAAGACCGTCAATGCCCATCAGAAGGACCGCGTAGACGTTCTCCAGACTCTCTGCAATCTCGCGCAAGGTTTCGGCAAACAACGTGCTCATCGATCTTTTTCCCTCTTCAGGATCGTTCTCTGCGGATAGAAGCGAGCCAATTTTCCAGCGTTGTAATCTTCTTTCGGCGATCATCGGTACCGGATTCCGGAGCGTTGCGCAAGGGAATGATAGGCTCCGGGGACTCCCAGCGCAAAACCGGCTCCTCCGCCTGCATTTCACCACGAGATTCTTCCCGCGCCGCCGCGGCAAGAAAGCCATCGATCGGGTTAAGTTCCTGCAATCTCCTCACAATTCGCTGATTGCCGGGATCATTGAGCAGCATCTTCTGGTACACCTTGACCGCCCTGTCGGTCAACCCTTGAGAGGCATAAAGTTCTGCAAGGCTCTCGGTGGTCAGTTCGTCGGCGCTTTCATCCCCCTCGGGCTCTTCCTCTTCCATCGGCTGCGTAATGTCCGGAAGAGCCTCCTCCGCGCTGTCGTCGAGTACCTGTTCCAGCTCTCCCGAATCCAATTCTTCGAAGGAGTCCTCCAGGATCTCATCGTCCGCGGCGGTCACGGGCACTTCGCGGACGTCTACTAATTCATTAGTATCGCCTTCCCCCGCCAGGAACATACCGGCAAGGCCGGAGAGATCCGGTTGCTGCGGTTCTTCGTTCATCGGCATTTCGTTCGTTCTATTCCAGGGAGCTCTCTCAGTCGCAGGAATGGATTCAACCGGCTCAACCAGAGCAAGATCCGGATCGGAGACCGCCGGCGCAGCAGGTTCTGAAACATCCCAGAGGGAATCTCCTTCGGGTGGCTTGATGGTTCCCAGGTCGACGAATTCCTCCATTTCAGGAGGAGACATGGGAACAAGCTCCGCGGGTTCGGGAACGGGTGCTTGTGCCGCTTCTTCAAATTCCTCCTCGGGCGCGGTCAGGGCTTCTTCAACTTCCGCAGGTAATTTCGGCGCAGGGATCATGACTGTCGGCGCGCTCTCAGCCGTCCGGGAGTCCGTCAGATGAGTCTCCAATTTCTGAATATGTATCGCGACTTCCTGGTCGGCAGGATTCAGCATCTGGACCATCTTATAGCGTTTCAGGGCCTCCTGGGGCCTGTTCTGACGTAAGTAGATGTCTCCAACCATCCGGTTGGCGAGCAAGTTATCAGGGACCGCGCGGATCACTATTTCCAGTTCATCGAGCGCGTGAACCAGATCTCCGCCTTGGTAATAAATCCGGCCCACAGATACCCTGGCTGTCCAGTAATTCGGATGCCGCTTCAGGCCCTCATGAAGCACACGAAGGGCATCGTTGACCTGTCCTTCCTTCCGGTACTCCTCGGCCAACTGCATGAAAATCAAGGAGTTCGGCTCCTTGCTCAGTTTTTTCTGGAGCTTTTCGATAGATGTTGCTGCCATAGGCTCAGAGCGGAATCTTGAATTATACCATGAATCCAAAAACGCTTAGGTTCCGGGCACCGTGACTGGCTGTGACGGGCAGTTTGCCGTCTGTCCTTCGTCATCGGTAACGGTGAGGGTTACCGGCTTACTCCCTGGGCCTGACGCAGTGTAATCGTGAGTGTTCACGGGTTGTGAAGTTGTCAGCAGTTTGGTGTCGCCAAAATCCCACTGATAACTTACGATCGAAGTGTTATTTTCGTCGTTGTCTTTGCTGGCGGAAGCGTCAAAAGTCGTGAAAAAAGATGTGGCAGGCGTAGTAAACGTGAAGCTGCAAGTCGGTGGCGAGCCCACGAAATTCACGGTAACGGTCACCGGATCGCAGGTATCCCCAAGACCTTGATTATCGTTGACTGAATGGATTACAACAAAACTGCCGGAACCTTCATAAATGTGGTTTACGCTGAAACCTTCGTCGCTTCCTCCATCTCCGAAATCCCAATCCGATTCGGCAACCTGCCCGTCAGGATCCGTGCTGGTATCTGTGAAAAACACCTTTGTTCCGGGATCGATTGTTCCGGAGGGAGAAAGAGTGAACGAACAAACAGGCGGAGTTCCCGCTGCAACCGTGACCGTCTGCGGTGAACAATTGCTGGTAAATCCCTGGTCATCCCTGATGGAGTGAACAATCACAAAAGATCCGGCTGCTGTGTAACGGTGGCTTACGCGCAGACCACTTGATGTGGAGCCATCGCCAAAGTCCCAGAAAGAGCTTGCAACCTGACCGTCTGTGTCTGTCGTGGTATCGATAAAGAAAACATCCTGCCCGATCGCAACGCTGCTGGAAGGAGAAACGGTAAATCCACACGTGGCCGGCTCTCCAACATCTGCCTGAATATCGATGGAATCGGTGACGCCGCTGATGGATGTAGAGGCGGTTACTGTTGCGTTTGTGACAGTGGTCAGGACATCGCGAGAAACACCGGAAGCGTTGGTTTCAACAGGTTTTCCACGCGAGGCGAGCGTGCCGGAATTTGTTTGAAAAAAGACAGAAATTCCGGAAACAGCATTGCCGTCTTCGTCGCGTACAAAGGCCCGGAGATCTACCCTGCCTCCGCCGATTGGAAGTCCGGAAGGGTCGGCGGTCAGAATCAGCACGGCGGCTCTTGCGTCTCCAACAGTGATGTCCACATCATCCGATGC
>CAZDDB010000238.1:0-6237 GCA_964504105.1 uncultured Acidobacteriota bacterium
GAATACGGAGTTCGCGTACGTTATCTGCATTCGGAAATCGACACCCTCGACCGCGTGGTCATCCTGCGCGATCTGCGCCGAGGCATCTTTGACGCGCTCATCGGAGTCAATTTGCTGCGTGAAGGGCTCGATCTACCGGAGGTCAGTCTGGTTGCCATTCTGGACGCGGACAAGGAAGGGTTCCTGCGTTCCACAACCAGCCTGATTCAAACCTCAGGACGAGCCGCGCGAAATCTCAACGGTCAGGTCATCATGTATGCCGATATCATCACCAGATCGATGCAGGAAGCGATCGCGGAAACGACTCGAAGACGCGAAATGCAACTCCGGTACAACCAGGAAAACAACATCACCCCTGAATCCATCCGGAAAGCAATTGACGGGACGTTGACAGGCGCCGAAGAAGCGGACTACTTCCCGGTGCCTTTGCAGGATGATACGGACCTTGCAGGCATCCGTTCGATCCAGCAAATTCATGAGATGATCGATCAAACGGAAAAAGAGATGCTGAGCGCGGCCGGAGCGTTTGAGTTTGAAAAGGCCGCCGAACTTCGCGATAGAATAAAGAAGTTGAAAGAAAAAGAAATCACCATGCTTGGGTAGGGGCGCATGAAACATATCCTGCAAGAACGAGTCAAAGAGCTGCCCGACAAGCCAGGGGTGTACCTGTTCAAGAACGGATCCGGACGCGTGATCTACGTCGGCAAAGCCAACTCCTTGCGCCAGCGTGTCCGCTCCTATTTCTCGGATGCTCCGGGCGGTCCCCTCACTTACTGGATGATTTCAGAAGCCGCATCTCTCGACTTCATCATTACCGACTCTCCGCTGGAAGCGCTGATGCTGGAAAACAATCTGATCAAAAAGAACCAGCCGCGTTATAACATCCTCCTGCGCGACGACAAGACCCATCCATATATCAAGCTCACCGTGCAGGATGACTTTCCGCGCGCGTACATCGTACGAAGAGTGCGAAAAGACGGCGCCGCCTATTTTGGTCCATTCATCCCGGCATCGCTTGCAAAAAAGACGCTGAACCTCATCCATCGCTACTTTCAGCTGCGCCAGTGCCATATCAAGATCACGGATGAACCGCAACGCCTCTGCCTGCTCTATCACATCCACCGCTGCCTCGGTCCGTGCGCTCAAAAAGCGACACGTGAGGAATATTCCCACGCTGTTGCAGATGTTAAACTTTTTCTGGAAGGTAAGAAAGATGATCTACTTTTACAACTTCGTAAGAAAATGTATGAATATTCCGAGCGTCGCGATTATGAGCTCGCGGCGAATTACCGCGATCTTTCGAATACGGTAGAACAATTGAATACGAGACCGAAGCTCGTCTCCTACGAGCTCGACGATGCGGATATCTTTGGTTTTGCCAGAAATGAAGAGAATATCGGCGTCCAGATCTTCTTTATGAGAAATGGCCAGATCGTAGGACGCCATGAGTTCTTCTTTGAAAGCAAGCTATCACCTGACGACGGAAGCCTGCTGTCGCATGTCTTGATGCAGTTCTACAGCATGCCCCGGTTCCTGCCCGGCAAGATCTACGTGCAAACCGGCTTCGCGGACCGCGTGAATCTCGAGAACTGGCTGTCGAAAAAGAAGGAAAAACGGGTAAGAATCCGCGTGCCTGTGCGGGGAAAAAAGAAAGAGTTGATCGATCTCGTCATCAAGAACGCGCAAATCGGACTGGAAATCAATTCCAGCTCGGGAAGGGTCCGAAGCTACCAAACATTGCAGGCCTTGCAAAAAGCGATCGGGATGACCACGCTTCCTTACCGGATCGAGGCGTTCGATATCTCCAATACCCAGGGCTCTAATTCAGTAGCATCCATGGTGGTCTGGGAGGCCGGTCGCCCGAAGAAAAGTGATTATCGCAAGTATAAGATCAAGGGAGTCGTGGGGCCGGATGACTTCCGTTCCATGGCCGAGGTCGTGGAGCGCCGCATCAAGCATCTGAAAGAGAAAGGCCTGCCGATGCCCGATCTGATTCTGGTGGACGGAGGCAAAGGACAACTGAACGCAGCGCTGGAAGTACTGACGCGCCACGAATTCCATGAGCAGCCGATTTTCGGTCTTGCGAAACAGGAAGAAGAAATCTTTCTGCCAAACCGCCGCGAATCCATCAAGTTGGAGGATCGGTCGCCGGTGCTCAAATTGATCCAGCAGGTGCGTGATGAAGCGCACCGTTTCGCAATCACCTTTCACCGGCAGCTACGCGCAAAACAGGCAAAACGAATGGCGCTGGATGAAATCTCGGGAATCGGAGAAAAGCGAAAAGCAAAGCTGCTGCAGCACTTCGGAAGCATGAAAAATCTGCGCCTCGCCACAAAGGAACAGATCGTGGCACAACTTGGCCCGAAAACCGGGAGCAAGCTGCACGCGATGCTCCATCCGGAAACGTAATTCCGTGCCTTGCGGCTTTGCGAGAAACAATCCGCGATACAATGGAACAGAGATGAAAATCTATACAAAGACTGGAGACGGCGGCGAAACCGGTCTGTTCCGCGGACCACGCGTGCCGAAACACGATCTGCGCGTGGAGGCGTATGGAAACGTCGATGAGCTCAATGCGCTTCTTGGTGTGCTGCTACCGGACATTCAGGACAAACAGATCCGCGACTTAGTCGCTTCTATCCAGCACGAGCTTTTTGAGATAGGAGCAGATCTGGCAACACCGCAACAGGAGGAGCGGAATGAGGGAATGCGTATTCCGGGAGAAATGACGGAACGTCTGGAAGCGGCGATCGATCAGTTTGAAAAACGTTTGCCTCCGCTGGCTCAATTCATCCTTCCCGGGGGAAGGAAAGGCGGAGCGCTCCTTCATTACGCACGGACAGTTTGCCGGCGAGCGGAGCGAAGCGTTTCCCGGCTGAAAGAACATCAAACGATCAATCATGAAATTCTGGTATATCTGAACCGTCTCTCCGATTTGCTGTTTGTGCTTGCGCGCGCGGAAAATCACAACGCCGGTTCGGCCGAAGTAGCATGGAAAAAACGCGCCACTTGAGCGATCGTCCACGCGGGGTGATGGGCGGTGAGTATCATCATGACCGTCTCAAGAGTCCGGGGCCGCGCTACCGGTTGAAACGCCGCGCGCTGGAGGCGGCACGCATTTTGCGGCAGCACGCAGCTCACAACCCTCGCATCCTGGATCTTGGAACAGCAGACAGCCTGATGCTGGACATCGTTTGCCGGTCTACAGAACCATCGCTTGCCGTCGGCATCGATCTTTCCTGGGAACTACTTCAAACCAATGCGCGCAAGGTCCCGGTACTTATGGCGGATGCCGAAAAGCTTCCCTTCCCCGGTTCTTGTTTTGATGCAGTCATCGCAACGGCAATCATTGAACACGTGCGACATCCGGATGAGTTTGTTGGCGAGATCCGCCGCGTTCTTAAACCCGGCGGCATCTGCGTCATAACGACCCCCGTTCCACTCTTTGAAGAAATCGCAAGTAAGCTGGGCTTTCTCAAAGAAGACGATCACCAGGAAACATTCACGTTAAAAAAATTGGCTGACCTGGTAGTATCCTGCCAGTTTGATCTCCTGGAAGCGGAAAAATTCATGATGTCTCCGGTCGGCTTTCCTGCAGAACAGAAAATCGAGAGAATCATGAAACGCGCCGGCCTCTCCTCGCTTCTCCTGAATCAACTGGTCGCCGCCCGCAAGGGGGAAGGATGAAGGATGAGACACCGTGCGGGTGAAGTTTGAGCTGCCGGAGTTTACGATAGACGACGCGATGCGAATCGCAGAAGAGCACTACGGTGTGAGCGCGTCAGCGCGTCCGCTTCCGAGTGAACGGGATCAAAATTTCCATCTGCGTGCTAATGACAGACAAGAATACGTCCGGAAAATCGCAAACGTTTCGGAACAGGAAACGATCCTGGATTTGCAAAACCGTGCGATGGACTATCTCGCCGAACAGCTTCCAACCCTCAGACTTTCGCAGGTTTGCAGAAGCAAGGTTGGAGAATCGACCATCACGATCACAGGCTCAAAAGGAACGACACATTTCGTTCGCTTGTTGACGTTCGTTCCGGGCAAGACACTGGCAGAAGTCACGCCGCATACACCGAAATTACTGCACAGTCTTGGTCTCGCTCTGGGACAAATCGACCGCGCGTTGCTGGGCTTCCGGCATCCTGCGGCGCACCGTGAACTAAAATGGGACATCTCCCGCGTAAGTTGGATCCGGCAGTACGTGCCGTACGTTCAGGATCTTCGCCGCCGTGAGTTCCTAGAGCGTTTTCTCGCTGACTTCGAAAACAGCATCCTCCCTGTTCTGCCGGCGCTTCGAACCAGCGTGATTTACAATGACGCAAATGATTACAATGTAATGGTGGACTCACAAAACAAAGTCATCGGGGTCATCGATTTCGGGGATATGGTCCATACTCAGACCGTATGCGAGCTGGCCGTCGGCGCCGCCTATGCGATGCTGCACAAACCGGATCCTCGTGCCGCTTTAGCTTCTGTAGCGGCCGGATACCGGCAGGCGCTGCCGCTCACCGATCCGGAGTTGGAGGTTCTTTTGCCGCTCATCTGCGCGCGTCTCTGTATCACAGTCACGAATGCTGCCTATCAGCGAGCGGTGGAACCGGGAAACGAATACCTGGCAATCAGCGAAGCACCTGCCTGGCAGTTACTGGAAAGACTTATCTCATGAATAAAGCAGAAATCCTCCGGTCACGGGATCTCCATATCGGAAAGTCACTCAGCCTTTCTTACAAAGATCCTTTACAGATCGTGCGCGGCTCCATGCAGTATCTGTATGATGAAAACGGACGTGCTTATCTGGATTGTGTAAACAACGTGGCCCACGTCGGACACTGTCATCCGCACGTAGTGAAAGCGGGACAGGAACAAATGGCCGTGCTCAACACCAATACCCGTTACCTGCACGAGGCGATAACACGTTATGCAGAACGGCTCTGCGCCACACTGCCCGAACCGTTGCGTATCTGCTACTTCGTGAACTCCGGAAGCGAGGCGAACGAGCTGGCGCTGAGGCTCGCACGCGCGTATACGAAGCGGCACGATGTGATTGTGCTTGAAGCCGGCTATCACGGCAACACGACCACCCTGATCGATGTCAGCGCCTACAAGTTTGATGGACCCGGCGGATCTGGCGCACGATCCTGGGTACACAGGGCGCCTTTGCCGGATCCGTATCGAGGTGAGTTCCGCAGAGAGGACCCGCAATCGGGGGCAAAGTACGCAATCCGTGTTTCGAATACAGTAGAAGAGCACACGGGCAAAGTGGCCGCCTTCCTGTGCGAAGCGATGCCGGGCTGCGGCGGCCAGATCATCTTCCCGGAAGGATATCTCAGGGAAGCGTATGGTCACGTTCGTGCCGGCGGGGGTGTCTGTATTGCCGATGAAGTGCAGACCGGCTTTGGCCGTGTTGGAACGCACTTCTGGGCATTTGAAACGCAAGGAGTCGTGCCGGACATCGTTACGATGGGAAAGCCGATTGGAAACGGCCATCCAATTGGGGCCGTCGTTACAACACGGGAAATCGCCTCTTCCTTTCAGAACGGTATGGAGTACTTCAACACGTTCGGCGGCAACCCGGTTTCCTGCGCCATCGGTCTTGCTGTACTGGATGTAATTCAAGACGAACAGTTGCAGGCAAACGCGCTAAATGTGGGGACGCAATTGCTCGCGGGTCTGCGGTCGTTGATGGGAAAACACATGCTGATCGGCGACGTTCGCGGAGCAGGACTGTACATCGGTGTCGAACTCGTGCGTAACCGCAACACACTGGAACCTGCGGCGGAAGAAGCAACACGGGTAATGAATCTCATGAAAGAACGCGGCATCCTTCTCAGCACGGATGGACCGCTTCACAACGTGATCAAGATCAAACCACCTCTTGTATTCAGCAAAGAGAATGCGGACTCCTTAGTCTCTGCCCTGGATGCGGTTCTATCTGAAATTTGAACCGCAAATGAACGCGGTACCGCGGTACAGCCCCGCCTGCCGCGACCAAAACAACTTGGCCTCATTTATCTTTGTTTGATTCCCCATGCGCGCAGCCATGCTGCCGGATGAGTCCATCACGATAACCACATTTACGGTTTCGTCAGCAAAGAATACGCGCAAGAAACATGGGAACAGATCGACAACAACGCCAACGACCTGAAAGAAGATTGGGAAAAGTTGGCCGAGTCTGATGCTAAATTTGCTGCCAGGGCAAAGGATCTCGGATGCCCAGCTCTTACGATGTTT
>CAZDDB010000239.1:0-6179 GCA_964504105.1 uncultured Acidobacteriota bacterium
GAAAGAACGAAGCATCACGCCCTGGGGATTCTGGCAAGTGATCGAAGACGCAAATGACTACAAAGTAAAACGGATCTATGTGCATGCGGGTCATCGCCTCAGTTATCAAAAACATCAGCATCGCGAAGAAACATGGATGATCGCATCCGGGCAGGCAATCGCCATCATTGATGAAAAAGAACATCACCTCAAGCCGGGTGATACCCTCCATGTCCAAAAGACGCAAGCGCACCGAATCGCTTCCAAAGGGGACTCCCCGCTCATCTTCTTCGAAGTTCAACGCGGGACTTACTTTGGTGAAGATGATATCGTTCGCCTTCAGGACGACTACAAAAGAGTCTAGAGACGCATCCGGAAACCCTCTATTCCGTAGGGCGGGCCTCCGTAGGCGGGCAGAGACACCCGCCCCTACAGGGTTTGCTGGGTAGTCTAGATATACTCTATATTATATCTAGATTTCTTGACATTATATATATTTTAGCTAGATAATGTTCTAATGAAGAAGAAGATTGGGACGCTTCTCGACGAGGAGCTGCTTCGTGAGGCGAAGGAGTATTCGTTGCGAAAGGGGATTCCGCTGAACGAATTGCTGGAAAAGGCGCTTGAATTCTTTCTGAAAACGGACCAATCTCAGTTGCTTTCGCTGGAGGAAGCGCTTGAGGCCGAGGCCGGAAGCCACTCGAGCCTCGGAAAGGGGCGTGGCGCTTGAGCAAGATCGTGATCGATACGCGGCTTTGGGCTCTTGGTCTGAAAGTACCGTTTCTCGCAAAACATGATCCCGCAATTCAATACGCTACAACCGCGCAGGCGTTTCTGCGAAAAATGATGAAAGAGCAAAATCACCTGCTCTTTTCAAGCCATCTTGTTTCGGAAATTTACGATTCTCTGACTCAGACAGGAAATGCAATTCCGGCAGACCAGGCCAGCTCATTCCTCTCGGAATTGCTGGCGCGAAAGGACAGCATTTACCGTCCGGTTTCCGAAGCGTCCCTGCTACGGTGCGCAGAGCTGAGCGCAAAGAGCGGAATCCACATCTGGGATTATCTGGTTGCGTTTCCTTTTGAAGATGCGATCGATGTCATATACACGATCGATCCGCACTTTCAGCACGCAAGTTTTCAAGAACTCGGGCGGATTGAAAACCCGCTTGGTATCTGGAAAACCGAAGACGAAGGACTCTGAATTGGAGGGCGGACGTCCCTGCCCGCCACGCGACAGAGAATCCGGCGGGCACGGAGGCCCGCCCCCCAAAAAGATTTCAGACCGTAACCGGCACTTTCTTTTCTTCGCGTGTCAAATTTAATTTTGCACGCAGCAAATCTTCGATCTCTTGCGCGATGTCGACGTTGTCTTTCAGGAACTTCTTGACGTTTTCCCTGCCTTGCCCGAGTCTCGTCTCTTTAAACGAGAACCAGGCGCCGCTCTTTTCGATCACGCCGTGCAAAGTCCCGAGATCCAGCAGGTCTCCTTCGCGTGAAATTCCTTCACCGTAAATGATGTCAAACTCGGCAATCTTAAACGGTGGGGCAAGCTTGTTCTTAACCACTTTGACTTTCGTACGATTGCCGACAGTCTGATCTCCGTCTTTGATCGGAATTTCGCGGCGGATATCGATCCGGACACTCGCATAAAACTTGAGGGCGCGACCGCCGGTCGTGACTTCGTTGCTGCCGAACATCACGCCGATCTTCTCACGGATCTGGTTGATAAAGACCAGACAGGTGTTCGATCGCGAGACGATCCCGGTGAGTTTGCGCATCGCCTGTGACATCAAGCGCGCCTGCAATCCCATGTGCGAGTCTCCCATTTCCCCTTCCAGTTCGGCTTTGGGCACAAGCGCCGCGACGGAATCGATCACGATCACATCGATCGCTCCGCTGCGGATCAGCATCTCGGTAATCTCAAGCGCTTGTTCGCCGCTGTCCGGTTGTGAAACCAGAAGGTTATCCACCACTACACCGAGGTTGCGCGCATATTCGGGATCGAGCGCATGCTCCGCATCGATAAATGCAGCCATGCCTCCCACTTTTTGCGCCTCGGCAATTACATGCAGCGCCAGAGTCGTTTTTCCGGAAGACTCCGGGCCGTAGATTTCCACTACACGTCCACGTGGCACACCGCCGATACCCAGGGCCGCATCAATCGAAAGAGCGCCGGTCGAGATTGTGGGAACCGCGATCGCTTCCTTGTCTCCAAGGCGCATGATCGATCCCTTGCCAAACTGCTTTTCAATCTGCAACAGCGCTACTTCGATCGCCTTGCTCTTATCGTTTCGAACTTCAGGCATAATGCAGCTCCTTTTTTTGTCGTTCGCACTTTATATTAGTTCACTCGTCCTACAGGGTCAAACGCGGAAAACAGGCCGGCAGTGTTTGCCGTTTGTAGCGCCGGCGTCCCCGCCGGCCTGCACAAACATTTGGGAATAGGCCTTCACTATGCGAGCCGCGGTGAGCATGAGCACATGTATCTTGCTAGAAGCGCGATTTCACGCTCGCTACCGCTCGCGTATGATTGACATGTTGCACTGGAGAATTTGGGCCGGCGGGACGCCGGCGCTACACTACTTCCGGGGTTCGGTCAGATGTGCGGGATCGAATACCTTTGCGAATTCTTCATCACTGAGCAGGTTGCGTTCGCGGACAATCTCCCGGATGCTGCGTCCGGTCTTCAGCGATTCTTTCGCGACTTCCGCTGCATTCAGGTAACCGATATACGGATTCAGAACCGTGGCAAGCGCAAGAGTTTGTTCCGCGTACCGGTTGCAGACTTCCTGATTCACAGTGATTCCGTTGACGCATTTTCCCTGGAAGGCTTCAATCGCGGTAGTGAGAATGGAGATTGAATGCAGCAGATTGTAGGCAATGACAGGCATCATGACGTTTAGTTCGAGTTGTCCCGCCTGGGAAGCCATCATCACGCAAGTGTCCGCCCCGATCACCTGAAAGCAAACCATGTTGAGCATCTCCGCCATGACCGGATTCACTTTCCCGGGCATGATCGAAGATCCAGGCTGGACGGTGGGCAGGTTGATCTCATTCAATCCGGTGTTTGGTCCGGACGAAAGCAGCCGGAGATCGTTTGCAATTCGAATCAATTCGATGCAGAGATTTCGAAGCGAAGCAGAAACTTCGGTAAACGGCGACATGCTCTGCATCGCCTCAAATAAATTCTCCGCGGAATGGAGCCGGAAGCCGGTCAATTTCACCAGTTCTTCCACGATCAGTGTCCGGGTATCGGGATGAGTATTCACTCCTGTCCCCGCAGCACTTCCTCCGATGCCAAGATCCTCCAGCGAACGTGCGGCGTGAGAAATCTGCGCTTTCGCTTTTTCGATGGCTTTTGCGTAGCCGCCGAACTCCTGTCCCAAACGCACAGGCACCGCGTCCTGCAAATGAGTTCTTCCGGACTTCAAGATCGAATCAAATTCGCGCGCCTTGTTTTCCAGCGACTGCTGCAATTTCTCCAGGACTTCCACGAAGGGGGCGGACAGCGACAACACGGCCAACCGCATAGCAGTAGGAATCACGTCGTTTGTGGATTGTCCCATGTTCACATGATCATTCGGGCTCACCAGCTTGTGATCTCCCTTCTTGCTTTCAAGAAGCTCACACGCGCGGTTGGCGATCACTTCGTTCACATTCATGTGAAACGAAGTGCCGGCGCCCGCTTGAAAGACATCCACAACCATATGCGCATCAAATTCACCGGCAGCCGCAGCCATTCCCGCTTCTTCTATCGCTTTTCCCTTCCGCGCGTCCAGCATCCCGAGTTTTGAATTACCACGGGCGGCAGCTACTTTGATCAGTGCGACCGCGCGGATGAACTCGCGATGTTGGCGCAGCGAGCTGATCGGGAAATTGTGGACCGCGCGGGCAGTTTGAACGCCGTAATAGGCGTCATCCGGCACGGCCAATTCACCCAGTGAATCTCGTTCCATTCTCATCGTTCCTCCAAACGCAGGGACTCTACACATTATTGCACAAAATTGCCGGCTCCAGTTGAGTGAAGGCTCGCCGAGTCCTAATTTGGAGCGCAGGCGTCCCTGCCTGTAACGGCGGCCACGGAGGGCCGCCCCCCAATTGGGACAACGCCCAATTTTTGAATACCCGTTGTGACATTTTTAGGCCAGATGAACAGCAATTTCGGGATCCACACTTGGACAAAATTTCAGATTTGGCGTCGTGAGTTTCACCAGAATTGCTGCGCCCGTCAGATCGGTATAATTATTGCACACACATGATTGCCTGCTTCACAGGGGAGGGAATGAATGAGATCAAGACGATATATTCTTCTTATTTTGTGCTCCGTTCTTTTCACCACAGTGGGAGCCTATGGGGAGACCGGGAACACCGGGGAACCAACTTTAACGTTTCCACGCAACCACGCAGATTCAGAATTCGTGGGATCTGCTTCGCCGGCCGGCTCAGACAGTTCCGGCACACAATCCGCGGAAGCAAACGCGGCTGTGCATGCAGCCAGAGAAGTGAAACGGGCTTTATCCTTGCCTGCTTCCTGGATGCCGATCGATTCGTCTGCTTTCAGTAAAATTCTGATAGAAGTAAACAACAAGACTCTTCCAGGCGTGGTCCGTCCCCATGACAAGAATTTTCGCGATCCTGCCCTTCAGAATTCTCCTTTCAGCACGGACGTTTCGGTGGTTCCCAATATTCCGGCAACGTCGGCCAACTTTGATGGGATCAGCTCAACGGGTTGGTATCCTCCGGACACAAACGGCGATATTGGACCGAATCACTATGTGCAAACGGTAAACGTAAGTTGGGCTGTATTCAACAAGACTGGCGCAAAACTGCTGGGACCCAACAGCATCGGTAGTTTATTTTCCGCGATCGGCGCTCCCTGTTCCGGAAATTACGGAGATCCGATTGGGCTCTACGATCCGATGGCCAATCGCTGGTTGGTCAGTCAGTTTACAACCAGTGCTCCCTATCATCAGTGCATTGCTGTCTCGCAGACTGCCGATCCGACCGGCGCATGGTATCTGTATGACTTCTTGTGGAGCAGCACGAATCTGAACGATTATCCGCACTTTGGTGTTTGGCCGGACGGCTACTACATGTCCACCAACGAATTCGCAAACGGCGCTTCCTTTGTAGGAGCGGGCGCAGCAGCTTTTGAACGGGATAAAATGCTGCTCGGTCAGTCTGCCAGGATGGTAGCGTTCCATGGTCTCAGCGCCAGTCCCCTCCCATCCGATCTGGATGGAGCAACACTTCCTCCAGGTGGAATGCCAAACATCTTTGCAAACATCTCCGGGACCACACTGAAGCTTTCAAAATTCCATGTGGACTGGAACAACACGGCCAATTCCACGTTCACAACTGGGGCCAATCTTACAGTCGCTTCGTATTCTTCTGCAAGCGGTGCGCCTCAACCGGGGACAGCAACAACGCTTGCTTCCCTTTCGGATCGTTTGATGTATCGCCTTGCTTACCGGAATTTCGGTTCGTACGATGCGCTCGTAGTAAATCACTCGGTCAGCAGCAGTGGTGTTTCCGGTGTGCGATGGTATGAAGTCCGGAATCCCAATTCTGCTCCCACACTGTTCCAGCAAGGAACGTTTGCTCCGGGTGACGGAGTGTATCGCTGGATGGGAAGCGTTGCGATGGATTCCGCCGGCGATATCGCTGCGGGCTACAGCGTCTCGAACAGCACTTCGGTTTTTCCGGGAATCCGCTACACGGGTCGCATTCCATCGGATCCGGCGGGACAGTTTCCGCAAGGCGAAGGAACGATCGTTTCCGGCGGCGGGTCCCAAACTGGAGCGAGTCGCTGGGGCGACTACAGCATGTTGAGTGTGGATCCTACCGATGATTGCACTTTCTGGTTTACCACCGAATACCAGGCAGTCACTGCTTCGGTCAGCTGGAAAACAAAGATTGGCTCATTCAAGTTTTCAAATTGCGGCGGAGGCGGCGGATGCATTCCACCTTCCGTCACCGGCAACAACACCGCGGCCGACAAAGACGCATGCGCATCGACCGGTGTATTGGTTACATGGGCTGCGAATCCCGCAAACTGGAACGATGGCGGGGGAACCAGAACCTATGATGTGCTGCGCGATGGAACAGCAGTAGCATCCGGTCTGGCCTATGGAACAGCCAGTTATACGGATGTTCCCGGAAACACATCGACACACACATATGTTGTTCGTTACAACA
>CAZDDB010000240.1:0-6161 GCA_964504105.1 uncultured Acidobacteriota bacterium
TGGAAGTTTCTCGTTTCCGGAAAAAGCGACTACTCCTCGACTCTTCGAAGCCAAACGTCTTTAAGCTGTTCATTTGCCGAGGGCCTCATCGCTGGCGTGAACTTATAATAGTATTCGAACTCGTCCGGCTATCGTTCAAAAAAATACTTCCGGGCCGGATCCTGGACTTGTAGGAAACGCGCAACAACACGAATTTCACGCTTTGAATTTCGAGCTCAAGATATAATCGCAAGCGGGTAAAGCAAGCGCCATAGTAGTAAGTGTGGGGTTCTGAAAGCTGATGCTGGGAAAGCAGGATGAATCAACAACAAATAGGTTGGGAATCTCCCACATCTGATTGTGTCCATTGAGCACAGATTCTTTTTCGGTTCGCCCCATCCGCACTCCGCCGCTTTCATGAATGGCACTTCCAGGCACCGGGCGATCACTAATCATTCCGGTACGGCGAACGAAAGCGGAAAGCATGCGAATCGGCAACGGCAAGAATTCGCGTGATTTGGAAAATCCTGCTGCATCCGCAAGTTCCTGCATAGTCCGGACAGCATCCGCACACAGAGCTTTTTCATTCTGTGAATACGAACATTCAATGTGAGCCGCGGGTATTCCCCATCTATCTTTCACCTTTCGGTTCAACGTAACCCGGTTCTCTTTTTTCGGCAGCATTTCGCCCACCGCTGCAAGTGACCAGAACATTCCAGCTCGCCCCAGAGATCCCTGAATACCGTAGGTACCCAGGAAACCGCCATCCTCAAACTGGCGTTTTCTCAATCGCGGCAGGTACACCCCCATATCCGAGGAGAGATTAAACCAATTTGGAGCTATGTGACTGCTTTCAGTCGTGGATCCAATTTGCCAGATGCTGATATGATCCATGACGTAACAACCGAGAACTCCTGATGAATTTCCCAGTCCGTCGGGATGGTTTCGTGAAGAAGAGTTTAGCAAAATCCGGATCGTTTCAATCGTGGACGCACAACAGACAACAACATCGCTATAGAAATTGAGGCGGGTACCGGCAAGGCAGTCAACGCAGGATACGCCTACTGCGCGCTTTTCTTCCGGATCCAGCAGTATGGAATCGACGGCCATGGATGGCCTCAACTCCGCGCGTCCGGTTTCGAGAGCACTCTGCAGCATAGGAGATACCGGTCCGCAGGGATAACCCAGCACCCGGATTGGAATCACAACTCTACCGGGCCACTTTTTCTCAACCGAAACCTTGAAATGACGTTCTGTTGGAGTAATTTCATGATTTCTTACATAGTTTCCATCCGGCAATCCATCGATGCCGTCTTTTTGGCCTTCCAGCATCAAAAATTCTTCGATGCGACCGTAATAGTTCTCAAGATCGCTATAGGAAATGGGCCAGGATGCGCCGCCATCTGCTTCCAGTTGAAAATCTTCGGGTGCGTACCGGAGAGCCAGACGTCCCCACGTATGGCCACGGCCGCCTACCTGTCTGCCGCGGAACCACCGAAATGGCTTGTCTTTCGGGAATGTGTAAGGGTTTAGCCTTTCGTCAACATAAAAGTGTTGCGTCGCGGAATTCAATACGGCGGCGCTGGCGATTCGCCGATGGCCACCCAAAAAGAAGCCCGCCCGTTGGATAATGCCGTCTTTTGGAGTTCGAACAAAGTCGGCTTCCTTCATCACAGGGCCAGCCTCCAGAATCAATACACGAAGCCCTCCTTCCGATAAACCTTTGGCCATCCATTCTCCATTCAATCCGGCTCCAATCACGATTGCGTCGTAGTGATTCTGTTTATTCATTGACTGGACCTACAGCACTTGGAGCTTGAATTCTTCTACCGTGCTCCAGATCAAAAATCCTGAATTTTGCAAAACTCCACTTCTGCAGACGATAACTCAAAGAAACTCTAAGTACTCCGAAGCCGTATTTTACGCTTCGTTTAAAACTGATGCTGCTGGCCTCTTTATGATACTTTGCCGGACAACTTACTTCTCCAATTTCATACCCGGCGTATGCAATCTGGGCCAGTATTTCGTTATCAAACACAAAGTCATCCGAATTTTCTTCCAGCGGAAGTTTTAAGAGAATCTCTTTGTTAAAAGCCCTGTATCCTGTGTGATATTCGGCCAGTTTCTGGTTCAATAGGATGTTTTGAAAAAGGGTGAGCAGCCGATTCGATACATACTTGTAAAACGGCATGCCTCCTTTTAATGCACCCTTTCCGAGGATTCTAGATCCCAACATCGCAGCAAATAGGCCTCGGACAACCGGATACACCATGGCTTCCATTAACAAAGGAGTATACTGATAATCCGGGTGCAACATTACTACAATGTCTGCCCCTGCTGCTAAAGCTTCGCGGTAACAGGTTTTCTGGTTGCCACCGTAACCCCGGTTCTTTTCGTGCCGGATTATTTTTCGTATCCCAAGCTTTTTTGCCAGCTCCACCGTGTCATCGAGAGAGAAATCATCCACCAGTATTATTTCATCCACAATATCAAACGGAATCTGTCGATAGGTAAGTTCCAGAGTTCTTTCGGCGTTGTAGGCCGGCATCACAACGATGATTTTCTTTCCGTCAATCATTGAAAAGTATGCTCGATCGACTGCTTTTCAGCCAGACAAGATAACATCAAATAGACCGACAAGCCGTTCAACAGTTTCTGCGCCGCAAAACGTCTGCACAGCGAAACCTTGCTTCAGAATACCACTGAATTTCAGTTCAACTTGAAACAGTCCTGCTATGAGGAATCAGCTACGAATGTTTGCCAATTTTCGATCCACAGGACTATGAGCGAGACTATTGTAGCAAGGATGGGCCAATAAATGAGTCGATAGTATGCTGCAGGGACGACAAAGAAGTGCCGGAATCACGCGCCCGGGGCCCGGTTATTGGGAGGTACCAGTGGATTGATCTTACGGAAAAAGTACCCGAAAGGCAAAAAGATATCCAATACAGAGATGACAGAACTTGTGATCACACCCACAAGGCCCTGCTTAGCTTGGAACTACACCCTGGCTCCGCTAAAAGTGTGAAGTTAAGTTATTTTTGCGCAGGCCCTTAGTTAGTTAGGGTTCGCGCAAGAATAACACCAACAACGAGTTTCAGAAAAGAGGTTCTCTCGTGTTCGGATCGTCGCGTTTTCGTGAACTTTTGATATCCTTGGTAGGATGTCAGCGGCGCGGCTTGAAAAAATGATCCACCGGATTGCGGAACAATCAGGCGCACAATTCGTTTCGATGTCCCACCTTCTGAAAGATCTCCCGGAAAGCAAGCTATACGGAATCTGGAACTGGGGTAACGATGCGCACTTCACTGAAGTAGGAAATAGAAAACTGGCGGAATGTCTCTACCGTCCGGTCAACGAACTTCTTGACTCAAGGAATCGCCCATGAGTCTGTGGTCCCGGTATCGAAAAGCCGTCCTGTATGTTGCGATTCTTCTGATGACAATCGCCGCTGCGCACCGGCTTACCAACGAATTTTACAGACTTCTTTCCGAGCAGGGATTTACCGGCGCAGTCGATTTGAAACTGCGGATCAAAGAAGTGCACCGGTGGTTTGCCGGACAACCTGTGTACGATGATATTTCCGCGATCTATCCTCCGGCCACATATGCGATGCTGTGGCCTGTGCTTGGGTGGCCTTCGGTTGAAGCGGCACGGTGGATCTGGGCTGTCACTTCCGTCTTCGCGCTTGCCTGGCTGACTCGGATCATCATTCGCGAAAGTGGAGCTACCGGCCGATGGGAGCAGGTACTTGTGGCGCTTCTCCCGCTTTCGATCTATCCCACCGGCCTCGTGATTGGAAACGGACAGTTGCTTGTCCATCTACTTCCTGTAATCCTGTGCGGTCTCCTCCTGCTGCCGGACAAAAGTGGCAACTGGAAGAACGATCTGTTGCTGGGCGTGTTGATCTTGATTCCTCTTGCAAAGCTGACCGTATCCATTCCGTTTTTCTGGATGGCTCTCCTTGTCGGGCGCTCGTTGCGTCCCGCCTTTCTTGCAATGATCTTTTACGCAGCGCTTACTCTCTTCGCCGTTACGTTCCAACCCACCGCGCTTTTCAAGCTGCTTCAAGAATGGCTGGAGCGCAGCACGGAGACAGTAGTGATTGTAAAAGGCGGTTACGCCAACGTGCATACCTGGCTGATTGCGTTAGGTCTGGAAAAAATAATATTACCAGTATCTCTGATTCTGTTGTTCGCTCTGGGCGCCTGGATCTATTATTACCGCCGCTCCGATGTCTGGTTCCTTCTTGGCGTGTCCGCGGTTGTGGCGCGCTTCTGGAGTTATCATCTACTTTACGATGATCTGTTGATGTTGGTCCCGATGATCACTCTGTTCCGGTGCACGAAAGATGGTGCGAAAGGCGCCGGGATCGTGCTGGCGATCACGCTCACCAGTCTTCTTGCGCCCGCGCAAACCATGAATTGGCCGTCTCCATGTGATATCCTTTTTCAAACTTGGCAAACAATTGTATGGCTTCTGGCGTTGTCGTTTCTTCTGTTTCAAACGCGCCGGAAACATCGCCTCGCCCTGCCTTTATGATTCGCGCTTTGTGGAGCGAACACCGGTCAGCGATTCTGAGAGTTGCGATCGTATTGTTGGCAGCCGCGGCATTGTTCCGGCTGACGCACGAATACTGGAGTCTGCTGTTTGATCCGGGAATCAGAAGCGCGCACGATCTGAGAAGTGTGAAATGAAAATCAGCAGACGTGCGCGGATACTTGTGGTGCTTGCGGTAGCTGCCGTATTGTTTGCTGAAAAGCGTGTTGAAAGGCTAAGAATTGAACGAGAACGAGAACAAACTGTCCCTTCCACTGCAAAAAGCGATCTGGGCATCGATCAGGATCAACTGCTGAAGGATGTGAAGACCTTATCTCTGCCTGAGTTTCAAGGCCGCAGAACCGGCACGGAAGGGAATAAGAAGGCGCAAAAGTACATTTTGCAGCGGTTTCAGGAAATTGGTCTTGCCCCGGTGCGTGGCTCGGAGGAACAAAACTTTTCATTTACACACTACAGCATTAAAGGTCTGGTATTGCCTGCAAGAAAGTTCAAGCAGAAATTTCCCGATGCGATAAATCTGTTCAGCGAAGTTCCGGGGACAAAGGACAGCAATCATTTCCTGGCGCTGACTGCGCATTACGATCATCTGGGTGTGCGAGACGGCCAGTTGTATCCGGGAGCCGATGATAATGCTTCCGGTGTCGCTGCAATGCTGTGCGCCGCAACATACTTCCACAAGAACCTGCCCGAACACAATCTTCTTTTCATCGCATTTGATGCGGAGGAACTGGGGACCGAAGGGTCCGAGGCATTCTTGGCAAAGCCGGTAATTCCCAAAGATCAGATTCTTATGGATATCAATATGGATATGGTGAGTCACAACAACCGGAACGAGATCTTCGTTGCCGGGGCTTACCAGGATCCGCAGCTAAAGGCTCCCATGCAAGAAATCGCGAAGGGTTCGCGCGTGAAGGTTTTGTTTGGCTACGATCGACCCATGTATGTGAGCGGCTCTTCCGATAACTGGATAGAATCCTCTGACCATTATCCTTTTTACAAGCGCGGCATTCCGTTCCTGTATTTTGGCGTGGAGGATCATGAAGATTACCATGCGCCTACGGACACCTTTGATCACATCAACCAGCCGTTCTTCATTGCCGTTACAGAAACTATTATCAACACGTTACATTACTTTGATATCCATCCTCCTCACCCGATGTAACATAATTATGTTTGATCGCACTGGCGCTTCTGTATCGCCAGCTCCCTTCCCCACAATGCGAACAGGATGCCGAGCGATCCGCCTGCGAGAACAGCAGGCAGCGCGCCGTCAGGCCCAGCAACGTCGACTCGATGGCGGCGATCTCAACTCGTTCTCGCTGCGCCACACGCCGCGTGAGCAGCGAGGCCCGGTGGCGACCACCGGCCGCGACCACCAGATCGATCAGGTGACGTTCGCGGGCGGACAGATCAGCGAGCACGCGCCCGCTGCTGATTCGTTCACCGATCGTGGCGTGTAGCCGCTCGACCAGCTCGAGTCGCAGACTCGCGCCGTCGACGGCGACGTCGTAGAGCGAGCACGCCTTGCGGAGGCGGCCGATCGAAGCGGTAAGCAGGCAGTCGCGGAGCTTCAAGCGCCGGGCCGGGCCGCTGCCGCCGTTCCGAGCGAAATGCGAGGCCAC
>CAZDDB010000241.1:0-6124 GCA_964504105.1 uncultured Acidobacteriota bacterium
TTACAAACCGTAAACATGCTTTCTTACAATAAATTTGTCGTGCATTCCGGAGTACTTTCGAACTTTCCGGTTGTGTGTGCGTATGGTATGATTTGCGATTTCCACAACTCAAATTCGAGGAGGAGTATGACGCGTAAAATCTCAGTTCTTTTCCTGATACTGCCCTTTTTGTTTTGTGCTGCAGCTTCGGCACAAACAGTCGATGAAATTATTGCCAAGCACCTGGTAGCGCGCGGCGGCGTGGACAAAATCAAGGCCGTTCAAAGCATGAAAGCCAGCGGCAAGATGATGATGCAGGGAATGGAAGCCCCCTTTACGATCCGGATGAAACGGCCCAATGAGATGCGTATGGAAATCGACGTTCAGGGGAAGACAATCGTGCGCGCCTATGACGGCAAAGAAGCATGGATGATCATGCCGTTCATGGGCTCACCGGACCCGCAACGTCTTTCCGGCGAAGAGACCAAGGAAGTGGAAGACGACGCGGACATCGATGGTCCGCTGGTAGATTACCAGGCAAAAGGAAACAAGGTAGAACTGTTGGGCAAAGAAGACATGGAGGGCACGGAAGTCTACAAGCTGAAAGTCACTTTGAAAAGCGGAAGCGAACGCACCATTTCCATTGATGGAGAGAGCTTCCTCGAATTGAAGTCCACAAGCAAGGTAACGAGCAACGGGCAGGAGTTTGAGGTGGATACGACCGTATCCAATTACAAAGCGGTCAACGGGCTGATGTTTCCCTTCTCCGTAGAGAGCAGGGCAAACGGTCAAACGATGCAACAGATGATCGTTGACTCCTATGAAGTGGATGTTCCAATGGAAGAATCCATCTTCAAGATGCCTGCCGCTGCAGCTCAGCCGGCCAATCAGTAGATCCTTCCGGCCATGCAAACGATTGCACAACGGCTCGACACACTTCCCCTTTCCCGCGCTCACTGGCGAATCGTAATCGTCTGCGGTCTTGGCTGGTTGTTTGATGCGATGGATGCCGGCATCATTTCCTTTGTGCTGGCCGTGTTGTTTCAAAAGTGGAAGCTTACTTCCGCCCAGATCGGGCAAATCGGCAGCGCTGGTCTGATCGGCATGTTTGGCGGGGCTTTGCTGTCGGGAATCATTGCAGACCGGATCGGACGAAGATATCTGTTCCAGGCGACACTGTTGTTATTCAGTATTGCCACCGGCCTGTGCAGTCTCGCAGCCGGATATGCGTCCCTTCTCGTCCTTCGTTTCCTGGTTGGTTTTGGACTTGGAGGTGAGCTGCCCGTTGCCAGCACGCTGGTCACCGAATTTTCTCCTGCGAGGCATCGCGGGCGGCTGATGGTAGTGTTGGAAAGCTTCTGGGCGTTTGGCTGGGCCGCTGCTGCAATCATTTCATTCCTGATCATTCCGCGCTTTGAAAATGGGTGGAAGCTTGCGTTCTTGATCGGCTTTCTCCCGGCCTTCTACGTGTTTTATCTCAGACGCACGATTCCCGAATCACCGCGTTACTTGCTCGCTGCGGGAAAGCCGGAAGAGGCGC
This sequence comes from uncultured Acidobacteriota bacterium, assembly GCA_964504105.1. Taxonomy (GTDB): domain Bacteria; phylum Acidobacteriota; class HRBIN11; order JAKEFK01; family JAKEFK01; genus CAZDDB01. The sequence continues at coordinate 1,520 of CAZDDB010000241.1, forward strand.
TCCAGGCCGTCCGATGGCTGGAAAAAGAATCGGATGTGCCGCCGGCCGATGTTTCTACCGAATTAGAAGTCGCAACAAAGAAAAAGGGCTGGACGGACCTCTGGCGGGGCAGATATGGCCGGCGAACGATCATGCTCTGGGTCCTGTGGTTTGCGATGGTGTATTCCTATTATGGAATTTTTACCTGGCTTCCGACACTTCTGGTGAAATCTGGGCACCAGATGATCAAGAGTTTTGAGTATGTTCTGATCATTACGCTGGCGCAAATTCCCGGGTACTTCAGCGCTGCGTTTCTGGTGGACCGGATCGGACGAAAGCTCACGCTGGTCCCCTATCTGATCGGCTGCGCGATCGCTGCATTTCTGTTTGGAAGGGCGGGTTCCACATCTGAGATTCTCGTATACGGCTGTCTCATCTCGTTCTTTAACCTCGGCGCATGGGGAGTTGTGTATACGTACACGCCCGAACTTTATCCCACAGACATGAGAGCCACAGGTGCCGGATCGGCGGCTGCGTTTGGGCGGATCGGCGGAATCCTGGCGCCGGTTGTTGTGGGCATGATTCTGGAACGCGGCGGACAGCAACTCGTTTTCGCCCAGTTTGCCGCCGTGGTGATCCTTGGCGCAATCGCCGTTGCCATTCTTGGCGAAGAAACCAAACAAAAGAGCCTTGAAGCGATCTAGTGTAGTTCCAGGAAAACGGTTTGTAGCGCCGGCGTCCCCGCCGGCCAAAGCATTGTGCACTGTCGAGATCTGCCGGCGAGACGCCGGCGTTACAAACCGAAAGCCAAGACGCAAAGCTTTCTCAGCGTCGGTTCAATTTGTCCAGCTTATCTTCCGAAGAAATTTCGAAAAGATCAACGTGATTTTGACCGGGATGAAACGATCCCTCCGGAACGATCACTGAAAAGCCATCCACTTTCGGATTGATCGGAAAGGTATTACCCGTAGCTCGAATGACACCATTCACAGCAACTGCAAGCAAAAGTCTCCGGGGGGATTCGCGCCCGTATCGAATTCGTCCGCTGATCAGCGCCGGAACAAAATCGGACTGAAGATCAACGTGATCAAACGCTTCCTGGTTGATCAGTTCAAAGGTCACATCTCCGGCATCACGGATCGCAAACTCAGTCACCCTTCCGCCGATCCATTTCGCATTCGGGTCTGGAAATACCGGAAATGACAATTCCAACTTGCGCGGAAAGACAAGCGGCGCAGAACTGTAATAAGGGTAGGCTTGTTTTCTCTCCCGTTCCGGAACCGAGACGTTGAATGCAGACGAGCCGTCTGTGGTCCACGGAACAGAGACACCCAGCGTATCTGCAATCGTGGGCAGAATATCAATGGACTCCACATTTCGATCAGTCACTGTACCGTTCTTCCGGTCCGGGAGTTTCATCAACAGAACAACCGGGAGCAAATCAACTGCATTCGACTTTTTAACGTCTCGCCGCAGTTCTTTGTAGCGAAAACAGATGCCATGATCCGAGGTCACCACGATCAGGGATCGCTCGTAGAGTCCGGTTTCCTGAAGTTTGTCCAACACCTGCCCCAGGAGACGGTCGACAAATCCTACCTGAAGCAGGTGGCGTTGATAGCCCCGCTGAATCGATTCCGGATCCCTCTTCCAGGAATTTTCGAAGCTGCGTTCATCCACCGGATTCTGTGGCGGGTCGTAGCGCTTGCCTGAGGGAAGATATCGCCAGGGACCGTGAGGCAGCAATAGGTGCAGGAAATAAAAACCGGGTTTGTTCGTTTTTTGAAGTGAGCTCACGAATACGGAAAACTGCCGCGTTCGTTCCTGAAAAGAATGAGTGCGGAATTCGGGATCGTCCCGCGACCAAAAATGACTCCACCGGCTGGTAACCTGAGGAAACCGATGCGCGAAATCCGGTGGAACGACCGCTTGAATATAGATCGCCAGAACATCCTTCAACAGGGAAAGAAACCGGGCTGCAAATAACTGTTGTGGAATCAGAGTCTGATACGGACAGAGTTTTGTTACGGGTTCAACGACTCTGAGGTCGTAGCTGGAACCAAAAAGTGTAAACAGATTTGCGGGATAGTCTCGCACGGAAGCAAATTTCTCTTGATGCGGATAGTTCCCGGTCAGGATTGCAGAGATCGCAACAGGAGTATCCGGCGAAATGGTCGTGGCGTTTCGAAACCAAACAGATTGCCGCGCCAGCCGCGCAAAGTTCGGGTATTTCACCGGATCGATTTCCCGGTTGCGGTCCAGGATGGACGTCAGGGGCAACTCATCCAGCAAGATCAATACAACCGGGGTAGTGCTCCTTGGCGGCGGAAAAGCTGGGATGAGTTTCTGGCTGAGGAGCCCCAATCCCCAAATCTTATAAAGAAACAGCCCGGGAACAATCAGCGCGACAGGAATGAGATAGTGAAAAAAAACGCCAACGGGGGCAAAACGAACACTAAAGCAGAAGAGTGCAAGTCCCACACTTGCAGCAATCAGGATAATAAGAATTCCGGGAATATGGAAATGTTTCAGTAGCGGCAGAAGCACAGTGCCCGCCAGCGCTGCAAACAGAAACGCGGAAACACCTTTCTGGAATCCTTTGGAGATACAGCCCGCGAGAAACTGAAACGTTATCATCAGCGTGGGTAGGACAAAGGAGATAACGAGGATCAGCAGGAAAAGATCGGCCGGGGGTATATCATGGACAACGAGAAATTGCTGGTTTAGGGACAACACACTGTACAATGGTTGGGAGACTCCGAGGTTGAAAAGACCAAAGATGAATCGTGAGTCCCGCTTCATATCCACTGAAAGTCCGTCCCAACACTAAAAGTCAAAATGTTTTTCTTGCGCAAGCGAATCAACTATCGACTGAGTCTGGTTCCACAAGAATTACAGAAAGCGGACCCTCCTGGAACTGCGGCTCCGCATTGCACGCAGCGGATCTGTGCCGCAATTTGGGACTTACGCAGCGTCCGTGTCACAAAAAACGCAACCGCTGATGCCCCGGCAAAAAACAACAAAGTGATCGGAACAAGCAACCACAGATTCCATTTTTCAGACTTTGCCCAGAGCGATTTCGGATGAAACAAATCGGCAACCGGAATACTCCATTTTGCAATGGAACCCTCGACAGCTTCCGCATCGGAATCTACGATCTTCCCCGGAAGCTCAAGCGAAACCTTCAACGTTATGGGAACCAGACCTCCTGCATTCTTTGACAGGAAACCGCGGTCATCCACCGCCTGTTCCCAGCTTTCCGTGTAGAAATAGGTCCGTTTGAAGAAACCATTCTTCTCAAAGCGAAACACATGACGTCCGTTCTGAAGTTCCGTTACGTCTTTAAACGGGATTTCCGCGCCCAAAATGTAGTCCCCTTCCTTGAATTCTTCTGTGATTTTCGGACGCAATTTGCTGAAGAACGAATCCTGATCCAGTTGCCCCTTGATCTGATTGGCCAGCAACGCCGTAGTCGTGAACTGCCACTTCTGTGAGCCGCTTCCATCAGGACGAATCGTTGTCTTGATCTGGATATCCACACATCCGGCAAGCGCAAACAGCGCCAGCAAAATACACCCGGCAGAGACCACCCGTTTCATGTTTCCCATTGTACCAGCTTGAAGAGGAATTAATCACGGAAACACTGAAACACGGAATGAAGGTTTTGGAGTTCCTCTTCCGTGAATTCAGTGTTTCCGTGATTAATTCTCTCGTTGAAAAAGAGAGACAATCTTGCTACCTTTTCAGGAGCAAATCGCAAAAGGAGCTCTGTCATGAAGCGAAGCTTTCCTCTGGTTCTGATTCTGATTCTGATTTCCTCTCTGTCATTTTCACAATCTGAAAATAAATCCGAAGTACAGCAGCGAGCAGACAAGTTTCTCTCCATGTATGACAGTCTGTATCAGAAGATGTACACGGTAGACTCCGAAGCCAACTGGGCTGCCGGCACCGATGTCAGCGACCTCCACACGGGACAACGAATCGGCGCCGATAGCGCTTATGCCGCGTTCCTGGGAAGCCCCTACATCATCAACGAGGCACGTGAGCTGTTGAAACGGAAAGACTTTCTGGATTCTCTGACTGTGCGGCAACTGGATAAAATCCTGTACAACGGCGCGCATGCCCCGGGCACGATACCGGAGATCGTGGCCGAGAGAATCGCTGCAGAAGCAAATCAGAGCGCAACTCTGGACAGCTTCGAATTCTGCATGGAACGCGAAGGGGACAACTGCGCCAAGCCCATCACTGTAAATCAGATTGACGATACGCTTCGAGACTCCAGGGATCTTGCAGAACGGAAAAAAGTTTGGGAAGTTTCAAAACAATCCGGAGTCGCCCTCAAGCCAGGACTGATCGAATTACAACGATTGAGAAACCGCATCGCAAAAGAAACGGGGTTCAACTCTTATTTTGCGCTGGAGGTTTCCGATTACGGCATGACTTCTGATGAGTTGGTCGCGATGACCCAAAAAATGATCACGGATTTGAAGCCGCTTTATCAGCAGCTGCATTGCTGGGCCAAGTACCGCCTTGCGGATCGATACAAACAACCCGTACCGAAGATGATCCCCGCCCACTGGCTTGGAAACCGCTGGAGCCAGGAGTGGCCGGGACTTGTGGAAGGGATCG
>CAZDDB010000242.1:0-4140 GCA_964504105.1 uncultured Acidobacteriota bacterium
TATCTCGGTTCCGGGACTGAAATTTATTGCAGGCGCTGCCGCGGCGAGGAAAGTGTTGCGCTGTCTGTACCTGTTGTGAAAAGCATGGACCATTTTGAGAAAGGAGCGGTGGACTGGGTAAACACTCTTTCGGGACGCACACTTGAAGATCTGGGATCGTTCAACCATCTGCTGATCATCCGCTTCCTTGGCAAGGAACTTCGTTCCTTTCCGCTTCGGAAACAACTCCTCTGATTTCGGATTTCAGATTGCGGATTGCGGATTTGACTCCGCAATCCGGGATCCGCAGTCCGCAATGAATCTATGACATTTCAGGAACTCATTTTCTCGTTACAGCGTTTCTGGTCCAAGAATGGATGCATTCTTCAGCAGCCGTACGACACGGAAGTGGGCGCCGGCACGATGCATCCCGAGACATTCTTCCGTGTTCTGGGACCGGACCCCGCCTGTGTTGCTTACGTCCAGCCAAGCCGAAGACCAGCCGACGGCCGCTACGGCGAGAATCCAAACCGGCTGTACAAACATACCCAGTTTCAAGTCATTCTAAAACCTTCACCCGATCACATCCAGGATCTGTACCTGGAGAGTCTCCGCTCGTTCGGAATTCATCCGGCGGATCATGACATCCGGTTTGAAGAAGATAACTGGGAATCGCCGACGCTCGGGGCCTGGGGGATCGGCTGGCAGGTCCTGGTGGACGGTCTGGAGATCACGCAGTTTACTTATTTCCAACAGGCAGGAGGAATCGATCTGTCCCCTGTTTCCGGTGAAATTACCTACGGGTTGGAACGAATTGCGGCGATGATCGCAGGCACAGAAAGCGTGTACGATCTCGAATGGACTCACGGAGTCCGATATGGACAGGTTCGGCTGGAAGAGGAAAAACAATTCTCCCGGTACTCGTTTGAATCGGCCGATGTGGAATGGCATTTCCAGCAACTGTCGCAATGGGAAATCGAATCGCAACGGTTGATCGAATCAGGATTGCTTCTGCCTGCTTATGACTGTTGCTTGAAGTGTTCTCATGCTTTTAATATATTAGAAGCAAGAGGGGCGATCAGTATTACCGAGCGGACCGGGATCATTTCCCGGATCCGGAATCTCGTCTGCCGGATCGCGGCACAACACACGGGGGCCGGTCATCATGCCTGAGCTATTGTTTGAACTCGGGTGTGAGGAAATACCGGCGGACGATCTGCTCGTGCTGCCGGAAGAATTGAAAAAGCGGGCAACACAGACATTTGAAGCAAACCGGCTGACAGCATCGGAGATCGAGACACACGCCACACCCCGGCGCCTTCTGCTGCGAGCCCAGATCGAGCTGATGCAGCGCGATCTTCGTGAAGAGAAAATCGGACCGCCTGTAAGAGTTGCAGTGGACCTCAACGGCAATCCGTCTGCTGCCGGACTCGGGTTTGCAAAAAACGTGGGTCTGAGATTTCAAAAACTTAAGACCATCCAAACCCCGAAAGGAGAATATCTCTCGGCGCAAATCGTTGTCAAAGGCAGGCCGGCGCCAAAAGTGCTGGCCGAGTTGCTGCCCGCCATCGTACTGCAGCTTCCATTCAACAGATTCATGAGATGGGGCTCAGGACAGTTTTTGTTCGGACGTCCGATCCGCAATTTGCTCGTCCTCTTTGACGGCAAGGTCGTGCGTGTCACAATCGCCGGCGTTTCCTCCGGCCGCAAGACGTTCGGCCATCGGTTCCTGGGGAGCGGGAAAAAGTTCCCAGTCACTTCTTACGAAGATTACCGGAAAAAATTACAGGAGAATAGCGTTGTCCTCGCGCTGGAAGACCGGATCGAAACCATCCTGTGCGAGCTTCACCAACAAACGGCTGCGGCAGGTGGAATACTCAGAGAAGATCCCGACTTGCTTCGTACTATGGCCAACGAAGTAGAGTATCCCGAAGTTTTGTCCGGCGGTTTTCCGCGCGAGTTTCTCGCGTTGCCGCAGGAAATTCTGATCAATGTAATGCGCAAACACCAAAAGTACTTCTGCGCGGTAGACAGCGGAAGCCGGCTTCTGCCTGTGTTTTTTACCGTGCTCAACACGCATGCGGCCAAACCGGAGCTGATCCGAACCGGACACGAACGCGTGCTCCAGGCACGGCTGCGCGATGCCGAATTCTTCTGGAAAGAGGACCGCAAAACAAGCCTGCGCGCAAGAAGAACTGCCCTGCGCCGGCTGACCTATCGTGAAAAACTGGGAGACTACAGCCAGAAGATCGGACGCATGACGGAAATCGCGCGACGGATCCTGTCCGCGTTGAACCGTCCGGAGCTGGAAGAGGTTTTATCCTCATTAATCCAAGACTGCAAGGCAGACCTTCAGACGCTGATGGTGGGAGAGTTTCCGGAATTGCAGGGCATCATGGCCGGTCTCTATGCGCGTCAGGAAGAATATCCGGAGGAACAGTGGCAGGCCCTCTATGATCAGTATCAGCCTGTTTCTGCAGAAGATTCCACGCCGCGCAATTTCCTGGGCGCGCTTCTCTCTCTGACAGACCGGATCGAAATTCTGACTTCGGGATACATCATGAACCAGATTCCCACCGGCTCGCGCGACCCGTATGCTTTGCGCAGAATTGCGACAGGGGCAATGAAAATTGTGCTGGAGCATAGAATCGATCTCGATTTCAAATCTTTGTTCGAGCATGCGTTCTCGCTTTATTCCATCAAAGGAAAACTCACTCTGGAGGAAATGTTGCAAGGCCTCCACCAACTCATGGAAGCCCGGTTCCGTTTCCTGATGGAGCAAAGGGGCATCGCATACGACACTCTGAATGCAATTCTGAATGTGGAAAAACGCTCCTTTGTGGATGCGTTTGCGAAAACAAACGCGCTCTGGGCAAAACACCATTCGGAAGATTTGAAAACGCTCGCGCGCGGGTTCAAACGAATCAACAACATCATTTCAGACCAACCGGAACATCCATTTAGCGAAGAGACACTGCAGGACGACGGTGAGGTGCGATTGTGTCGGGCATTCAGCGACCTGGAGTTCCGTGTGTCCCAGAACATTCAACAGAAGGATTACATGGACGCGCTCGACATGATGGTCACGCTTGGTCCCGAAATCGATAATTTCTTTGATGAAGTGCTGGTCATGGCAGAAGATCCTGATCTCCGCAACAACCGAATCGCGTTGCTGCAACGGATCAGCAATCTATACCGCAGGATCGCCGATTTTTCGGCCCTGCAAATCGAGCTATAATTTTAGGATCGGATTCACCACAAAGGCACAAAGACACGAAGCGCAACACAAAGAAGGATTTCCAATTATGAGTGAGAAATACATTTATTTTTTTGGCGATGGAAAAGCGGAAGGCGGCGGTCAAATGAAGGATCTGCTCGGCGGCAAAGGAGCCGGGCTCGCCGAAATGACCAACCTGGGCGTGAATGTTCCTCCCGGCTTTACGATCACAACAAGAGTTTGCAATCTGTTCTACGAAAACAACGGAAAGGTGCCCGATTCGATGATCCAGGAACAGAAACATTATCTAGAGCGGGTAGAAAAGACGCTTGGCAAGAAATTTGGAGATCCGTCAAATCCCCTACTTGTTTCCGTGCGATCCGGGGCAAAATTTTCGATGCCCGGAATGATGGATACGATCCTGAACCTTGGCCTCAACCATCACACCCTGGAGGGTTTTGCAAAACTGACAGGTGATCGCCGGTTTACGCTGGATAGCTACCGGCGCTTCATGCAAATGTTTGGAAACGTCGTGTTGGGCATTCCCAAAGAGAGGTTCGAAAAACAGCTGACCGCGGCCAAACAAGCGAAAGGCTACCGTTACGATACCGAAATGAACGCGGCAGATTGGCAACAGTTGATCGAGGCGTATGAAGCTCTTGTCCAGCAGGAAACCGGCAAGCCGTTTCCACAGGATCCGCTCGTGCAACTGGATATGGCCCGCGACGCGGTATTTCAATCCTGGAACAACGATCGCGCGCGCTATTACCGCAAACAAAACAAAATTCCGGATGATCTCGGTACCGCGGTGAGTGTTCAGGCCATGGTGTTTGGGAACATGGGGGACAAATCCGCCACCGGTGTGGGATTCACGCGCAATCCTTCCACAGGGGAAAAGATGTTTTATGGCGAATATCTCACCAACGCCCAGGGAGAAGATGTGG
>CAZDDB010000242.1:4150-6124 GCA_964504105.1 uncultured Acidobacteriota bacterium
GCGGTCTGCAACAGGAGATGCCTGCCGCATATGAGCAGTTGCGAAATATTACTACCAAATTAGAACATCATTATCGGGACGTGCAAGATTTTGAATTCACCATCGAAAATGAGCGCCTGTTCATGCTCCAGACACGCACAGGAAAAAGAACTGCTGCAGCGGCAGTCAAGATTGCCGTCGACATGGTGGCCGAAGAACTGATCACAAAAGAAGAAGCGATTCTGCGCATTGATCCGGCCCAGATTGACCAGCTTCTCCATCCGGTAATCGATTCGTCTCAAAAGATCGAAGTGGTGGCCAAAGGTCTTCCTGCTTCTCCCGGAGCTGCATGCGGAATCGTGGTCTTTACTGCGGATGAGGCGGTCGAAGTGGTGCAGCGCGATCATCTGCCGGTTGTGCTTGTACGTGAAGAAACGGTGCCCGATGACATTCACGGGATGGATGTGGCGCAAGGGATTCTCACTGCGCGCGGAGGAATGACCAGTCACGCGGCGGTCGTAGCACGCGGCATGGGCAAGCCATGTGTAGCCGGTTGCGAGGCGATCCGTATTCACGAAGAGGAGCGGATCTTCCGGATCGGCGACATTGTTGTGAAAGCCCGTGACTATATCACCATCGACGGCGGCAAAGGAGAAGTCATTCTGGGCCGTGTGAAGTTGAAAGAAGCGGAGCTGAGCGAAGAGTTTGCGACACTCATGGAATGGACCGATGAATTCCGAAAACTGCGCGTCCGCGCAAACGCCGATATTCCGCGCGATGCAAAAGTTGCATGGCAGTTTGGCGCGCAGGGAATCGGGCTGTGCCGCAGCGAACACATGTTCTTTGATCCGCAGCGTGTGCCTGTCATCCAGGAAATGATTCTCGCGCGCACTCCGGAAGAACGCAAACCATCCCTGGCAAAGATCCGCGAGTGGCAGAAGTCGGATTTTGAAGGGCTCTTCCGGGAAATGCGTGGATACCCGGTCACGATCCGTCTTCTCGATCCGCCATTACACGAGTTTTTGCCGCGCCGGGAAGAACTGATGGTGGAAGTAGCCGAATTGAAAAAAGATCTCGCTTACAATCACGGCGATCGCGCGGCAATCGAATCAAACCTCAAACAAAAAGAAACACTGCTTGCACGCGTAAACGAGCTCCATGAGATGAATCCGATGTTGGGACATCGCGGTTGCAGACTGGGTCTCACTTATCCGGATGTTTCCGAAATGCAGGTGGAAGCGATCTTTGAATCTGCCTGCAATGTGGTGAAGGATGGAGTGAAGTGTGTACCGGAGATCATGGTTCCACTGGTGGGCACGGCGGAAGAATTCAAACGGGCGAAGAAGCAGATAGATGAAATTGCAGAACGCATCTTCGGGCAGAGAGGAGTGCGCGTGTTGTATTTGACCGGTACGATGATTGAATTGCCCCGCGCGACGATCACTGCGGATCAGATTGCCCAGGATGCGGAGTTCTTTTCGTTTGGCACCAACGATCTGACACAGACCACATACGGTTTTTCGCGCGATGATATCGGAAAATTTCTACCGGCCTATCTGGAAATGAAGATCTTGAAAAAAGATCCGTTTGTTACGATTGATCGCGATGGAGTTGGTGAATTGATGCGCATCGCCGTCAAAAAAGGACGTGCTGTTCGCGGCGATTTGAAACTGGGGATCTGCGGTGAGCATGGCGGCGATCCGGAATCTGTGGAGTTTTGCCATTCGCTGGGATTGAGCTATGTAAGTTGCTCTCCGTATCGGGTCCCGATTGCCCGATTGGCAGCAGCCCAGGCTGCATTGAAGGAAAAGGGCGGCGCCGATCTCTCCCGCGCGCAGGTCTAATTCAACCACAAAGGCACAAAGGCACGAAGAAAAAGAATAAAAATCCTCTTCGTGTCTTTGTGTCTTAGTGGTTTTTCGATGATTTTGCGGGATGGGGTATTCACCTCTACATTATTCGAAGACTTTCTGTTTAATCACGCGTTTACCACCG
>CAZDDB010000243.1:0-6119 GCA_964504105.1 uncultured Acidobacteriota bacterium
ATTCGTGAAGACTCCGGATGTTGCGAACCGAGGAAAGATCTTGCAACTCTACGGGAAAGAAAGGGCTTACCATCGATTTTCGCAGCCCTTCTTCCAATTCCTCTTCCAGTAATCTGGGACCGTACAGAAAGCATGTGCTGGTGGGAACGTAGGCAGGCTTGAAGAACGCAAATCCTTGTGTGTGATCGTGGTGCGTGTGGCTGAAAAGAATGGTGAAGACGATCGGAGTGCGGGCTGCGGTGTCCGGGCCGCTGGCGTTGTGCGCCTTCATCAAGTCTCTTCCAAGACCCACGATGCCGGTTCCTGCATCCAGAATGATGAGGTGATTCCCCGCGTGCACTTCCACGCAGGATGTGTTTCCGCCATACCGTACGGTGCCCGGACCCGGCACTGGATGACTGCCGCGAACTCCACGAAACCGGACGGAAAACTTGTTCTTATCGTTTCCCATGTGGACTCACAACAGGAACCCGGAAGAGCATGAACGGTTCTTGTTGGTAACTCATCTTAGCAAATCTCTTGAGGCTCTGCAACGACGAGAAATCAGCCGGCTGCCGCCACTTCTCCTTTCAGGGAATCAATGGAGACACCGGAAATATACGAAATGTATGCCGGCACCAGAGGAAGAACGCAGGGAGAGATGAAAGACAGAAAGCCCGCAGCCAGAGCTGTGACGATGTTTGCCTGGCTTCCCAGACTCGATTCAAAGCCGGCTCCGAAAGCCGCTGCCAGCCAGCCGCTCAAACGCGTGAATTGATTGGTTGCCACCATCACTCCGATCAGGATCAGCAGACCTCCGCTGATCATCTCAATCATCTTGTAATGGCGTTTGATGACCTTGAACACGCTCAGCGAGTAATTGAACGCAATGCCTGTAAGCAGGAAAGGGATCCCGAGTCCGGCAGAATAGACAATCAGAAGAAGAATTCCGTCACTCACGGTATTTTGATTTGCAGCCAGCAACAGAATCGAGCTCAAAATCGGACCGATGCATGGAGTCCATCCAAACGCAAACGCGCCTCCGATCAAGAAGGAGCTGATCATTCCAAGCGGTTTTCCTTCCACCTGAAACCGCTTTTCGTAATCGAGGAATCCGATCCGGAATACATGCGCAAGATGGAGTCCCAAAATGATGATTAGAATTCCACCCACTACATTGATGGCTGTTTTGTACAGCAACAGATATTGGCCGATCCAGCTTGCGGTAGCTCCAAGCATTGCGAAGACCACAGTGAATCCGGATACAAACAGAAGCGTGTTGAGAATTACTTTTCGCATTCCATCACAACCGGCTCAGAAAAGTCAGAATACTCCGAACCCCAAAACCGCTCGCGTTGCGAGGGTAGACACTCCATTCGCGTTCCTGAAAGGAGGGTCCGGCAATATCGATGTGCGCCCAGCTTTGATGAGACACAAATTCGGAAAGAAAAAGGCCGCCCTGGATCGATCCTGCTTCCGGGATTCCGCTGGAGTTCTTGATGTCGGCGATATCGCTGTTCAGCATTTCCCTGTACTTCTTGATCATGGGAAGGGGCCAGATTGTTTCCCCGGATTTTTCGCCTGCGTCCGAAATGTTCCGAAGCAGCTCCGGATCGTTTCCCATGATTGCCGCTGCCAGACGTCCGAGTGCGACAACCTGAGCGCCCGTGAGTGTCGCAATATCCAGAATACAATCGGGCGACAAACCTTCTGCAAATGTCAATCCATCTGCCAGAGCGAGCCTTCCTTCCGCATCTGTGTTTGTGATTTCGATCGTCTTTCCGTTCATGGCCCGCACTACATCACCGGGACGGTTTGCCGCTCCATCGGGCATATTTTCTGTGACCATGAGAAGTCCCGTAACCTGAACGGGCAAGTTCAGCTCCTTTGCCGCCCGGACACACGCAAGAACTGTCGCGGCGCCCGCCATGTCTGCCTTCATGTGCTGCATCCCCTGTTCTGTTTTCAGCGACAAACCGCCGGAGTCGAACGTAATTCCTTTTCCAACAAGGGCCACATGCGTCCGCGGTGTTTCGGCAGGCAGATACGTGAGATGAATCATTCGTCCTTGAGCCGTGCTTCCCTTACCGACACTCAAGAATGCGTTGGCGCCCATCTTTTCCAGTCTGTCTGCGGTGTAAATCTCAATTTGCAGTCCGGTCCGAGTCGCAACTTCCTCGGCCACTTCACTGAATTTCTTTGCATGGAGGACATTGGGAGGTTCATTCACCAGATCGCGAACGAAACATGTGGCTTCTGCGAACGCTTTCGCTTTTTGGAGCGCCGCTCTTCCCTCCAATGCGGAACAAACTGTGACGGAAGAAACCGGCTGTTTCGGATTCTTTTTTGACTTGTATTTCTGATGTTGGTAAGTAGCCAGCAGCGCGCCTTCACTCACTGCCTGGATTTCGGTCTCTGTTGCCGGATCGAATGCAATCGCGAGTTCGCGGATCGCATGCAGCCCTGCAGCAGCGGTTGCTGCATATGCCGCTTCGCGCAATTCATTCGTGCGAGGATCTTCACCGGGAAGCGCAACGACAACAATTCTAGAAGGATTCGTTTTTCCGGTGTAGTACACAAAGGTGTTTCCGCTTTTGATCCGGAACGATCCGCCCTTTAAAGCCCGCGAAAGTGCGCCGCCGAGATTGCGGTCGATCTCTTTTCCGGATGCGGTGAGCTTCGTGTTCGGAAGAACAGGCACTCCGATGGAACCGGCCTTGATCCGTGAGATTTTCTCGGTGCTGCTTTTCAGACGTGTCATGACGGGTATGAAATTATAGTTCCTTTTCGTGCTTTTGCAATCAATGCCTGCAATCGATTGCACTGTCTTGATTTAGCTCTACCAACTTGATAGAATCACAGGGTTCATCGTCAGGTTGTTACCGCGAGGTCCGTCTCTACCTTGGTCCCGGTGAGCCAATGAACCAGTTGCGTTCCAAAACAGACCAGATTCATGATCTGGAACAGCAGATCAAAGAACTGCGGGAAGAACTGGAAAAATACAAACAGACTCATCAGCAGCTCCAGCAACAACACCAGCTGTTGAAGACGCAGAATGAGCGTCTGCTGAAAATGGAAGCGCAGCATCAGAGCGCTCAGCAAAGTCTTATTCAGAAGCGAATCATCCTGTCCCGCGCGGAAATCCTGGTTCCCGAACACATGGTTATCGGCGACCGGATGCAAAACTGCGTCATCAAGATCTATAAAGGAAACAACTTGATTGTTACGGACAGGGCAGAATTGATTAATTGCCGCATTATCGGTCTGGATCATTACGCGGACGAAACAATCAACAGGAACGGCCGCAGTCCCGGCACGATTGAAATCAAAGGGCTGTTCTTGAACTCCAACACTCAAAAGTTTGCGATCTCCACACATGAACGAGTTGTGATTCGTCCCGGGGCGCGGTTTCGCGGAAACATCTGCGCGCATACAATCATTGTTTCGGACCTCACCAGAATCCGTGGACGTTTGGCTACGCGCGAACTCTGGGAACAGTATTGCAGACGCAAGAAAGCGAGACGGATTGGTTCGAACGTCATTGAGATGACAATTTCGAAATAAAAAAAGCTAAAAACGTACGGGCTGCATCCGTGTCCATTTTCCAGTGTTTGTGCAATGGCTGAAAGATCTGAAATTCGACGAAATGCCAAATCAGGACGGAATCAGGTATAATGCTTTCTACGAAAAATAAAAATTGAGGTGATCTGTTATTATGAACCACGAACCAAAAATTACGCGGCTCGCGGAAGGAACGATTGTCAAAGGTGAAATCTCGTTGTCCGGAGGCAGGCTTCGAATCGAAGGAGACCTCCTTGGAAACGTCACTTCTGCGGAAAGCGTAGAGATCGTTCAAAGCGGAAAGGTGATCGGGGATGTCAATGCGGCGGAGATTGAGCTTCTGGGGAAGATCGAAGGAAACATCAAAACGAAGAAATTGATTGTTCGTCCCACCGGAGTGCTGACCGGAAATCTGGAGGTAGAGCACTTTGTCATGGAAGAGGGAGGCAGGATTCTCGGTGAAGTGAAAATGAATCTGGGCAGCGAGGCAAAAGATGCATGGAAAGCAGCTGCGCCGAAATCCTCTCAACCCACCGACGCCCCGGCGCCGGGCAAGAGATAAGCAGTTCCCGACCGAGGTTTGATGCGCCGGAAACAGTGGTTCTTTTCGATCCTGCTTTTTGCTGTGTCACTGTCGTTTCTTCTGTATTCAAAATATCTCTTTCCACCCGCCCCGACATCCGGATTACGGACGGCAGATCCGATTACCTCTACGGAACAGTGCGGCACGATGCTGCTGATCAACAAGGATTACTATCCTTTTCTCAAAGAACATTTTCGCAATGCCAGGCGCAAGATCGTGGGAACCGTCTATTTATTTAAGACGGCAAACTATCGCGACAATGAGCCTGCCGATCTCATCCAGGAGTTGATTGCCGCACGCAAGCGGAATGTGGACGTTGAGCTTGTGATGGATCTTTCCGCCGTGGACCGCGATTCCAACGAGGCCAACCTGCTCGCAAGCCGGATTTTGCAAGAGGCGGGAGTGCGGATCCATTTCGATACCAAGGATGTCACGACGCACTCCAAGACATTTGTGATTGATGACCGGTATTGTTTTGTCGGAAGCCATAACCTCACACACGCCGCTATGGCGGTCAATGAAGAGCTTTCGGTATACGTCGATTCTCCTGATATGGCAAGGAAGATCACGGAGTTTATCCGGCAGATTCCGTTATCAAATCAAAAGGAAGCAAGCAAGCCCTAAGAGTGAAGACCCCTATTCTTTCGCGCCTGCCGTCTGCAGGAGTTGAGCGATTTCGGGATGCCCGGCCTCCTTCGAATAGCGAGTTGCTGTAAACCCTTCGCGATCCTTTGCGCGCACGTCTGCTCCCGCGTGAATCAAGTTTCGCACGACTGTTTCATGACCGCGCATGGCAGCATACATCAAGGCTGTTTTCTGCAACCGGTCTTTCGCATTGACGTTGGCGCCGGACGCAATTAAACCGCCGACAATTTCCGCGTTTCCTTCAAATGATGCAAACATGACGGCCGTCTGGCCTTCCCCATCCGGAATTTCCACCGACGCCTTTTCAGCGAGCAGCACTTTTACGATTTCAGGTTCGCCGGCTTTGACTGCACGCAGAAGAGCAGTCCACCCGGAGTTGTCTTGCGCGTTGATTTCTGCGCCCGCTTTCAGCAGCGCGCGGACGATTTGCGGATCCTTTTGCGTTGCGGCAAACATCAGGGTTTTTTGCGCGCACGTCCGCACCTGCATGGAGCAGGGGCTGTATCGACGCAAGGTCGCCGCTCTGGACTGCCATCATGAGAGGAGTGTTATCGCGATCTCCGATTGCATTTACTTCGGACTTTGCCTGCAGCAACACGCTAACTACGGGGCTTTTTCCTTTGGAGGCCGCGAACATCAGTGGGGTTGTGCCCGCGGTGTTTTTCTCTTTCACGCTTGCGCCCTTTTTCAGCAAGTATTGAACCAGCTCAAGATGACCTTCGCGTGCAGCCACCATGAGCGCAGTGTTTCCCGTAGCTGCTTTGCCGTCTACTTTTGCGCCGGCTTTTAAAAGTCTCTGTACCATCTTTAAGTGTCCTTTTTCCGCAGCAAGATAAAGAGCTGTCCGTCCAGCCCCATCCGCCATTGCTACATCTGCGCCGGCACGAAGCAGCGTATCAACGGTTTCGAGATGTCCGTTGTTTGCTGCTTCGAGCAAAGCCGTCTGGTTTACCGTCTTCAGGTCCGCGCCCGATTCCAGCAGGATGCGAACCATCGACGTATGCCCTTTTGTGGCTGCATAGAGCAGGGCAGTTCCGGCATCCTTTTCATCAACTGTGTCCACGGACGCTCCCGCTTTGAGCAAGACGCGCGCCACATCGAGGTGATCGTTCCAGGCTGCCCAGATCAGGGGAGTGCGGCCTTTATCGTCTCGAGAATTCACGCCGGCGCCCTGCTTCAGGAGAGCCTCTACACCCTTCAAATCCCCCTGTTTTGCAGCCAAAATCAGCTCATCACCCTGATTCGTCTCGGCAATTCCAGAGGTCGTCAAAAGAGTGATTCCGATTACCAAAAAGAAAGTTATTTTTGTGCAGGCCCTAAGTCTGGTTTGCATATTTTTCTTGTGTTGTCC
>CAZDDB010000244.1:0-5546 GCA_964504105.1 uncultured Acidobacteriota bacterium
CTTTTGAACTTTGTGTTACAGTGCACTAGAATATCCAGTTCTTTAGAAAACTGTAAATGTAACGAAACCAAACCCTTCTTAACTTGATCTTTGACTCTCCGTAAAGACGCGCGTATTCGTGTGTCGGGACTTCCGCCACCCGATAGCCTTTGCGGAGGGTCCTCATGGTCATTTCCTGTTCGATGGTAGTAATATTTTCTTTTAATCCTAGAGTCTGGAATACGCTGGTACGGATCGCTCGGAATCCGTTCTGGCTATCCGTCAGATTTTGATTCCATTTCCAGTTAATCCCGATCAATATCAGATCGCTGCCAACCATCCGGAGGAGTTTTTCAATATCCCCGTGTAACTCATCGCTTCCGCCTTTTCCACGGGAACCAATCATTAAGTCCGCTTCCCCTTTGCGAATGGGTGAGACGAGGCGGGAAATGTCATTTGGATCATGCGAGCCGTCCGCATCCATGAAAACGATGATGTCAAACTGAACCAAATCCGCGCCTACGCGGATCGCATCTCCTTTGCCTTTCTTATTATCTTTTACTACGCGGGCTCCGTAGCTTTCGGCAATCTCGGCAGTTCGATCCCTGGAATGACCGTCCACGATAATCAATTCATCGCAATGGGGAAGAGTGCGCTCAATCACACCGGCAATTGTGCGCTCCTCATCTCGGGCGCAGATCACAACGCTGACCCCCTCCCGGATCGCTTCCGGTATCCGGGGTGCTGTGACAGGGATCGCCTTGTTCTTAAAATCTTCGGTCATTTTTCACTCAACGCCGTCCGAGTCTGCCGCCTGAAGAGACGAGCCGGAGGATAAGAAAGGACGACCGATGCTCTGATTAAAGTACGGAGTATAACAACTTCAGAGAAGCCGAGTCAATCATTCGATTGCGGTGGTACTGTCCTAATTTGGAGCGCGGGCGTCCCTGCCCGCGACGAAGGGCGAGCGGCGATATCGGCGATGCGCCGTATTGTTCTCTTTTCGCGATAGGGCTATAATGTCTTCCTGCCATAAACCACATTGATCGAGAGTTGATTTCTATGAAAACCATTGTCGCCATTTTTTTGGCATCCTCGGTAATTTTTTTCGCCGGATGCGACAAGGATAAGGGCACAACCATAACAATTCTAAAACCATCGATCGCCTCCATCACGCCGAATCAGATAAGCAGAGCTGAGCGTGGTGTGATCTTGATTCGAGGATCAAATCTGGCCCCTGTCGTTTCCGTAAATCTTGGAAGCGGCGTTGCCATCGAAGAAATGAACAGCATCAGTCCGTCTGAAATCGAGATTGCGTACTCCGTCAACACCAATACTGCCCCCGGGGTTCGGAATGTTACGGTAACGACTACGACAGGGACGGCGACGGCTGCTAATTTATTAGAAGTATTAAACAACCGCGCTCCACAAGTGAAATTTACAGTCCTTCCGGACATTGGTACGTCGAACACAACGTTTTTGTTTGATGGATCGAGCACGACAGACACAGACGGACAATCCACCGAGTTTGACTGGGATTTCGGTGATGGAAAAACGGCTCACGATCCGATCGCAACGCACCGGTACAACGCAGTCGGGACCTTTGAAGCAAGACTGTCGGTTACTGACGATACCGGTGCGACGAATTTCGCATCAAAGAGTATTGACGTTCGGGAAGGAATTGCGCCGGATCCGGCATTTTCTGTGTCCCCGCCGTCGGGAGACGTCACGACGTCTTTCAAATTTGATGCCTCCAAGAGCGACGACGATGATGGCAGCATCATATTATTCGAATGGACCTTTGGAGATGGAATGTCCGCCAATGGAATGGTCGTTCAGCACCAATTTACCGGCAGCGGTCTCTTTGAAGTAACCCTGACCGTGACCGATAACGACGGTTTCAAGAATCAGCTCACAAAAGAGTTGAACGTCGAAACCTTCGATGAGAATGCATCGGCTCAGGCGATTCGCGATGTTGTGGTCGAGTTCTTCAACCTTTATGAGCGGTTTCCTAGTCTCACGGCGGACCAAATCCTTGTGGGATGGAGCCGGGATTCCGCATGTCCCGGTTACAATCATGAGAAGAAGCTGATCGAAAGTGACCAGATGGAATTCAGATCCGAAGATGTTACGATACTCGGCGGGATTGATGTTACCTTTAGCTCCAGCACCAGGGCACACTCGATTGCAACGGCAAATTTCATTTCTGTGCGGTTCGACGGCACGATTGATCAAGGCATCGCAACACACGATTTCTCCTTCCGGCTTGAAGGCACAAAATGGTTGATTTGTGACTTCCGCATCATTTAAGGGCCCGCGAAAAGTTTTCAGCATTCTCGCCGGACAAAGAAGAAACTAAACGTTAGTACTACAGAGGTCACGGAGAAGAATGTTTCGTTCGCTTGTGCTATTCTGGGAGAACGAAAAGAGCTGGGGATGAATACAAGATGAGCAGATCAGGTGCATCTATCTTCGTTGTGCTGATCCTTATATTTCTGGCTGGGTGTAATCGTGGCACTCAAACGGAGAGTACGGTCTTAACAGGCGCTCCAACGTTTACTTCTGTTTCCCCTAATTCTGCGGCGCAGAGTGAGCGCAACGTCAAAGTCTTGATTCTGGGAACCAACCTCACAACGAATGCAACTGTAGACATGGGAGCTGGAATTCAAGTGGAAGAGATCACTTTTGGAAATGGGACTTCGCTGCTGGTCACGTTCTCCGTATCCAGAAGTTCCGCTACCGGCCCGCGTGTGATCACCGTAACAACACCGCAAGGTTCCGCATCCAGCTCTTCGCTATTTTCCATCCGGAGGAACCAGCATCCTGTGGCTGTTTTTTCGGTGATACCTTCTGCCGGCAACATTGATACGATCTTCACATTCGATGCGAGTCAGAGCTCCGATTTGGATGGACATATTGCGGCATACGAATGGCAGTTTCGTGATGGCACCTCAGGGGAAGGTCCTGTGGTCCGGCATCTCTTTCTTCAACCCGATTCCTACCGGGTCCGGCTGGTCGTAACGGACAATGCAGGCCTCCGCATGGATGTAATCCAAGGGATCACCGTCACGGACCGTCCGGCGCCCCCGCCTCCCATCCCCCCTCCGAGCGGAAGCAACTGTCCGCCACCGGCTGAGTTGATCGGAAGTAGCTGTTGCTATCAGAACAAATGTTGCTCCGGAGAATCGCTCGAAAAGGGTTCCATTGGATGGTGCAGTGGCAGGTTAATGTGTACCGCCGGCGCGAGCGGTTTTCAGCCGCCTCTTCCCGGCTTTGAAACGTTTCCCGGGCAATCTTGCAGTACCTTTCCCGATTGACTGCAGGCGAGTCAACAAGTTCAGCTTCGGAATCACCGGTTTCGAGCGTTCCAAAATGCTACCCGTATTATAGATATAGTACTCTACATAACTTAGATTTCAAATCATATTATACTTATAGTATTGACTTGACGTGATAACCGTATTACAGTGACAGCAACACTCCTGGACGAAAGGAGAATAAAGGAGATGACGAATGAGGTATTTTGTCTTGATTGCCGTTTGCACATCGCTTTTGGTTGCCGGCTGCGAGAATGGGGGGCTTTCCGATGAGGAGAGCCTGATCATTTCCGAGGTTCGCCCCGCCCAGGTATTTGGCGGTCAGCAGAATGTTGAAGGCCGGATCATCGGATCGGGCTTCACGGGACCGCTTGCCGTGGATATGGGGAGTGGGATCGACATTGAATCTACAAAGATTCTGGATCCTACCGAAATAGCTGTCGTTTTTTCCGTACTTTCCGATGCGCTTCCCGGACCCCGTACCGTGAAGATTGGAACCGGAAAGGGGGTCTTCAGCAACGATTCTGTTTTCGCTGTGAGCAACAATCAGCCTCCCGTGGCTACTTTTTCCGTATCACCGGCCAAAGCGGCGAAAGACACCTCTATTACTCTGGACGGTACATCGTCAAGTGACGCGGACGGTACCGTGGAATCGCACGAGTGGGATTTTGGAGATAACCAGAAAGGCAACGGGTCCGTAGTTACCCATAAGTACAGTTCTGCCGGAACGTTCACCATAAAGCTGACAGTAAAAGATGACCGGGGCGGGCAAGCAAGTGCGGTTCACAGCATCGAGATTGAGAATAATTCACCCCCGGTTGCCAGGTTCAGCATTTCACAGAAGAAGGGAACAACGGCTACTCCATTCCGTTTTGATGCGTCCGAGAGCACGGACAAAGAGGGCAAGATTCAGGAGTATGCGTGGGATTTTGGCGACGGATCCACGGGGACCGGCCGTGTGGTAACTCATCAGTATCATCAGCGAAATCTGTTTTCCGTTACACTAACCGTAACCGACACAGACGGCCTGCAAGGATCAGGCATCAAGACGGTGGAAGTCCAAGGCTTGCGTCCCGTCGCAAGTTTTACCATCACTCCCGGCACAGGAGACTCCAATACCCTGTTCCAGTTTGATGCTTCGGGGAGTAGCGATCCGGAAGGGGAAATTACCAGTTATTCCTGGGATATCGAGGGCCAGGCTCTTTCGGGTGTTGTTGTTTCGAGCAAATTCCCCACCCAGGGAAGACATTCAGTTCAACTCACGGTGACCGATAGTGACACACAAAGCGACGTTCTCAGGAAGTCTTTCGATGTGGGGGCAGATCTCAACACAAACTGTCCGGCGCCGGCACAGTTGATTGGAGACAGTTGTTGTTACGGGAATAAGTGCTGTTCGGGTCCCCCTTTGGAGAAAGGATCTCTCGGATGGTGCAGCGGCCGGCTGATGTGTACGGCCGGACTCAGCGGATATCAGCCTGCTTTGCCGGGCTTTGACACGTATCCCGGCAAGCCTTGCTCTGAATTTCCATAGACATTCCGGAGAGAGGACAATCAGGTACCGAGTAGTTCGCATGGACCGCATGCGTAACGGCACAAAGTTCGTTTCCGATTCGAAGCCACTGCCACCGGATTGTATCGGCTGGACTATACTGTTGATTCACGCATGAGAGTTGATGCGATCGGCAGCGCCATACCGGCACGTGGGAATCTGATCACAGAGTCTTTGGGACGAATCGTGATGTGGGTGCTGGGATGGAGCATTCAAGGAACGTTCCCCGACAGAGGCAAATTGGTTATGATCGTCGCGCCGCACACGTCCAACTGGGACTTTATCATTGGCATGGCTGCGATGCTTTCGCTAAGGCTTTCCGCAAGCTGGCTTGGCAAGCACACGATCTTTTTCTGGCCACTGAGCGGATTGATTCGTTGGCTCGGCGGAATACCCGTGGATCGCAGCTTGCAGCAAGGGACGGTAGATCAAATTGTGGAGCTGTTTCGCTGCCGGGAAAAATTGGTTGTTGGCTTGTCGCCGGAAGGCACAAGGAAAAAGGTAGAACAGTGGAAGACGGGTTTTTATCAGATTGCCTTGCGCGCCGGCGTGCCCATTCTTCCGGTCAGTCTAGATTACTCCAAAAGAGCCATTTGCATTGGGCCGTTGTTGACTCCGTCCGGGGATCTGGAAAAGGATCTGCAGGTCATCGGAGCTTACTATTCCCTGTTCAAAGGAAAGCACCCTCAACAGTTTTCCCT
>CAZDDB010000244.1:5556-6102 GCA_964504105.1 uncultured Acidobacteriota bacterium
TTCCACGTATTTGATGCTGTTTCGCAGTAAACTGGTTCGAGTGATTTCGGCAGGGCTTTTGCACACATGCGGGAATTCATGAAGTTCCTTCGCAGGATCGAAACGGCCATTGTTCTAGCAGGACTCCTCTCCGTTGCTGTCGTTGGCTATTCCTTCTTTCTGATGTCCAGTACCGTCGATCAATTGATGCCGTTGATTCAAATCAGCAACGATTTGAAAGTAAGAGTCAGCTCGGCTCATCTCTGGTTTGAAGAAGCGCTGGAAGGAGACGATACGATCAATCTGAAAACACAGGTATTTGACAACATTGATGCCGCGATCGGGTTGGTACAAAATCAGCTGTCCCAAACGGAGCAGCCAAACGGAGCAGATTGAACAGGTCATGGGATGCGGACCGCCGATGACGCAATGTTCAACGCCGCGTTCGTGTGCCCGGGCAGCAGCAAGATCCAACACTCTGTACTACTAACGTCTAGTTTCTTCTCCTTTTGGCAAGAATTTACGAACGGGTTTGTAACGCTGGCGTCTCGCCGGCCAGACAAAAAA
>CAZDDB010000245.1:0-6088 GCA_964504105.1 uncultured Acidobacteriota bacterium
CTCAAACCTGAGGATCGGATTCTCTTTGTTAACGGGTTGCGTGTGAAATCCTTCGTTTACGGGAAAGAATCTCAAAATGATTTCCGCAGCTATCGCTGTAACAATGAGACCCAAAACGACTGAAGCACAGCGAAAGAGAATCTGTCTGGCCTTTCCGGCTCGTATAGCTCGAGCCATTACCTGCCCCCCCCAAAAATTTGGCTTTAACCGGAGTAATTCTACATTTACAATGGCTGGATGGCAATGAATAGCCAACAACAAACCTACCAGCTGATTCGCGATAGCGTTCTCAACTGGAGCGGAGTGTTGGTAAGCGGATTAGTGACGCTTCTGCTGGTTCCCATTCTGCTGAGGGAACTGGGCAAAGAAGCCTATGGACTGTGGATTGCTGCAACTGCGTCGGTCGGAATGCTTATGAGCTTTGATCTGGGACTGGAGTGGACAATTCTTCGCCGTGTAGCCACGGATCCAGCAGATTCCGACTTGCCTCAGTTTATTGGCAGCGCAGGGGATCTATATCTGTTGGTGGGTTTAGCGGGCGCCGCCCTCATCGCCTTCTTCGGAGTTCCATTTTCTAATAGTCTCCAACTATCAGCGCCCAACTTGAAATTGGCTACTAAATTATTCGTAATCGCAGGAGCGATCTACTTTACGAACCAACCGTTGAAGTTCTCTAATGCTGTGCTGTTGGGACTTCGTCGGTTCGATGCGAGCAATTGGCTGATCAGTGGGGGCTCCATACTACGCGCTGCGGGAATGATCGTTTCTTTGCATCTGGGCATGGGCCTGATCGGCATGGCTTGCTGGTACGTAATTGCTAATGTCATTTTATCCTTGGTTGCGCTGACTGCCATTGCAAGATTCAATCCCCGGTGCCGCTTCTATCCCGGCAGGTTTCGCTTGGACGCCCTTCGAAGTTCGGTGCACTTTGGTTTGGCAAGCCAGGCAAACGCGCTATTAACGCGTGTTTTATGGGAGTCCGGTCCTCTGTTTATCGGAATTTTGCGGGGCTCCGCAGCCATCGTTCCCTATCACATCGGACAGAGGTTTCCGTTCGCCGTGTCTGTCATCCACGACCGGACCGGCAATGTAATCTTTCCGGCAGCCGGCAAGCATCACGAAAGTGAAGAGGGAACAAAAGAACTTCTGATCGTAGGAACACGCTGGATCGTGCTGGTCGCTCTCCCGCTGTGCATGGTCCTATGGCTATCAGCTCCTGCCCTCTTGCAGGCATGGATCGGAGTAGCAGAAACCGAAACCATTTGGATCTTCCGGCTCACAACGGGTGCTGTATTTTTCGATGCTTTCGGAGCCGCTTCGTTGCATCTTCTATGGGGACGAGGGCAAGCTTCCACATTGACCCGGATTCTGGCTGCCATGACAATTGCGCATGTTTGCATCGGCGTATTCTTGCTTGGTCAGATCGGAATTGTCGGCGTGGCTTTAGGCTTCTTGATTCCAATGGCAGCAGGATCACTCGTAATCATGTATCATGCCTGCCGAATCTCGAAGGTTGCACCAACATTTCTGTTAGGATCAACGTTTTCAGGGCTGCTATTGCCTGTTTTTCTGGTGGGTTTGACCGAATATGTCTTTCTCACGTATATCAGGCATGCGAATCTCTTTTCATTGGCTGCATCGGGGTTTGCATCCTGCATTCTTTATTTGCTTGCGTTCTACTTCCTGGGGTGCAAAGAAGAAGAACGAAACAGAATTCGTGAAATCTTCCGATCAGTTGTCTGAATCACTCCGGGGCCATCGATCTGGCGGGAAACTCTGCCAGCAGAACGCCTTTCTCTGCGGCAGCGGCATTTCTCTTATGTCTCATCGCAGAACGAAGCAATGCGATAGGACCGAAAAAAGACCCCCTTATTTTGAAAATGAATGGCATGTCGCTACCCTCAATCGAACCACCTGCCCGGCGGAAAATATGGCCGAGCGCTGCAGATCTTTGATTTGGTTCAGCAACCAGAAACCTGGTTATGAAAGCCGCTCGCGCGATACCATTTCGTAAGATTTTCGTTTTGTATTCTTGTTCCGTGCCGGGAAATTCGTGTTGCACGACTGCAGAGGGATCATAATAGATGCAAAATCCGGATTGGATGACTTGATAGAAAAAATAAAGTTCCTCGGCGCCGCCGACCGGAGTTCCAGCACCCATCACACCTGAAAAGTGATGATCTACCAGCACACTTCGTCGCACGAAAAGATTGCATCCAATGCCCGGTGATGACGTGAATGGACTGTAATTTGCAGATTCAAAGCGTAACGGGGTCATTCGATCGGGTGACCATCCGGTTCTGGCGAATTTTGCCTGCCATTCGGTATCGGATTTCATTGGAACCACCCTGCCGGTTACGCATGCGATGTGCGGATCAGCAAAGTTCGGAGCGGCAGCCTCCAGCCAGTTTGGATCCGGGATCGCGTCGTCATCGAGATAGGCGACGATGGTCCCTTCCGCTTGCCGCGCCGCGAAATTTCGAGCGTAAGAAAGCCCGGGTACAGGCAAAGAAAAGAATCGCGTTCGAACGGGGTATTCCATTTCGGGAATCAAAGGGTTCTCCGATCCATTGTCGACAACAACGATTTCGAATGGATCGTACTGAAGAGCAAATACCGATTTGATGCAACGAATCAACTTCTGCGGCCGGTTGCGAGTGCAGATCAAAACACTCATGGAGGGATGATATCCGGTTGCCACGGATCAGGAACGGTCCTCGGGACGGAATTCGGGCCGGGTAACGGCACGAAAAGGCCGACGAACCGTTCGTACCAACGCCCTTACATTCTTCAAGAATGTCCGTCCGTATTTCAACTTATACCGAAATAAGGGCAGAAAGTCCCATTTGTCCACGACCACCCTGCGAAGCAGAAAACGGTCCGTTTCAATCGAATTCATTCCCTCCTCAGTTGTGAATGCGCACATGTAACCTGCCTCTGTCACCATTCTTGCTAAATCCGGAGTTGCTCTTCCAAATGGATAAGCAAAAGCAACCGGTTTTTCCAAATGTTCTTGCATCTGAGTTTTACTGGCAGACACTTCCTGCCATGCCTGATCTGCTGAAATGACAGTCAGGTCGGCGTGCGAGATACTGTGGGCAGAGAAATGAAAGCGTGGATACAATTCACGGATTTGATCCCAATTCATCAACATCTTTCCTTTCACTCCCGATGCTCGATCCCAAATGTTTTCTTTTCCAACGAGTGGTGGGCAAAGGAACACCTCGGCGGCAAAACCATGCTGCATCAGCAGCGGTGCAGCGAGACGATGGAAGCTCTCATATCCGTCGTCAAACGTTATCAGGATAGGTCTTGCGGGGAGGGGAGCACCAGAATCAAGCCAGTTTGCATAATCTCGCGCCGATATAGAATGATATCCTTCTCTTTTCAAGAAGCGCAGCTGCATTTCCAAAGCTTTCCTGCCCACATCAAAAACGCTCTCAGACTGCTCAGTAATATCATGATAAGTCAGAACTCGTATCTTAATGCCGAACAACTCGTATAGCTCTCGGCGCGACATGTCACTCGTTTTTACCCCCGACCAATAGCTGGTCAGGTATCGCAAGCGGTACCGGTAATCGGCTAACGGCATTGCTAACGCCAGTATTTGCATGATGCGAGGTGCGCTCCACGCAATGCTGATCAAAAGACGCCGGAACGGATTTCCATGAAACATTTTCCTCAGATCGGATGTCTTTCTGTAACCCGGATGTTTTTTCAAAAAGCGGATCTCATTTTGTCCGGTTTCAAACGCGTAGACTCCCGATGACTGCCGGAGATCCTTGACATACATCTCTTCGGCGGTCGCACCCTTGAGATACTGGAATCGGCCTCCGGCTTCCTTCCATCGCACTCCGAAATCTGTTTCTTCCCAACCATAACCGCGAAATGATTCGTCAAACCCCCCCTGCTTCCAAAACGAATCCTTTGCGACGGAGAAATTTCCACCACTGAAATAAGAGGGAGACGTATCCAGTCCCTTCTCACATTTTTCAAGAAATTCCTTGCGCCGTTTTTCTGTCCAGTGTCGCAAAAAGACATTCGGAGAGGAAGGATCTACCGCAACTCCTCCAAAGCCCAATGTCAGCGGCGGCGTTTCTTGATGCGAATTCAAGTGCAGTTCCAAAAGGTCTGGTTTCACCTGAAGATCATCATCCAGGAACAGCAGGAGACTTCCCCGGGCTTCCCGCGCACCACGGTTTCTTGCCGCCGCGACTCCCGAGCGAGGCTGCGAAAAAATCGAAAGAGCATAAGGATACTTCGCCGGTTCCAGCTTTCCCAGTTCCGGTCCCGGATTGCCGTCAAATACAACTATTGCTTCAAAATGATCAGAATGAACTGTTTGCTTCTCCAGGGAAGACAGGGTTTGAACCAAAGTAAGGCGACCGGAGGCCGGAATAATCACTGAAATTTGGGGAAGCACTCAGATAATTATAGCAAACGCATCGAAACACAGATTGCAATCTTTTCTGGAACTATGATATGCTATAATTCTGGTTTTCCATTGCCCTGAAACTGGGGAGTATGTAAGGTTCGGCGGGAGCGTATAAGAGTACAGTTGATCGGATTGATCACTTGCTCAAAAAACGAAGCCTTATAGCTCCAATCGCTCTTACCTGCATTCTGCTTACTTACAACGACTACCCTCAATTCTCTACCTTTGTTGAGTCAACGCCTGTTCAGAGCCCTATCCGGAACGTGATCCTGATCTGCATGGACACTGTTCGCTATGACTCTTTCTGGCTTCCCCAATCGCTTGGTGACTACAAAGATTCTTTCTCCAAATGGGGTGTCGAAGCGATTCGTTTCCAAAACGCGCAGTCCACTTCATCCTGGACCGTTCCAGCGGTAGCTTCGGTAATGTCCGGTCTTTATCCCGCTGAGCATCGGGCAGGACAGTTTAAAGAGCCGATCGCAGACCTGAGCAAGAATGTACCTTCTTCACTTCCTGAAAACGTCTCAACCCTACCCGAAATCCTGAGCGATCGTAATTTCGAAACACGTGCATTTATTGCATCCCCTTTCATAACCTTCCTGTTTTCCAAAAACCAGGCTTTTCCCGGAGTAGAGAAGATCCAGCCGGATCACGAAGTAGTTGAAAATGCCAAAGTATGGCTTGACAGGTACACGGCATCAAAAACTCAAAAGCCATTTTTTTTGTACCTTCATTTCATGGCAGGGCACGATGAACACTGGAACTCTATGGAGGTAGTCAAGGGTCGAAACACAACTCTATCGTCCGTATTACAAAAAGAAATTCTGAACGCAGCGCCTGGTGGTATTTGCAGCGATCCAAATTATGAGATGTGTCTTCGCTATCAAGCCTACCAACGCGCAATAGTCACTTTGCGGAATGATATGAATCGACTTCTGACTCATCTGCAAGACAGCAGGTTGCTTGAGCAAACAGTCGTCATACTTTTTTCTGATCACGGCGAAGAGTTTGAAGACCATCTCGCAGCGCAGCGAAAAGAAGTTGAAAATCCGCAGGATGTAAGCGGGCATGGACACGGACATAGCATGTATCAGGAACTGCTGCATGTTCCCTTGCTTGTCTGGCATCCATTCTATTCAGGTTGCGATATTACGATCCCGGTAAGCCTGGTGGATCTTGCGCCTACCATCGCTGATTGGCTTTCGTTAAAAAGTCTCGGTGTTCGGTGGTCAGGAAAAAGCCTTGCCGAGATTCCCACGCTGGACAAAAGACATGATCTCATCAATCGTCCGATTTTTTCATCCGGGATCGCCTATGGAAGCGACAAAACCGCGGTCCTCTGGAAACAGTGGAAGACGATCGTGATCAGTCCCGACGTGTCGATGATGTTCAACATCCTAAGCGATCCGAATGAGAACAAAGAGTGGAATGATCCCGGCCCCAGCTTTGTTCTGGATCAATACGTTGCGCAGTACAATCAGGCGCCATCACCGTGGAATCGAAACCACCAGGCGCTCAATGAAGCTCAGCTTGAAATGATTCGGTCCAGCGGCTACCTCAGGATGGGCGGCGAACCCTAGCTGCCTTCTTACTCTGCGTGATCGATGACCCACATTGTCCAGTCATAGTTGGCATTTCCGATTGGTGATGTTT
>CAZDDB010000246.1:0-6057 GCA_964504105.1 uncultured Acidobacteriota bacterium
AGACCGAAGACCAGGCGTCCAATCTGTCCCTGAAACCCGATCACAAACAGAAGGCCCAACAATGCAAGGATAACGGAAAGCGCATTGATCAGGACCGTCATATTCCGTATGTTAGCAGATTTCATAGCACGGAAACACGGAAGCACGGAAAGAAACGAGGATATTGTTATTTAGACATTCCGTGGATTCCGTGCTTCCGTGCTTAATTTTCCTCCTCTCCGCGTTCTTTGCGTCTCCGCGGTGAATCCTCCGAATCCTCCCTTCCGGTTGACGCAGCTATACCCTTTTGTTAAATTTGTGAAATCATAGAAAACATTGGACAACGTGTAACTACACTCGAACTGTATATATAAGACAATGCCGATACTTGATTACGTACTGACGAAGATTTTTGGAAGCAAGAACGAGCGGGAGCTGGAGCGCATCCAGCCGCTCGTGCAGCAGATCAGCGCGCTCGAACCGCAGGTCGAGAAACTGACGGACGATCAGCTTCGGACAAAGACCGCGGAGTTTCGCGAGAAGTTGTCCCAGGGCGCAACGCTGGACGATATCCTGCCGGAAGCGTTTGCCGTGGTGCGAGAAGCATCCCGGCGCGTGCTGAAAATGCGTCACTTTGACGTGCAGTTGATCGGCGGCATTACGCTGCACGAAGGAAAAATCGCGGAAATGGCCACCGGCGAAGGGAAAACACTCGTGGCAACCTTGCCCGCCTATCTGAACGCGCTTACCGGTCAGGGCGTGCACGTCGTCACCGTGAACGATTATCTGGCGCGGCGCGACCGCGACTGGATGGGACCGGTCTACCAGTTTCTCGGCCTGACCCTCGGAGTAATCCAGAACGATTCTTCGGTGCAAGAGCGGCAGCTGGCCTACCGCAGCGATATTGCATACGGCACGAACAATGAATTTGGCTTCGATTATCTGCGCGACAACATGAAATATGATCTGCGCGATTACGTCCAGACCACACACAATTTCGCGATCGTGGACGAAGTGGACAGCATCCTGATTGATGAAGCGCGAACCCCGTTGATCATCTCCGGTCCGGCTGAAGAAAGCACGGACAAGTACTACAGAATCGATCGCATGATCCCCCGTTTGAAAAAAGAGACGGACTACGCGGTGGATGAAAAGGCAAACGCCGTGACTTTGACCGATGAAGGCGTCGTTCATGCGGAGCATTTACTCGGAATTTCCAATCTGTACGATCCGGATAACATCGACTGGCTTCATCACATCCATCAGGGCCTCAAAGCCCACGCGTTGTTCGCACTGGATGATGATTATGTTGTGAAAGAGGGACAGGTCATTATTGTCGATGAATTTACCGGACGTCTGATGCCGGGACGGCGATACAGTGACGGGTTGCATCAGGCGCTTGAAGCCAAGGAAAACGTCAAGATCGAATCGGAGAATCAGACCCTCGCTACCATTACGCTGCAAAACTACTTCCGCATGTACAAGAAACTGGCAGGAATGACCGGGACTGCCGAAACGGAAGCGGTCGAATTTGCCAAGATCTATAACCTGGATGTGATGGTCATCCCCACGAACAAGAACCTGTTTCGCATTTCCTATC
The DNA here is from genome assembly GCA_964504105.1 of uncultured Acidobacteriota bacterium. Taxonomy (GTDB): domain Bacteria; phylum Acidobacteriota; class HRBIN11; order JAKEFK01; family JAKEFK01; genus CAZDDB01. The sequence goes on from CAZDDB010000246.1 coordinate 1,580, forward strand.
CAGATGTCGTCTATCGCACAGAAAAAGAAAAATTTGCCGCGGTGGTAGAAGAGATCAAGCAGTTGAACGCCACGGGGCGTCCATCTCTAGTAGGCACCGTAAGCATCGATAAGTCTGAAAAGCTTTCTTCGCTGCTGAAGCGAACGGGCATCAAACATGTTGTGTTGAATGCCAAGTATCATGAAAAGGAAGCGGAGATCGTAGCCCAAGCCGGTCAGAATTCGGCAGTCACGATCGCAACCAATATGGCAGGACGCGGTACCGATATTGTGCTGGGTCCGGGAGTTGCGGATCTGGGCGGGCTGCACATTATCGCGACCGAGCGGCACGAGGCGCGCCGGATTGATAATCAGCTTCGCGGCCGCGCCGGACGCCAGGGAGATCCCGGCTCTTCCCGGTTTTATCTGTCCCTGGAAGACGATCTGATGCGCATTTTTGGAAGCGACCGCATCTCGGGAATCATGCAAAAACTCGGAATGGAAGAAGGTGTCCCGATCGAACACAAGCTCGTAACCCGTTCAATCGAACATGCGCAAAAACAGGTGGAAGGGCGCAACTTTGAGATCCGCAAACATCTCCTTGAATACGATGACGTCATGAACAAACAACGCGAGGCGATCTACGGTCTCCGCCGCAAGGTTCTGGAAGAAGAATCACACAGTGAATACATTCTGGAACTTTCCGAAGATATCCTCCGTTACCGGATCGATGAAAGATGTCCGAAAGGAAAAGACCCGCGTGATTGGGACCTGGCAGGATTGATCACCGACCTGCATTCGCAATTTGCGCTGGAAACAAGCCGTGAAAAACTGGCTGAACTCGAAGACAGCGGGCAGATCTATGACTTCATCTATCAGAAGCTGGAACAATCGTACGCGGACAAGAAGGGGATGCTCGGGACCGAACGATGGAACTTCCACGAACGAATGCTGATGCTGCACGTAATTGACAGCCAGTGGAAGGATCATTTGTATGCACTGGATCATCTGAAAGAAGGGATCGGATTTCGCGGATACGGGCAGCGTGATCCGCTGATCGAATACAAGAAGGAATCTTTTACTTTATTCGAAGAGATGATGAACCGGATGGAAGATGAGATCGTGCGGTACGTTTTCCTGACCCAACCTCCCGCAGCCGAAGCAGCACCGCGGGTGCGCGCCCCGCGAGCGGTGCAGTTCTCCGGACCTTCGCTCGAGGCTGCTGCCGTGGCCACTTCAGTGAGGAGAGGAGAAAAAGTCGGGCGAAACGACCCCTGTCCCTGCGGATCCGGAAACAAATATAAGAAGTGTTGTGGAGTCAATGCGTAAAAATGAGGGAAAGTCAAAATGCAAAGCGCAAAATACAAAATGGGTGGACAGGACCGGTTCCTCATTTTGCATTTTACCTTTTGATTTTTGCATTTTGATTTTTTCCCTTCGGAGGGAATGATGGACATGTTTCAGAGTGAGAAGAACCTGCTGGAAAAACTGGCAGACGCGATTCCGGGATTGAAGGGATATCGCGAAAAAGAGGCTCGCAGAGACACGGACAAGAGGTTTCGCGAATATCTGGCCGGGCGGATCGAAGCCGCCAGCGAGCCGATCGAAGAAGCAAAACGGCAAAAATTGAACGAAGGCCGGATCGAAGGTCTCGATGACCTGGACCGTCTCGCGCAGAAACTGTTCAAAATCGCAAACTCCATCCGTCACGCATCCTATGGTTATTCCGGATTCTTCGATCAGTTAAAGATCGAAGAGGCAGAACTGGACAGGCTCTATCAGTACGACCTCTCCCTCATTTCCGATGTGGAAGCGCTGGAGAAATGTTCTCCGGCGGAATGGGAAGAGAAGATCAGAACGCTCGAAAAGCGCGTGGAAGAACGGAAGAATCTGTTTACCGTGGCAGGGTAAGGGAGGAACCGAGATGGCGATCGAAGTCATTCAATGGAAAGAAGACAATGGAAACGATATGGTCTATCGTTTTCCCGGCAGTGATGAAATCAAGATGGGCGCGCAGTTGATCGTGATGGAAAGCCAGTCGGCCGTGTTTTTCCGGGACGGCAAGGCGCTGGATGTGTTTGGCGCCGGACGTCACACCCTGAGCACCATGAATCTTCCGTTTCTCACAAAGTTGATGAGCTGGCCATTCGGTTTCAAGTCGCCGTTTCAGGCGGAAGTATATTACGTCAGCCGGCGCGTGTTTATCAATCAAAAATGGGGGACACGCGAACCGGTGGTGTTCCGGGACACCGAGTTTGCCATGGTGCGTCTGCGCGCATTCGGGATCTTTTCGATCCGCATCCATGAGCCCCAGTTATTCGTCAATACTGTGGTCGGCGCACAACAGCGCTACAGCACGGATGATGTGGAGAGTTTCCTGCGCGACATCATTGTCTCGCGATTGAATGATGTTTTGGGCGAGACACTGAAAACGCTGCTCGATCTGCCGCGTTATTATGATGAGCTGGGCGTTGCTCTAAAGACGAGAGTGCGGGAGGATTTCGCCAAATACGGATTGGAGCTGGCGGACTTCTACATCAATTCCATCACACCGCCCGAAGACGTGCAAAAAATCATCGATGAACGGAGCGGAATGGCAGCCGCAGGAAACATGGGAGAGTACATGCGCTTCAAAGCGGCGCAGGCAGTAGGAGACGCGGCAAAGCAGGAAGGCGGAACTGCAGGAGCCGGACTGGGGCTCGGTGTTGGAGCCGGGATGGGGATGATGCTTCCCGGGATGATTCAGCAAGCGATGCAGGAAGGTCAAAAACAGCCGTCGGGTACTGTCACTGGACCGATCTGTTCCAAGTGCAAGACACAACTACCCCCGACCGCGCAATATTGCAGCACCTGCGGCACGCGTGTAGCCGCCATTCTTTCCTGCCCGAAATGCAATTCAACCGTAGCTCCGGGCTCAAAGTTTTGCGTAAGTTGTGGGTCGGCGATTGCGACCGGCCCAATGCCGTGTCCAAAATGCGGCGCCGAAATTACACCCGGAACGAAATTCTGTTCTCAATGCGGAGAGGAAATAAAGTAGAGATCCCTTATGTTGCAAAAACCGCTGGAAGAAGGCCTCACGTTCGATGATGTGCTATTAGTGCCTGCCGAATCGGATGTTCTTCCGGCAGAAACGGAAATCAAGACACAGTTTAGCCGGAACATTTCGCTGAACATCCCGATTGTGAGTGCGGCAATGGATACGGTCACGGAATCCGCCATGGGGATCGCGCTCGCACAACAGGGAGGGATCGGCATCATTCATAGGAATCTCACGATCGCCGATCAAGCCGATGAAGTCGACAAGGTAAAACGGTCCGAATCCGGAATGATCGTCAATCCGATCACGATGTCCCCCGACGATTCACTCAGCGATGCACTGGCGGTCATGGAGAAATACAAAATTTCAGGTGTGCCGATTACGCATGAGGGCCGGCTGGTGGGAATCCTGACCAACCGCGATTTGCGGTTCGAAACGAATTTCCGGCAAAAAATCTCGCAGGTGATGACGAAAGAGAACCTGATTACGGTTCCGGTAGGGATCAGTCTGGAAGACGCAAAGAAGACTCTGCATAGACATAAGATTGAAAAGTTACTTGTTGTGGACGAGAACCATCGTTTGAAAGGACTGATCACAGTAAAGGACATCAAGAAGGCGATTGAGTTTCCGAACGCCTGCAAAGATGAGCTCGGCAGACTTCGCGTAGGGGCGGCGATCGGACCTGCCCCGGACATGATGGATCGTGCCACTGCTCTGGTGAACGCGCATGTGGATGTTCTCGTTATCGATACCGCGCACGGTCATTCGAAACGAGTTCTGGAAGCGATCACTTCCGTGAAGAAGCGATTTCCAAACATCGATGTGGTGGCGGGCAACATTGCGACAGCCGAAGCGGCCGGAGCACTGATTGAACGCGGTGTCGATGCCATTAAAGTCGGGATGGGACCCGGATCGATCTGCACGACGCGTGTTGTGACCGGCTCCGGTGTGCCGCAAATTACTGCGGTGGACAACTGCTACCGGACCGCACGCGAACACGGTGTGCCTCTCATCGCGGATGGCGGAATCAAATATGCCGGAGATGTGGCGAAAGCGATCGCAGCCGGCGCAAATTCAGTAATGATCGGCTCCCTGTTTGCCGGTACCGATGAAAGTCCCGGCGAACAGGTCCTGTATCAAGGCCGCAGCTACAAAGTGTATCGCGGGATGGGATCGATCGAAGCCATGAAACGCGGAAGCAAAGACCGCTATGCGCAAACGACGGACGATGCGATGAAAATGGTGCCCGAAGGAATCGAAGGGCGTGTACCTTATCGTAGTTCTGTATCCAATATCGTCCTCCAGCTCACGGGCGGACTGCGTGCCGGGATGGGCTACTGCGGCTGTCATACTCTCGAAGAAATGCGAACAAAGACGAAGTTCCTCCGAATCACAGCAGCAGGTTTGCGCGAAAGTCACGTTCACGACGTCATCATTACAAAGGAAGCGCCCAACTACCAGGT
>CAZDDB010000247.1:0-6049 GCA_964504105.1 uncultured Acidobacteriota bacterium
AGTGCACTTTTTTTGTCTGGCCGGCGAGACGCCGGCGTTACAAACCCGTTCGTAATTCTTGCCAAAAGGAGAAGAAACTCAACGCTAGTAGTACAGAGACGGATCTTCCTTTGCGAACGAAGGAGCGATAGATTATTAGTGCAATTTATGAATTACCACCATCTTTTCTCGCCCGGCCGGATCGGCGCACTGGAATTGCCAAACCGGATCCTGATGGGATCCATGCATCTTGGATATGAAGGACGTCCGGGTGGGACCGAACAGATTGCGGAATTTTATGCCGCACGAGCCCGGGGAGGCGCGGCTTTGATCATCACAGGCGGTTGCGCCATCAATGAAGAAGCAATCGGCGGCGCAAACTTCAGCTGCATCTACAAACCTGAAGATATCGAATCTCTCCGTTACGTAACAAAGCGAACGCATGAAGAAGGCGGGCGAATCGGACTGCAGCTCTTTCACGCCGGCCGCTATGCGACGAAGGAATGGCTTTCCGGATTGCAGCCTGTTGCGCCTTCACCCGTGCGTTGCTCGCTGCACCCAACCACCCCGCGTCCGATGACAGAAGAAGACATTCGCAAGACGATCCAGGATTTTGCATCCGCCGCCGTACACGCGCGGGAAGCAGGATTTGATGCAGTCGAAGTTATGGGATCGGAAGGATATTTGATCAATCAGTTCTTGTCTCCATTCGTCAATCGACGCGAGGACAATTGGGGAGGCCCGCTGGAAAATCGGGTCCGGTTTGGCGTGGAAGTGATGCGAGCAATCCGAGATCGTTGCGGAATTGAATTTCCGGTGATTTATCGCATGTCAGGAATCGATTTGATGCCTGAAAGCAGCAGCTGGGAAGACACGATTTTCTTTGCGCAGCAAATGGAGAAAGCAGGTGCGGATGCGCTCAACATCGGCATCGGATGGCATGAATCGCGTATTCCAACAATCTCCATGCTTGTCCCGCGGGCATACTACAGTTTTGTTGTCCAACGGATCAAAAAACACGTTCGCATTCCGTGCATCTGCAGCAACCGGGTAAATGATCCGGAAGTTGCCGAAGAAGTGATCGCCACCGGGAAAGCGGATTATGTGAGCATGGCCCGGGCGCTGCTGGCTGATCCTGATCTTCCACAAAAAGCGAAGGGCGGAGGTTCCGCTGCAATCAATACATGTATCGCGTGCAACCAGGCATGTCTGGATAACGCATTTCGCAACGAGCCAACTGCGTGCATTCTCAATCCCGCGGCAGGTCGTGAAACAACGATGCGAATCCGGGCAGCGGAATTTCGAAAGAAGATCGCTGTTGTGGGCGCCGGTCCGGCCGGACTGGAAGCCGCAAAAGTGCTGGCACAGCGCGGTCACGAGGTTACGCTGTTTGAAAAACAGAACCAGATTGGTGGACAGCTCCTCTTTGCCGTTCAGGTCCCCGGAAAACAGGAGTTCTTCAACACCATTCGCTTCTACGACAATTGCCTCAAAGAGAACCACGTGCAGTTAGAACTTGGTTCTGACGTTTCCGGCGATGATTTGAAACGCTATGATGCCGTGATCCTGGCCACCGGAGCAAAACCAAATCTCCCGGCAATTCCAGGAATCGAACAAGAACACTGCCTGGATTATGAGGACTTTTTTCAAGATCGTCCGGACGGAGAGAACATTGTCATTCTTGGCGCAGGAGGAATCGGCTGTGATATCGCCCACATTCTGTCGGATGCTCCCGGGACTTATCCTCCGCCGTCTTTTTTCGACGATCCTGGAAACGTTCGGAATTACGAGACTCATATCCGGTCGATGCCACGCACTCGAAATGTTGCCTTGATGCGGCGAGGAAAACGGATTGGTGAAAAGCTCGGACCGACTACGCGGTGGGCCTTGCTTCAACTTCTGGAAAATCGTGGAGTGCAGATGCTCACTCAAATCCAATACGAGGCGATTACGGAAAATGGGGTGAAACTCCGAAGCAGAACAGGCAAGGAAATCTTCTTATTCGCAGACAAAGTTGTGATCGCGACAGGTCAGGTTCCGGATGATACACTCTATTCCCTCCTACATTCACAGGTCGAACACTGTTTCCGGATCGGGGCCGCCAATAAAGCTTCCGAAACAAACGCGGAATCCGCTATTCTGGAAGCGTCCAAACTCGCAAGATCGCTATGAAGCATGTTTGCGGTTTGTAACGCCAGCGTCCCGCTGGCAGAGCTCGAGCTGGAATCTCTGTTTTGGCCGGCGAGACGCCAGCGGTACAAACCGCTTGCGTTTGTATTACATTTCTGATATTTTGTATATATGCAAAGAGTACTCACTTCCATGCGAATCGATCCGGAGCTTGTTCGGCAGGCGCAACGGATCCTGAAGGCAAAAACCAAAACGGAAACGGTCGAGTTGGCTCTCGAATCAGTGATCGAGATGGAAAGACACAAGGAAATCATTCGGCGGTACAGTGGAAAAGGCACAAAAAGCTCCTTCGCACTCAGCTAACATAGCGATTCTTGATACGTCGATTTACGTGCACAATTTCCGAAGCGGTAAGTATGAGAGCCAGTTGCTGCAACTGAATCTTGTCGTGAGGGCCTCCGCAGTTGTCCTTGCAGAACTATCCAGAGGAGCCCGAAGTGAGGAAGAATTGAACTTTGTGCAGACCCTGTCAAAGAACTTGAAGATCATTACGCCGACCGAACGGGACTGGCTAAAATCAGGAGAGATCGTAAGATCGCTTTCCATTCGAGAAGCGTGGGAGACTCATAAAATCAGAGAAATCCATTTTGACGTGTTAATTGCCTTAACCGCGCGCAGAGCAGGCGCGGCGTTGATCACCAATCATGTCGAGGATTTTCGAGCAATCCGGAACTTCATTCCTTTCCAGTTGATCGAGTGGAACTGACAGATGTTAAAGACCAGTCAGATCGCGCCGGACTTTACGCTTCCGTTGCTTGGTGGCAGTGAATCGAATTACTATCGCGATGCAGAGGGAAGAACATCCGTGTTGATCTTCTATAAGTTCAGTTGCGGGACGAGCCAGCTTGCGCTGCCCTACCTTCAAAAGATCTACGATGCTTATGGGGACGTCTTCTTTTTCGTGGGAATTCAGCAGGACGAACCGGACAAGTCGGCCGAATTCCGTGAACAGTTCGGCATCACGATGCCCATCCTGATGGATCGGGAACCATACTCGACAGGCGCGAGTTACGGGATTGCCACCGTTCCTTCTATTTTTTTAGTAGACCCGGACCACGCGATCCGTCACTCCGGAGAAGGTTTTGCGAAAAAGGAAATCCTGGACCTGGCGAATGTGCTCGCCGAAAAGGCCGGGCGTCCGCAGATCGATGTTTTCGGATCCGCGGAAGTTCCCGATTTCAAACCCGGCTGAAGAGCCCGAAACGCCTGAGAGTTTCTCAAGCATCTCAAAACGCAAACCATGAAAACTTCCGTGCAGAAGAAAGTTGAAGAGTTGCGCGCCGCGATCCGGCGCCACGAGCACAAGTATTATGTAGAGAACAATCCGGAAATTTCCGATTATGAGTTCGACCGGTTGATGGCCGAGCTGACCCAAATCGAAACACAGCATCCGGAGCTGATCACACCCGATTCTCCCACACAACGCGTGGGAGAAAAGCCTGTAGATGGTTTTCCCTCGGCAACGCACCGCACGCCGATGATCAGTCTCGATAACGCGTACAGTTTTGAAGAACTGGAAGGATTTCACGACCGCGTGATCAAGATTGTCGGGGATCGCCCCATCGATTACGTCACCGAACTCAAGATTGACGGAACCTCAGTTTCGATCGTATATGAGACCGGACGTCTCGCCCGCGCCGTAACGCGGGGAGATGGAACGCGCGGAGATATTGTCACTGCAAACATCCGCACCATCCGTTCCGTACCTCTGACGCTCCCCCGGGAATTTGGGCGCTTTCCTTATCTGGAAGTGCGCGGGGAAGTCTTTCTTTCACGAAAGAAGTTTCTGGAGATTAACGAATCGCGTGAAGAAGAAGGGCTGGAGCCATTTGCAAATCCGAGAAACTCAGCTGCAGGATCGCTGCGGCTAAAAGATCCACGACTGGCCGCCAAACAAAAACTTGATGTATTCGTCTATTACGCTTTGTCGGACGGACGCCCCGTAGCACAAGATCAATGGGGCGCGCTGAAGTTGCTTCGTGATATGGGTTTCAAAACAAATCCAAATAACACTCTTTGTCGCAGTCTCGGAGAGGTAAAGCAGTTCTGTACGAAAATGGAGGGACAGCGGGATTCGCTGGATTACGAGATTGACGGTGTTGTGGTGAAAGTGAATGATTTCCGGCTGCAGGAAGAGCTCGGCGCGACTTCGAAATTCCCGCGATGGGCAATTGCTGTAAAGTTTCAGGCCAAGCAAGCAACCACTCGAATTCTGGATATCCGCGTGCAGGTGGGACGCACGGGCGCACTGACTCCGGTTGCGGTAATGGATCCTATTTTACTCGCCGGCACAACCATCACACATGCCACGCTGCATAATGAAGATGAGATCCGGAGAAAAGATATCCGGATCGGCGACTTTGTTCTGATCGAACGGGGTGGGGACGTTATTCCAAAGGTGGTGAAAGTCATCGAATCCAGGCGTCCTGCGGACACGAAGATGTTTCGCATGCCGAAGAAGTGCCCTGAATGCAGCACTCCGGTGGTCCGGCCTGAAGGAGAAGCAATCATGCGATGTCCCAGCCTCGCGTGTCCTGCCAAAAGACGCGAGTCGCTGCTGCATTTCGCCGGACGCAAAGCGATGAACATCGAAGGACTCGGCGAAAAATTAGTGGATCAACTGCTGGCAAAACAGATGCTGAGCGATTATGCGGACATCTATGAATTGAAATTCGAGGAGCTGGTAGAACTGGAGCGTTTCGGCAAAAAATCAGCGGAAAACCTGCAACAGCAAATCGAAAACTCAAAGAAACGGTCGCTTGATCAGCAGATTTTTGCCCTCGGAATCCGGTTCGTGGGAGAGCATGTGGCAAAGATCCTGGCAAACCAATTTGAAACGATCGACGATATTGCGAAAACTCACGTGGAGGAACTGAACTCCATTGCGGGAATCGGAGACCGGATCGCTTCGAGTATCGTGGAGTTCTTTTCCATCGAACAAAACCGCAATCTGGTGGGACGACTGAAACGTCACGGTTTATTTCAGCCGCAACCAAAGAAAAGACAGCCGGCCGGTTCTTCGCTTGCCGGACTCACCTTTGTGATCACGGGAACTCTGGCTTCGCATTCCCGCGATCAAGCCAAAGCGGAAATCGAACAGCGTGGCGGCAAAGTCACGTCTTCTGTCAGTAAGAGTACGGATTATCTTGTTTGCGGCGAAAGCCCGGGATCCAAACTCGACAACGCAAAGAAACTGGGTGTGAAAATCCTGGACGAAGCTGCGTTCAAGAAACTGCTCAGAAATAAAAAGTAGCACCCACGTTGACCATGTACGCATCCACTTTGTACCGGATTATTGGGGTATCGAATTCGAGGAACACCTTACGCACATCTCCACCCAGTGAAACGTGCCTTCCGATAAATGCTTCCACACCGGCTCCGATGTGATATGCATTCTCCGTATGGCTGATCGTGCCGTTCCCCGTAACATACGGCAATCCCAGATCTCCGCTTACGGTTGCATCCAGGTAATACCAACCGGTTCCGGCAAGAAAGTACGGTGAGACGGGAAACATCGCAAGCGGGTAGACAATCCCCGAGACTTGAAGGGGTGTGGTCTTCAAACGAATGTTCCCCTGCCGGATCGAGAAGCTGTCTTCGCGGCGCTGCACACTGACTTCCCCGGCCACATACCGCATGAACCGCACCCGCGCGTGCCCTCCCCAGAAAAGCCGAGAGCCGCTGATTTCATCCTGGTTGTACCCAAGAACACTTGTGGTTACACCAACTCCAAATTGCACATCCGAAGCTGCCGCGCACAGAGGGATCAGGTACCCCAGAAACACCATCACCAGTTTCTGTATCATACACTCCTCCAGTAGGTGGCGCCGGTCACCCACCGGCAATCGAACCCACGTTCCGATGACACCCGAACGTCACC
>CAZDDB010000248.1:0-3059 GCA_964504105.1 uncultured Acidobacteriota bacterium
CGTAAACCACGACGTTTCGTTTGAAAACGGCTGTGAGGGGCGTACAGCTCAAGCCAATCACCGGCAGTGATCGATGAGGCAAGGTAAGCTTCCAACGCGTGAGGGAAGGTTTCTTCGGATCATTCGCTTCGGCAACCACCGGCGCAACGTACTTCGTAACTGAAGTCCTCTCCAGAACGTAGGGAATCTGCTTGCCGTCATGTATCAGTCTCAAATCGCGCAGATCTGAATGAGAGTGAGCCAGGGTTTCGAGGTCCGGCTCCAACTCCTGAACGCCCTGGGCTGCGACTTTGACTTTCTTCCGGTATTTCCACGGTGAGACATCCAGTGGTGTACCGGTATTTTGAATTTCAGGCAATGCTTCGGCCTGGCGATACGCAGGATTTTTCACGACAGGCGCAATAACCGGTGTGATCAGTGATGCATCCGTCAACGCGGGACCGAGAGCAGTCAGGTCGTAGTTTGGAGCGGTACATTGCGGATTGCCTGTCAGAATGGAATACGTACCGTCCAGCTTCGCAACGAACACAGCAAAGGCATGACGTCTCTGCGCGTGAACGGCAGTAATTGCAAGTGGCGGGCTGTCTTGATTTTGAATCAACAACAGAAGCCTTCTCGCCGGGATTTTCAACCCCGCTGGTAGATTCAGATTGGCAGCTGCGATACTTTCCGCATTCACGCGATTGATTGTTCCGGATAGAATCGTTTGTTCACGAATCTCATTGTTAGAAAGTTGCGGTACAGCCGCCGTCACCTGCCGGGTAAACAGAGGCTCGGGCGTTTCGATCTGAATCGCGGCCAGATTGAGGTTCTTTGCTCCGAAATCCAGCACAAGTCTGGACCGGCCGGGACTTTCACTGCGCTCAATTATCTTGACGGCAACTTCCTCTTCAGGGAAAACCGCCCGAACAGCGTGTGAAAGAAATTCTTGATATGCGCCAGTGCGCTTAACACTCCTGTATCGTAGTGGTCGCTATCGTATTTCTCCGCCGCCACATCCTCTACAGCAAGGGATAAGAGGGTCAATGGCAAGCCGGAGGGTGCGCTCCGCACCCGCATCCAGAATAATTCCGAACCTCCTCAACTAATTCAGTATCAGGGCCGATCAGACTGCTCGTTCGAGCTTTAGCAGAGTCGGACAACGGTTCAATCGTGCCGTGTCCCGCGACGATCTATTCATTCCGTAACAAGCAAGCATTCTGATGCCTCTGGGAGGCAAAGCTGGGACTGTTGGAGATACTGAATATAATGGCAACATGGGGTTGGAGCTTAATGAATATGATTTCAGATTCGAAGACCTGAACTCTGCAGAACGATTGGAGAGGGTCCGGACTGCGCTTCTAGAAACGGCCCGAGGGTTTACGGAAATACAGCTCGGGGTGTTGCCGGACTACATTCCAGGAAAGGGCCACGCTTTCATTGTCGGGCTGAAATCCGCCGAACAGGCCCGGCAGCTTCAAAGAAAGCTCTCGGTGCTCGCAAACGAATGGAATGTCCCCTGCCCACAATTGGTGGCCGCGTCTGAAGGCCGACGTGCGAACTCTTGTTTCTTTCTTCTGCCGGAGAAAGCGAATGCGGATCAAACAGGTTTTAGGAGAGATCTGTTTACGTCACAACGTTCAATCGATATTCGGAATGCTTTGATTGCTAACGGAGCGACCAGGACCATTGTTTACGGCCAATGGACCAACGAGAGAGAAGAAATTATTGAGGACTCATCGGCGCTGTATTTGATGTTCGGAAATGCCGAACAAAATGAGCAATACCTCCGGACCTTTATTGAGCAGAGGATTTTCGACAATGGCATCCAATGCGACCAGACAGTCATCTATCTCTCTGTCGAGGGGAAAGGCTACTGGATAAGTGAGAAGGATTGAACTTTGCGTAGAACAAGTTAAACTTGACTTACAGCAAGTTTAGCATTAAGTTTGGCTTATGGAGACAAAAGATCTATACACAACCTTTGACGGACGGACCGTTGATCTCTCCGGGATAACTGCGGAGCAGAAAAAGTACCTGGGCGAGAAGATCATGAAGGACAAGTCGAAAATGAATTTCATGGACTTTCAAAATCGGTATCTTGAAGATCCGGTTGTCTTGAACAGTCCTCCACTCTACGAGTTATGCCGCGATCTTGCGACGAGGCTCGGGATCAGTCAGGGATATTTGAGAAAGGAATCTTACGATCACGCGAGCCGAACCGAAGAAAAGGAGCTAACGTCATCCGAGGTTGCCGATATCGGTAGATGCAGTCAGCAAGCCGTTCGGGATGCGATTAAGGCCGGCCGTTTGTCTGCGCGGCGCGTGGGTCCTCTGTATCTGGTCAAAGAGAACCACGCAAGAATATTTGTCGAAACACTAAGGAAAAATAAATCCCGGTCACGTTTTGACAACTCCAGGACTGAGTCCACTCAGCCGCAGCGCCTCCACGCGAAATCAAAACCATCCTGACAGGTATTCCGTGCGAGTGCCGGGCTGAAAGTACCGAGTGCTCGTGACGCTTGGTGTGGATGGCATTAAGCGAATGCCTTTTCCAACGGCATCGAAAAACGGATTGAACTGGTTTCCCCATTCCCTCAATTGTTGCGATTTTCATATACCGATGAAATCTATTTGATGATTTCGATTAGTTCAGCCACAATTTGAAAATCTTCAGCCGTCTCAGGAAAAAGCTCAATCTGGGTTCTTTATTATTCGAATCAGCTGGATGGTGTCGTAGCTCAATTGCATATTCCGGCTGAATCCTGCCAGCGTTCCGGGATTATCGGCCACCCGGTAAAATGAGCGGCAGCACAAATGGAACGTGACTGCTCCCGAATGTGCCAGGAGAAAATAAGGATAGCAAATAGATAAGCGTCTTTTTCTAATTTCCAGGATAGGCCTTCCCTTTTCAATTCTTTGTTCCCCCGAGTAAAAAAGAGAGACAACCGTGTCGTTTTCAATAATTCATGATCAAAAGCTCTGACACATTACGCTGACTTGAATTGAGATTAATCTCACGCCGCCCTGATATCTTTACCATGCGATAGGAACCGTACAAAACTCTGATGAATTCTGTA
>CAZDDB010000248.1:3069-6022 GCA_964504105.1 uncultured Acidobacteriota bacterium
TATTGCTCAGAGCCCACATGGTCCCATTTCGGGTAAGGTCCTTGCACAGTTCAGATAACCTAATATGATCACGCTCCTTAAATTGGGAAGGCGTATATCTATTAAAATCAGAATACCCCCCCAGTTTAAAAAATGGTGGATCAAAATAAACGAAGTCCCCGCGGTCAATACCATTTAAGACGGTTTCGAAATCCCCTTTTCTTAGTTCCGCCTTCTGCAGAACTTCCGAGGCAGCTGCCAAGTTACCGGGATCGTAATACCTACGGTTGTATTGTCCATATGGAACATTGAATTGCCCTTGGCGATTAACCCTAAAGAGTCCCCGGAAGCAAGTTTTATTCAGATAGATGAATTGCGCCGCTCGGGAAACAATGTTCAGACTTTTCGGGCGAATCGATCTGATGTGCATGTAATCTTCTTTTGTATTCGGCAGAGACTCAAGAACCTTGGCTACTTGCTTCCACTTATCTCGAATAGCAATGTACGTATCCATGAGCCATTCATTCTGATCAGAAATGATTGAAGGCCGGTGTCCTGAGTGAAAGAAAACGCTTCCACCGCCAAGAAAGGGCTCATAGTAGGTAGAAAACTGTTTGGGAAAGTTTGGAATAATCTGCTCAATCAGGGAATGCTTACCACCTGCCCATTTCACAAACGGCTGTGCCAAAGCGGCATGTTTTCCGAAAGGAGGATTCAAGATCGATGCCCTGGAAGGTCTCAGTCGAATGGTACTCATAGGCTGTAGACTTAAAAGTAGCACTGATGCATAGTTGTGTCAATGCCTAGCAAGAAAATCCGAGAGTGTGTCGAGTTTGGGGCGCGACTTCGAAAGTTGCGAAAGCGCAACGGCCATTCCCAGGAAAGGTTTGCAGACCGTGCCTCGGTACACAGGACTTATTTAGGCGGTTTAGAACGCGGAGAACGGAATCCAACTCTAACGGTCATGTTAAGGGTTGCTCGCGCGCTTCGAGTGTCACTCTCTCAACTTGTGCGAGGCGTGGGCCCTAAGTAATGCATAGGATTTACGTAACAAACAACACTAACCTGAGCGATTTCCCTGAATCATCCGTTCATCTTACGGTGACGAGCCCTCCATACGTTACAACCCGATTTGAGCGGGATCAGGATTTTCCTTACGACGACTTTCTGAATGAATTCTCATTGGTCTGCAAGAACTTATTTCGTGTTACCGTTCCTGGTGGCCGCTTCGCGCTAAATGTTGCTGATATCATAACCAAGTACCGTTACGCTGATGATAGTACGATAAGGCGGGTTCCATTTGGGAGTGATACATTACAAGTTGCCCTGCAAGCCGGATTCAGACTGCTTGAAAGATTCATCTGGGACAAAGGCTATACGAGAAATTTTGGAGGACCGCTTCTTGGAAGCTACCCATACCCTTTGACCATATTCAACCAGAACTATTTCGAATATGTCTGGATATTAGGCAAACCTGGGAAAAGACGCGTAACGCAGGAAACGAGGGAGCAGAGTAAGATGAGCCTTCATGAGTGGAAAATCTGGACCCAACAATGGTGGCGCGTCGAAAGCATTTCGGAAAAGTTCAAGCTTCATCCCGCAATATTTCCCGTTGAAATCCCCTACAGGCTTATCAGGATGTATTCCTACAAGGGGGATGTAGTTCTTGACCCCTATGCCGGCTCCGGCGCAACGCTAATAGCAGCTCACCGGTGCGACAGGCAGTTTATCGGCATTGAGATCGATCCAAAATGCCCGGATCTGATTGCTAACCGAATTGCCTTTGATCTGAAACCGTTGTTTGAGACTCCACCTGAGTATGAAGTGATAAGTTGAGTATCTCCGACTGGAGAGACTTGGGCTGGAAACACCCGTTCTGGCAGGTGCTGAGATTCTATTTATCTCTGAGGCCAAGAACCAATACAGGGTTCTCCGATTTGAAACTGGATGACCAGGAAGTGAAGGTGACCAGAGAGATGATGGAACTCCTGAGAAGGTACTTGGAGGAGCGAAAGATAAGATTACATGGGGCGATACTAATTCTCAGATCAGCAGAGGAGGCCAAAAACTTCTGCGACTCCAACCTGTTCAACATCAAAATTGTTAAAACGCAAAGCAAGGATCATCACCAATCAGCTGCGGCCCTTGTTGCCACCGTGGGAGGAATCGCTTTCCGGGTCTGCCAAAAGCTCTCCGAAGGGGCTAATATTTGTCCTGCCCGAAGGTGTGTTTGGCAGTTCGGTGGCCAACTTCATGTCTCCGCGCGAAACCTAGATGGAGCGATACCGTCTCTACGAAATCCATATGTAGTCTGGGAGATCAAGGAGTATTGGGGGAAGACGAAAGGGGGAAGTAAGATGAGCGATGCCGTGTATGAATGCAACTTGGTCGGCGGGGAAATAAGAAAATTTGAGGAAACTGTTGGTTATAAGATTTCCCACATCGTTTTCCTCGACGGAAAAGAACAATGGGGCTACCGTCGATCTGACCTCGGAAGATTCATCGATCTTGAGTACCAAGGTCTCATTGATTACTTGTTTGTTGGGCGGGAGATTGAAACGGGATGGGAGCGGTTGCTGGAAGAACTAATTCGCAAGGCGTGGGCATGACCCTCGTGTCTGAAGCTACCTCAATTTTTCATCATTGGACGACTACGATGACTACAAACTTGCTTTGATCGGGGAACGCAGATCCACGTTTTGAAGATCTGGTACGCAGAATCGGTGTCCAACAATAGGACAAAAACACAGAACCTACGGGCTTTGCTGAGGATTCTTCGGGAGCAGGCGCGAGATGATCAAAAACAAAACGATGACGGCCAGCGATAACGCCGTCCAGAAAAGAATGTTGGAAGTTCGGGAACCCATGTACTTCTCGTGAAGTGACGGCTCCTTCAGAACCTCCTCCAGACCGAGAGATGCAACGGATCTTTCTGCTGCCAGCAATTGTGGCCCCACCAGTCCGATGTCGTACT
>CAZDDB010000249.1:0-6000 GCA_964504105.1 uncultured Acidobacteriota bacterium
CAAACATGTTTCACCCCCGGATGATCGATCCGATCTTTTCTCCGAAAATGACTTTTTTGATGTTTCCCCGTTGTTTCAGATTAAAAACAACAATGGGCATACGGTTGTCCATACAGAGCGAGATTGCAGTGGAATCCATGACCTTGATTCCGCGGTTCAGGAATTCCATATAATTGAGCTCGTCCAGTTTGATTGCATCTGAATTCAGATTTGGATCTTTGTCGTAAATGCCGTCCACTCTGGTGGCTTTGAGCAGCACTTCGGCCTTGATTTCCATGGAGCGGAGGGCAGCCGCAGTATCCGTGGAGAAATACGGATTGCCGGTTCCCGCCGCAAAGATGACGATGCGTTTCTTTTCCAGGTGACGGATGGCTCTTCGCCGGATAAACGGTTCTGCGATCGTGCGGACCTCAATGGCGGAGAGCAGACGCGTCACCAGGCCGCGTTTTTCCAAAGCGTCTTGAAGCGCGACCGCGTTGATCAACGTGGCCAGCATTCCCATTTGATCGCCGGCAACACGATCCATCCCTTTTGCGCCGGCCGCTATGCCCCGGAAGATATTTCCTCCGCCGATGACCAGAGACAGTTCGATATCGGTGCGCATCACATCGTGAATTTCCTCGGCAAGATAACTCACGACCTGAGGATCGATTCCAAACCCTTGCTCTCCCATGAGCGCTTCGCCGCTCAGTTTTACCAAGACCCGGCGGTAGGCAGGAAATTGTGTCAGTGCTTCGCTTCTACCGGTTTTCATAAGAACCGCTATTCTGCGGACTCTCCCAGTTTGAAGCGTACATATCTTCGGACGACAATATTCTCACCGAACTTGGCCACGTGGTTGGTAATGAATTGGTGCATTTTTATCGTATCGTCTTTCACGAAGGACTGGTCCATGAATACAGTTTCCGTGTACCATTTTTCAAGTCTGCCTTCGACGATTTGCTGTTTTATCTTGTCCGGCTTTTCGCTATCGGCCAGTTGACCGAGGAGGATTTCGCGTTCGCGGTTCAGAAGCTCGGCAGGCACATCTTCGCGTGTCTTGAATTTGGGGTCCATGGCCGCAATCTGGACAGCGATTTCATGAGCAAGGTCCTGAAATTCCTTTGTGCGCGCAACAAAATCGGTTTCGCAGTTGACTTCCACCAGCACGCCCACGCGGTTGCCCGGATGGATGTAAGAAGTGATCGCTCCTTCGGATGCTGTGCGTCCTGCTTTTTTGGCTGCCGTAGCGATGCCTTTCTTGCGCAGGATCGTGATCGCTTCGTCGAAATCGCCATTTGATTCCTGCAAGGCGGCCTTGCATTCCATCATCCCCGCGCCGGTCTGATCTCTAAGTTTTTTGACTTGATCCGCAGGTATACTCACTGGAAGAAACCTCCATCCTCAACGTATAAACTCTTCTTCATCGCCTTCTATCAGTTCTTCGGATAAACCCGGTTTCGTAATGTTCATCTCCAGCAGCTCCTGGTCCAGAATTTCTGCCGCATGCTCCGCCTCCTCCGTGGAGGCAGGTGTCTCTTCCACCATCGGCATGGGAACTCCGGTAGAGGCAAACTGGTTTTTCCCTTCGAGTACTGCGTCAGCAATCCGGGAAGCAAACAATTTGATTGCGCGAATCGCATCGTCATTGCCGGGGATCACGTGGTTAATCAATTCCGGATCGCAGTTGGTATCGACAACAGCCACGACAGGCACGTTCAGTTTTTTTGCTTCGCTGACTGCGATGCCTTCTTTCTTGGGATCGATGACAAACAAAGCATCAGGCGGATTTTCCACGTCTTTGAGTCCGCAAAAGAGCTTTTCCATCTTCTTGTATTTCCTTTCAAGCTTCGATGCATCTTTCTTGCTGAAATGCTCGAAATCGCCGTCCACTTTCATTTTTTCAAGCTCTCTGAACTTTTTGATGCTCTTCTTCAGCGTGACGAAGTTGGTGAGCAAACCGCCAAGCCATCGCTGATTTACATACGGCATACCCGCCCGCTGCGCCTCCTCGGCGATCGCGTCCTGGGCCTGTTTCTTGGTTCCCACAAACAGGACCGTCTTCCCTTGAGCGGCTGTGTTGCTCATGAACCGGGAAGCTTCATCAAACAGCTTGATAGTTTGCTGTAAATCAATGATATGAATCCCGTTTCGTTCGTTATAGATGTACTTCTTCATTTTGGGGTTGCGTTTTTTTGTTTGGTGACCGAAATGCACACCCGCTTCAAGCAATTCCTTTAAGCCAATCGTGACCAATGTCATTTACCTCCTTTTTAGCTTCTTTCGCGCGTCTTCTAACGCATCTGCGAAAGAAATGAGTTTCGCGCCATCCACCGCTGCGGCAGATTTTGCGTAATCGTATTCACCACGGAGAACACGGAGATCACGGAGTAAGGAAAATAAAATCCTCGGTGCGCTCCGTGCACTCCGTGGTGAAATCCTTAACGTTTTGAGAACTGGAACTTTTTACGTGCGCCAGGCTGTCCGTATTTCTTGCGTTCTTTGACTCGAGCGTCGCGGGTTAGAAAGCCGGCATCTTTGAGCTTCTTGCGAAGTTCCAAATTGAACTTCAGCAGCGCGCGGGCAATCCCCAGCCGGATCGCCTCTGCCTGTCCGGTGACTCCACCCCCGAGTGTAAAGACTCTCACATCAAATTTGTCCGCAGTTTCTGTAATCAACAGTGGCTGCTTTACAACGATCTTGAGTGCTTCATCGGGAAAGTAATCTTCCAGCTTCCGGCGATTTACCGAAAAGCCTCCCTGTCCCGGTTTCAAATAGACCCGGGCAATTGCCTTCTTGCGTTTTCCCGTGCCGTAATACTGAATATTGGGCACCTGTTCCTCCTTCATACCTTCTTCTTACTCTTGCTGTACCTCAACCGGAGCGAGATCAAGAATCAGGATCAAAGCAAGAGATGATTGATTTAGCGGGGAGAAAGGACTTCGGGGCTTTGCGCCGTATGCGGATGGTCCGTACCGGCGTAAACCTTGAGTTTCTTCAGGTAGACAGTTCGCAGTTTGTTCTTCGGCAGCATGCCGGAGACTGCTTCCAGGATCACTTTCTCGGGGGCCTTCTTTTGCAGTTTTTGATAGCTAACGCTCTTCAGGCCACCCGGATAACCCGAATGGGTGTAGTAAATCTTTTGCGTTGCTTTTTTTCCGGTAACCGCAACCTTCTCCGCATTCACCACCACAACAAAGTCGCCAACATCTTCATGGGCGGTGTATACCGGTTTTGTCTTGCCCATCAGGATTGTGGCCAAAAACGTGGCCAATCTTCCCAGAATTTGACCCTCGGCGTCAACCAGATACCATTTCTTCTGGATTTCTCCCGCCTTTGGGAAATAAGTACGCATAGTTCTCCTCTACAGGCGAAAATTTATAGACACATAAGATACCCGAATGCGTCCTCGGTTGTCAACTACAGTCTCTCAGCGAATAGCCATTGTCTGATATAAATTAGGGTAGGAGTTTGGCGGTGCAGAGTTTGATCGGGCGCACGATTGCGGGGTACCACATCACCGGACAAATCGGATCCGGAGGGATGGGTGTGGTGTATCGCGCGCAGGATGGGACACGCACAGTTGCGATTAAAGTGTTGCCGGCGGAGAAAGCAGCGGACCAGCGTATGCTGAGGCGGTTTTCACGTGAAGCAAAAGCGTCTGCCGCATTGAGCCACCCGAATGTTGCGCAAATCCTGGAAGTCGGAGAGACGGAGGGTATCCGGTTTATTGTCATGGAGTATGTCAACGGCCAGTCTCTGGATAGAAGAATGGGGGCGCCATTGGATATATCGGAGGTTGTACAAATCGGGGTCCAGGTGGCGGAGGCGCTGGAAGCGGCACACGCGAAAGGGATTGTTCACCGGGATATCAAACCTGGAAATGTCATGATTACGAGGGAAAATCTTGTAAAGGTGCTGGACTTTGGGCTTGCAAGGTTGATGGAACCTTCACTGGTGGATCCTGGCGGCGAGCTGGGTCTTACGACGCAGACAGAAACGGGAATGACCATCGGCACGGTATTCTACATGAGTCCTGAGCAGGCTATCGGTGTGCCGGTAGATTATCGCAGCGACATATTCAGTTTGGGCGTCTTGTTGTACGAAATGACGACCGGAAGGCGTCCGTTCACGGCAAAAAGTCTAGTTGAAACAATCGAACACATTCTCCATTCACAGCCTGAGGCGATTGCGCTTTTCAATCCGCAGGCAGGTCCTGGAATCGAGCGGATCATCCGGAAATGTATGGAGAAGGATCCGAGACAGCGATATCAGTCCGCACATGATCTTGTCCTTGATCTCCGCGCACTTCAGCAAAGTGCAGATGCTCAACCGGTTGAAGTGCCGGCTCACTCTGCCGAAAAGAAGTCTCGCCGTATCCGGATGCTGGTAGGAAATGCGTTGCTGCTATTGCTGCTTCTTGCAATTGTGTTGTATGTTGCCAAGTGCTGAAAAGTCGTTAGACTCTACCACCGTCAATGTTGACAAACTATTGTAAACATTTTTAACCAGTGTAAGAAGGAGATCTGGAGATGTAAAACGAGATAGGGAGAGGAAAACGTTTGGATTGCTGATGAGTTTTTCCGACTCGAAGGAGAATGGGTTCAGTGTGTTCGGGGTAGAGGACTTGTTTAACCTGTTCGGCCCCGCGAGTCACAAAACCTGTGAGTTTCCTTCAACAAATTTCTTGTTGATCTGCCACCATAGGCTTACGTTGCCAAAAAGCGCGGCTGGCTTATCGGTGTGCGGCGAAATAGACAATAAATCTTGCAAGCCACACCTTCGAATACTGATCCGGCGACCATGCTTGGCAACGGCGCGAGTTGTTCGCCAGCGGTCAGTCGATTACGTGCCGGGCTCCATAATCCTGGTCGAATGCAGCATCGCCATCAGCCATCGACTGCCTGATCTTCGGAAAATCGCGCTCTCAAGCCATTCACGATTCCGAGTCCCGGTCTTATCTGTTATTTCCGACTTCAAAAAATAGACCAAATAAGCGATGTCACCATGAACCTTGACCGACCGGAAGTCGAAAGCGTCGGTTCGCTTGTAGGCACTGTCCGGGGTCGGCATCAACGCAAGGTCGCCCTCGATGTCGAGAAGCTTACCTTGCTCAAGCAGTAGGTAATCATCAGTCAGGAGCGACCGATACTTCTGCTTGTCGAAATCTACAGAGAAGGTGAAGTAGACATCCGCAATTGCCTGCTTTAGCGCCACCATGTCTTCTTCCGCCGATATGCTTATCGACGCCGCGGCACCGATCAGTATTCCCGCACCAGCAATAAATTCTCTTCGCTTCATTTCCCCTCCAATCATTCGTCCAGAACTCTCAGTTACATATGTTTCCAGCAGCACGCTGGCGAACGCCTGAGTTGAGCCGCAACAGCCGCGTTGAACGAAGGCTTGCTGCTTGCTACTCTCCCCAGTACGAATCATGATAACCGAAAATACATTCCCGTGAAAATAGCCGTGAACCCCGTTGCAAGCAGCAAGACTGAGTGAGGTGCGGTTGTTGTCGGCTCCAACGACTTGTTCGCCGGCTTTCGCCTACAACTTCTTTCCCTCTTCCGAAACGACTGTTGCATTTAGGAGCGAAGCAATCTTACTGGCCTGTGTCACCGTCTCGTGGTCCGGTTCCGTTAAACGAATCCGACCATCAGCAAAATCGAATGGGACGGGCTGGCCGGAGCTATGACCATTCCACCAGGCAAACCCTTTTCCCGGGGACGAGATTTCCTTGCCATCAAGCGTTACGCAGTGCACGATTTCCGGCAAATCCCATTCGGCTAAATGACTGATAAGGGCCTTCCATTCTTCAAGGGCGATCGGCTGATCGCGGATTATGAATATTTCAGGTGGTCGCATGGTGCCTTGTTCCCAAAGCCGGCGAACGCTTCATTATACCGCAAGCGCAAAAAGCGGCTTGGAGCTGTCTTTTACGATTGGTGAAATAAAAGAAGGCTTGAGCTGCGTTTTACGCCTCGTTTACGTATAATTCGGTTATGGGAGCCTCGCGCGAAA
>CAZDDB010000250.1:0-3327 GCA_964504105.1 uncultured Acidobacteriota bacterium
CAGCTTGCTTCGATGTTCGACGGCAACCGGATCTATCGCAAGGACCTCAACACGCTGGTCATCACTCCTGACAATGGATTCGTTGCTAGACCGCTCGACCGTCTGCTCGCGAGCGAAAACCGTTTCCATCAGGGGGATCGCATAGACCGTCCCGATTACCAGGCGGAGGTCCTTAGCATTACTGGGGACGGCCGTCCCGCAGTTGTTTCTTTCCGGTTTCATCGTCCGCTGGAAGATCCATCCCTCCGGTGGCTTTGCTGGAAAGACGACCGACTGCAAAAGTTCCTCCTGCCGAAGATTGGAAATTCAGTTCTACTTCCGGAAATCAAGATAAAGTTTTGAAATCATGTCACATTTCTCAATCGGCCGGCTGTACGAGTTGAAAGGCAGCTATCCTGAAGCAATCGAATCCCTCACAAAGTCTTTCAATTGGGCAATTCTCCGATCGTGTTAGGTTGGCTCGGAAATGCCTATGCTCTTTCCGGAAACAAGAGCCAGGCTTTGAATGTGATCGAGAAAAAGCGCGACCCCCGCAAAGACCGCGCGGCACGCCGGATGTCATCTCAAGTTCTAAGGATAAGCCCGGACGGGGATCCCGAGAAGCCGGGTGGTTTCCTCTGCAATTTGTTCCAACTCATTTTTCGAGATTGGAATCAAGCCGGCAGTGGCAGGAAGCCTGGTGATCGTATAGATTTGCACCTCGCGGGGCCGTATCTCGGTAAGCGCTTCCCGCCAATGTTCCAACTCTTCCGGTGAGTCATTCCAACCATGAATAAACATGGTTTGGATCATCACTCGATTCCATCCTTTCAATGCATGAACCAGCGTATCCGGGGTCATGGCCGTGAGAGGTTGATTGATCCGGCGAAACGTTTCGGGAACAGCGCTATCCAATTTGACCACCGGTTCGTCAAACAAGTCCATAGCGCGGCGGATTTCCGGATCATCCAGGCGATAACCATTCGAAAAAATGGCAAGCGTGACCTCCGGAAACTGCCGGTTGCGCCATTTCACGACCTCTCTTGCAACTTGTGGAAACTGCGGATGCATCGTTGGCTCTCCGTTTCCCGAAAAAGTTGTGTGGCGAATCCAGATGTCTCGCGCAGAACACAAATGCAGCGCTTTACACCATTGGATAATGACCTGACTCCCGCTGGGAAAATGGAACCTGTCGTTTCGCAAAGGAGGCGTAAATCCATACTGGCAGTAAATGCAATCAAAAGTGCATAGTTTGTGATCCAGTGGAAGAAGGTTTACACCAAGATCCCACCCAAACCGGCGCGTCCAGACCGGCCCGTACACGCATGAACTTTCCAGCTTCATCAAGTACAGGCGTATCAAGTTTCATGCCACGCGATTTGTAACGCCAGCGTCTCGCTGGCAGACCTCGAGCAGGAATCCCTGTTTTGGCCGGCGAGACGCCAGCGGTACAAACGGTTTGTTTGGAGTGTGACTTATTGTCGGATGGAACGACAAAAAGTACGTCCAAAATGGGAAGATCACCTCTCAAAGTGGCTGGCATGCAACTTGCCTTTACGATCAAGGATTAGGAGGTAGGCGAATGATGAAAAGTTTGAACCCGGCCGAACTCGAGGTTGATCTTTTTTGTAAAGGTATCCGGATCGATCCATCGTGCACGATCGGGGATGACGGTCGATTGTTTTCTCGCACACGCGCCGGGTTGGGAAGCGGCCTGGAGCTGGTAATCCCCGGAGACCTCAAAGATATCTGGATGAATGTACCGGTTGAGGAGGATTTTGCGCAAAAATCTCCATACCTCCTGCGGAAGGAAAAAGAAAACTACAAGGTGCGCCATGAAGGCGATTCCATCAATTACGATGTCGTTATCCCTTATGAGCCCGCCTGGTACACAAAAAAGACTTCGCGCGGCATTCCGATGCATCGCATAGGCGTGCTGCAGGGGACGTATCTTGGAATTTACATCTCCAATTCCTGCACTTACTGGTTTCACGAACCCGCGTTGAATTGTAAGTTCTGCACTACCGGTTACAACGTCGGCGTCAACGAGCTGGCGCAAAAGGAAGTGGACGATGTTGTAGAAACTGCCCAGGCAGCCAAACACGAATCGGGAATCACGTTTGTTCATTTCAACAGCGGATTTCAGAATGACCGCGATCTCGAGCTGGGCGCAAAGTACGTAAAAGCGATCAAAGAAAAAGTGGGTCTGCTGGTAGGAGTCCAGATGGTACCCACCCCAAACCTCTGGAAATATGACTGGCTCATCGATCTGGGAGCCAACCATTTCTCCTTCTGTTACGAATTTCACAACCCGGCCTACTTTGCGGATCTCTGTCCCGGAAAGGAAAAAACGCTGGGTCAAAAATCATTCTTCCGCGCGCTGGAATACACGGTCAACAAACTGGGGAAAGGGTCCTGTTCGGGTGAAATCATCGCGGGTGTAGAACCGCTGGAAGACACTTTTCGGGCGATTGATTACATCACGGACGTGGGCGCTTTCCCAACCGTGTGTATTTTCCGGCCGGTCATTGGCTCGGACATGGAGGATTATCCCGCGCCACCGTATGGAGACATGATCGCAGTGATGGACCATATGTACAAATCGTGCATCAAGAAAGGAATTCCCATCGGTGTTGCTCCCAACATCGAAGTAAGCCTGATCGTTCAGCCGGATGATGGACGCTACCTTGCGCGCCGCACTCCGCGTTTCTACATGAATGAATTGCTTCTCAAGGCAAAACGGTTTCTCGCATACCGGATGATCTTTAAGAAAGAGCTGCAACCCCGCAAAATCCTTGCCGATGAATCCGCCCCGTCCGCCTACAAGAACAACTGGAAAGATACAACCCGGTACTCAAAGATGGCAGAACCACAATCAGATCAGCCTGCCCTGCGAACGGAGTAGAAGCATGGAAACGCGTGTGGAACAGGAAATATCAGCAGCATATCAGGACCAGTTCCCTGTCCTCCATCTGTTTTTTCAGCAAGTCGCTGACCTCCAGATCACAATAGAGAAGCTGCCCATGGCACAAGGAATGGAAATCCGGTTTCTGAACCAGGTCAACGAAATGCCGAATCGCGCACGTCTTCGTATTTTCTTTCCATCCCAGACAAAATGCCTCTTCTTCTTTTACAAGAAAAGCGTCATCCCGTTCAGCCGTGACCGCTACTCTTATGGTGGCGTGGTTATCGATGCGCGGTCTTCCGGCCGTTTTGAGGAACAAGATGTACGTGAATGGATCGATTATCTTCGGAATGGTCTTCCCCCAAAGCTCAGACCCGCAACTGTAAAGAAAAGTTTCCCTTATACCGTTCCTGAAGACGATTAGGTACCAAAGGATGGAGGCA
>CAZDDB010000250.1:3427-5965 GCA_964504105.1 uncultured Acidobacteriota bacterium
AAAGAAAAATGACGACAAGCATTTCAGAATACTTTGAAAAAGACCATGACCGGCTCGATGATCTGTTCAAGAATTTTCAGAATTGGAAACACTCCGATTACCCGCGCGCAAAGGAATTTTTTGTTGCGTTCAAGTTCGGGTTGCAACGACACATCGTTTGGGAAGAGGAAATCCTGTTTCCGCTGTTTGAGGAAAAGACGGGAATGCAGTTTGGCCCAACCTATGTGATGCGGAACGAGCACAAAGAGATAGCAGCGCATCTGGAATCGATTCACAAAAAAGTCCAGAAGGCTGATCCCTCCAGCGACCGCGAGGAGCAGAACCTCCTGGAAGTGTTGGGAGCCCACAATCAGAAAGAGGAAGCAATCTTATATCCAGCGATTGACCGCAATCTCACACCAGAAGAGCTGGAAACGGTATACACCTCAATCCAGAACATTCCGGAAGAGAGGTATCTTGTTTGTTGCCAGAGCGCCTGACCCCAAACGTATGGAGCAGCGGGCCTCCGCGTTCGCCCGCATCGGGAATGGAGGTGATGTCATGACAGTCCCCGAACCCTACCGGATAAAAATGGTGGAGCCGATTACGTTGATTCCACGGGATCAGCGGATTCAAGTTCTGGAAGAAGCAAACTACAACCTGTTTCAAGTTCCTGCAGGCACTGTTTACATCGATCTTCTGACAGACAGCGGAACGGGCGCAATGAGCTCCGACCAGTGGGCCGCCATGATGCAGGGAGATGAATCCTACGCCGGTGGAAAGAGCTATTACCAGTTTCGGGATTCCGTACAGGATCTGTTCGGTTTTCCATTTGTTCTCCCCACGCATCAAGGGCGCGGAGCGGAGCGGGTCCTGTTCGCCTCAGAGACGCATCATGGGAATATCGTGCCTTCGAACGCTCACTTTGATACTACGAGAGCGAATCTGGAATGGAACGGAGTGGAAGCGATCGACATCCCTGTGGGATGCGCGAACGATGTCCTGAATCCCTGCTCTTTCAAGGGGAATATCGATACGGAGCAGCTTGAAGCGTTCCTGAAAACGTACTCGGAACGTGTCCCTTTTGTGCTGATGACGGTGACGAACAATCGCGCGGCCGGACAACCCGTTTCGATGGGCAACATAAAAAAGGTATCGGAGATCTGCAAGAGTTTCCGCAGACCCCTGATCATAGATGCCTGCCGCCACGCGGAAAACGCATTCTTTATCAAGGCGAGAGACGTCAAATACGCGCATTCTTCCATCACCGAAATTACCCGCGAATTCTTTTCTTACGCAGACGGCATGTTCATGAGCGCCAAGAAAGACGGTCTTTGTAACATCGGCGGCTTTCTGGCAGTGCGGGATGAAGATACTTACCGGCGTTTGAATGAAATACTGATTCTGATGGAAGGCTTTACGACATACGGTGGGCTTGCCGGACGCGATCTGGGCGCGATGGCTGTGGGATTGTGGGAGGCCGTACAGGAGGATTATCTCTCTCACCGGATCGGGCAGGTCGACTTCCTGGGTCAGCTTCTTCAACGATGTGAGATTCCAGTCTATCTTCCGCTTGGCGGCCATGCGGTGTATGTCGATGCGACCCGTTTCTTCGGCAATCATTTCAGGCATCTGCCCGGACAATCGCTTGCCGTTTCACTCTACATGGAAGGAGGAATCCGCGCATGTGATCTCGGAAGCAGCATGTTTTCCCAGAAGCAGAGCGAAGGCGGATTGCATCTTGAGCTACTGCGGCTGGCGATCCCGAGGCGAACCTATACCGAAACCCATCTGCGATATGTGGCACACGTGCTTTCGCAACTGAAAGAGAACATGGACCGGATCCCGAACCTGCAGTGCGTTTACAAACCCGAGTATCTGGGACACTTTACAGCAAAGTTTTCGCCAGACGAAAAACAGCCTGCTGGTGCTACTATTGGAGTGTGATTCATCACAGCATCCGGAGGCGATCTGATCTATGAACTATCCGTATATCCATCTGACACTCAACCACATTCCGATTGTGACCAATCTCGTCGGCATCTTGCTTCTGCTTTGCGCCATCGTTCGGAAAAACGCTGAATGGAAGAAAGCTGCTGTAGGCATCTTTATCCTGTCCGCGCTCATTTCGATTCCGACGTATCTTACCGGCGAACCTTCGGAGGACGCGATCGAGCATCTACCAGGCGTTTCGAAAGATGATATCCACGAACATGAAGAAGCAGCCGAATTCGCATTCGTTGCGATTCTTGCTCTGGGAGCTTTGAGTCTATTCGGATCTTTCCTTTCCTGGAAACAGGGCAGCTACCCTGCATGGTTCATACCGGCAGTGCTTGTTTTCGGGCTGATCGTTGGCGGCATACTGGCGCGCACCGCATATCTCGGCGGCAAAATCCGCCATCCCGAAATCCGTTCCGGAGCGCAGCAACCCGCCCCTGAGTCCGACGAAGAAGAAGATTAGCAGATGGGACAGATCGTCACGATCGCGACATTGTGTCGCGGCTGATTTCACGGCGGGCAGCCATTTCGTGCCGGATCGATTCAATCTCGAAGGGCTTG
>CAZDDB010000251.1:0-5960 GCA_964504105.1 uncultured Acidobacteriota bacterium
ACGGGATTAGGACTGTCAGGAAACACAATAATATCACTACAATTTGTCGTGACTATTTAAGCAGAATTACAGAGCCTGGGAGTCAGGTCCAGATGCAGGATTGATCGTTGCGACCGGAACTGATAGAGCCGGCGAACGCCTCATTATACAGCAGGCGCAAAAAGCGGCTTGAAGCTGCTTTTTACGACGGGCGCATGATAAAGAGCCATGAAGGTGTTTTTTACGCCTCGTTTACGTATAATTCGGTTATGGCGGGAAGGAGATCTATGCATCATGGAAGAGAAACCTCGGCTGTCGGACCGTATCCGAAGAACCGCCCGCTTCAAACACCTGAGCCTCCGGACAGAAAACAGTTACCTCAACTGGATCAGACGCTTTTACTTGTTTTGTAATAGACGGGATCGCGCGCGATTAGGAAAGGAAGAAATCCGAAACTTTCTGTCCCACCTTGCAACAGACAAACATGTTTCTGCCTCCACGCAGAATCAGGCGTTCTCCGCAATCCTCTTTCTTTACCGCGACGTTTTGCAAATCGAACTTCCCCAGATCGAACATGTCGAACGCCCTAGAATCAAGAAGAGAATTCCCGTCATCTTTACGCGTAGTCAAGCCAAAGCAGTCCTATCCGAGATGAACGGTATCCACAAGCTGAGGGCAAGCCTTCTTTACGGCTCAGGTCTTCGCCTGATGGAGTGTGTCCGCCTGCGCGTCAAAGACCTTGACCTTCACCGCACCCAAATCGTGGGTGCGCGATACAAAAGGGCAAAATGCGCGAATTACCTTGCTTCCACTCTCATTAAAACAACCCCTCGAAGGACACCTCAAGCATGTTCAATTCCTGCATACAGAAGATCTCGCGCAAGGATTCGGAGAGGTCTATCTTCCGGATGCCCTCGAACGAAAATACCCGAGTGCCCCTAAGGAATGGGGCTGGCAGTACGTTTTTCCCGCAACGAAAAGATCTATCGATCCCGTTACTGGCAAAATACGCAGGCGCCATGCGTCGGAATCCTTACTCCAACGAGCCGTAAAAACCGCGATCCGAAAGGCAAAAATCAAGGAACCCGGAGCTGCCACACTTTCCGCCACAGTTTTGCAACACATCTCCTTGAACAAGGATATGACATCCGGACTGTCCAAGAACTTCTGGGACATAAAGATGTAAGCACCACCATGATCTATACGCACGTGCTGAGAGGAGTAAGAGGAATACAGAGCCCAATCGATTCTGAATAGAATCTTTTCGCCTGCGGGGTCAACGCGCTCTCCTCCGGGCTTTCCGCCGCGATTCCAGGGGCGGCTCTCTTGATCGAACTTGTTTCCATGTTGCTTCGGCCGGAGTGCGCGCTTCAGGACCGCATTGCGGGCACCTTCCTCGTGCCGCGTTGAAAGAAATGGGCGCATCCTGCTCTATTGAACAAATGGACGTCGTTCAATCCTGTGCCAGCAGTCGCTGATATGCATCCGAGGTCTCAGAAACATTGTCGGTGCGCGTGGTTGCCATGTTCACAAAGAACTCGATGGTCTCCGCGTTATCGTTATTGTTGGCGAATTCACGGTTGGCGTAGGCAAAGCGCATATTTTCTAAGGCGGTGGTGGTATTGAAGATTTGCGCCCGCAGCCGTTCCGCCTGCAGCTTGAGCCGTTGGAACTGCTCCCTCTGCTTCCGTCTGTTTTCCAGGGCCTTTTCGTACTGATTTTTTGCCAGCGGATCGGTAGTGGAATCCAGCGTCTCCTTCAGTTTGGCGATCTGCTGCTCCACCGCGTCCGGATTACTGCCGGCAAGTTCAATCGAAAGCTGCTGCCAGTGATAGCACAGGTGAACGGTCTTTTCGGCAAACTCCCTCAGTTCCTGACGGATCGCATCCTTTTGTGGAATCTGAGTTCGCAGTTGTTTGTAAAGGTCTCTTGTCTGATGCACCATCGTTGCCGGTTCGGATGGCGTCTTCCACGTATAGTTGTCCACCGCCTCTTCAACGGGATCTTTACGGAGCGAATAGACAAGAAAACTGATCAACATGCAGAAGCTGAAAAGGAGAGAATGCGCCAGCGGCAGCAAGACTTGAGGAACGATTTGTTCCATCAGGAGCATCTGTTGCCAGACTGGGATGATCTGCAGAGATACAAACAGCAACGCGGCCGAGACCAGCCATCTCCACCAACGAAAAGACTGACGATAAACTTCGAAGCCTGCCAGAAAGGAAAAGATAACCGTAAACAGGAGCGAGTGAGCCGCCAGCAGCCAGTAGCCCGCCGTGGTAACGCCCGCCAGCAGCAGTGCAACGCGCAGCGGATGCCGCTTTTGCGTCTGCATCAATGAGAGATCGAGCGCCACAAGCACATAAATGAGCGGCTCGGCTAACGGATTTACAGAAAAAAAGTACGCCAGGAGCAGGAATCCTGCTCCCAGCGTCAATCCTAATATCAGGAGTGGCTTTCTCAGTTCGTATTCCGAAATTGCATCCAGAACCCACATGAGTCACCTCACTATTGCGCGGTAGATTGCTGCGCATTCCGTTCCGCTTCCTTTTGTTTTTTCAGAAAGTCCTTTTTGGCTTCCATCGGAGGTTCCGGCGTACTCGGAGCCATATTCTGTATGAATCCGTTGTACCGGGACACCTGCTTTTCATTCGATACGTAGCCCAGTGCTTTCAGTTGTTCCAGCGCTGTCGAGGCAACGCTGTACGCTCCGGCCTTATCCCCTTCTTCCCAGCGCTGGTAGGCATCTTCCATGTCTTTGCTGGCCTTCACGGAAGCTGCTTTTGCGGATACTTCTCTGTTGTTGTTGGTGGCCACCAGCTTGTGGTCATCCACAACGCGGATCGATGGACGGAAATTCACCCCGGCCATTTTCGGTTCGGATCCGGTAAGGTCTGTGTATGTCAGCGATCCGGCGCCCAGATCTACAATTCGCGTGGCGCCTGCAGGAGCGCGGAGCTGTACCAGAATCCGTTTGCTTTCTCCGCTATAGATGTCCGGCACTTCGATGGTGAGCCCGTTGCCGGTTGTCTGATATTGGAATCCTGCCACATCCACCACGTCGACTCCCTCCCCAAGACCCATGGTAATTCTTGCGCCAGAGGCGACCGTGCTTTGCATCAGGTTCCATTCGCGCCGGAAGATGTCCGCCATGTTGACGTCCTTACTAATGTAGTAGTAGTTACCGCCGCTGGAATCGGCGATATTGGCCATCAGGTTTTCGTTGTAGTCGATCCCGACTCCCATTGCGGAAACGGAGACCGAATGTTCGCGGATCAGCTTTGCCTGAGCGGCAATCTGGTCCGGTTCGATGATCCCGGCGTTGGCCAGACCGTCGGAAAGAAGCACGATCCGGTTCACATGATCCGGCTTGAAGTTCCTGCGCGCCTCTTCAAAGCCCTGCATCAGCCCACCGCAAAGGTTGGTCGAGCCTCCGGGGCTCAGGCTGTAAATCAGCTCCTTCAGCCGTTCTTTATTTTCAACGGAAGAGGAGGGGATCAGGGTCTGAACCGAGTCATCATAGATCACCACCGCAAGTCGATCGGTGGAATTCATGTTATTGATGATTTGCGCGGCTGCGTTTTTGACCTGCTCCAGTTTATTTTCGGAGCCCATCGATCCACTCCGGTCGATCACCAGGACCAGGTTCATGCGTTTGCGGTCCTGGTTGGGTAGCGTTTTTCCGGTGACCCGAAGATCGAGGAACACAGTCCCGTCTCCATTTTTCAACAGGTAGGGGTTGCCCAGTTTCCATTCAAACTGAACGGCTGCGCCCGGGTCCAGTTTCTGTCCTTTTGGAATGAACCGGTTGACTGATGTCGGCCCGCCTGTTCCGTTGAAATGCTGAATCGCATACACCAGGGCCACGGTGGCCAGTAGTAAGAAAGAACCGATCAGGAAAATACTCTTTTTCATTGGATGTCCTCCATCTCTTATGTAGAACGCGGCATCCATCCAAAAGAGCTAAATATCAAAAATCAAATATCAAAAATCAAATAAACATAACGAAATAAGCAAAGAACCGTCTCAGAGTGCAGGATCACGGTTGCGGTCTGATGTGGATGGGATGAGCAAGCGCACGACTTCACGGAAGTGTGGCCGTGCAGGGAAAGCGTTTTTATTTATTTGCTGCTGTTTATTTGATCTTTGATTTTTCTACTACTGCTTGTCGCTGACGTATCCCAGGGCTTTGAGCTGTTCCTGTGAATTCACTTTTTTGCTGAGCTGCTGGAGTTTTTGTTGCGCCACCGTTTTGTACGATTTCGAGTTCAGCAATTGTTGATACGTCTTTCGCGCATTTTCAGTCTGACCGATTTCGGCATAGCAATCTCCCAGACGCACGAGCACATCTCCCATGGCGGAGTAGTCGCGGTAGTTGTTGGCAACGAGGTTGAATTGAAGGATGGCTTTTTCGCATTCGCGGTTTTGCTGCCACCGGATTCCGTCTTGATGGATCTCTGTTGCGAGTGATTTATTGCTGTCCTGTCCGATGGCTTGCTGAGCAACTTTCGCTGAACCTTGAAGATCGTCATTCACCAGCATTGTCTGTGATTCTTTATAAACCGTTTCTGGTGAGAGCGGCAGGGATGATTTGGCAACAATGGAGGGCGCCTTTTTTTCTTGTTCCAATTTGGTGTTCTGCGCCATCTGTTCTGCCGGCGGCGGAGCCGATGCGGACGGTTCGGGCGCAGCCTCTCCCGCTTTCATCTCTTCATTCAATTCGGCGTTCTTACGCTTGGACAGATTCTGTGAGTCGTAACGGTGTTGCGGAGTATCCGTTTCCGCATATTCTTGCTTCTTGCCGGCTGCTTCCTCCCGGTCTTTTGCGATGAGCTTGTCTGCGTCCATTTGTCCGGAATAGCCACCGGTGGCGCGCCCCCTGTCTTCTTTTTGTCTGAAATCTTCTGGTTGGTTCATCGACACGGGAGCAGCCACTTCCGCTGCGGATTTAGGCGGTACCTGCGCGATCTTCCTTGCTTCCTGCCGTGGATAGAAAAGAATCGTCAGAACAGCAAAAACTGCGATCGGCAAGATGAATGCTGGTTTAGCAAGCGCAAACAACCGTTCCGTGAACGTGGGTCGGCGTTCCATCTCTTCTCTTGCAGCGATCATAATTCGCTGTCTGAGATAAGGCGCCGGCTGCGGTTCCTCTGCGGATTTTTTGTATCCTTCATGGATCGCGCGCCAGCTTTCCAGTGTCCTGGAGCACCCGTCGCAAACCTCCAGGTGTTTCTCCAGCTCTACGATTTTGGGCGCCGAAAGTTCCTGGTAAAGGTAATCTACCAGGACAGTTTCAGCCTTTTTGCAATCCATGTTCAGCTCTTCCTCAAACAATATCCGCCAGGGAGAATTTGCTCTCCAGCTTCTGCCGGAGGCTTTGCAGTGCGTAGCGCATTCTGCTTTTTGCCGTGCTGGGCAGACATCCGGTAATTCTGGCAATTTCGTCGAATGGCAAATTCATCTGTTCCCTTAATAAGAATACTTCACGCTGCTCCTCAGGCAACTCCTCCACCGCTTTGTGAAGGGCTTTCTCAAATCCCTTTTGATGATAGTCTTTTTCCGGATTTGCGTGTTCATCTTTCATTGTATCCTCAATCGTAAGTCCATCCTCGGCCTGGATCGGATCGGATAGCGAAACGTCCCTTCGCCGCTTTTTTTTGCGTATATGATCGATACAGACGTTATGGGCAACCGTATACATGTATGTCGTAAACTTGGCCCTCGGCTCGTATTGTTTGGATGATCTGACAAGCCGGAGGAACACTTCCTGTGCCAGATCCTGCGCCTGATGATAATTGCTGCAGAACTTGTAGACGAAAGCGAACAGCGGATGCTCGTAACGTTCGACCAGCAATTCAAAGGCATTCAAGTCGCCGTCCTTGTAACGCAGCATCAAGACTTCATCGGACGCGTTGTCAGCCATAGATCCAGTCTTATATGAAACGCACCGAAGTGTCAAAGGATCTGTTTGTAACGCCGGC
>CAZDDB010000252.1:0-5910 GCA_964504105.1 uncultured Acidobacteriota bacterium
CCTGCTTCATAGATCTTGCAAACCCGATCATGTTCAATGCGCGCTTGCGCGCGGGCCTCCATCAGGAATCGTTCACTCAATTCCGGATCATCACCGTGAATGAATTTCAAAGCGACGTAACGGCCTAAAGAGGAGTCGTAAGCCTTGTAGACTTTGGCCATACCACCTTGCCCCAGGAGCACAAGCTGCTGGTAATGGCCGAACGTGTTGCCTGCATCAGAGGAGGTCACAAAGACGATTTTGCGCCTTTCTGGAAATCCCTGCAATGGTTCACTCGATCGCCCGCGTTCCATCGAGATCTATTCGCGGCGGCGAAGCGCACATGCCGCTTTTTGTGGGCACAAAAAATGGGCCCCGGAAGAACTCCGGGGCCCAGGTTAGGCCTATTAAGAGGGGACTCATTATGAAAGATAAGAATGACTCAGTCGCATGTCAAGTTTGACCAAATCGTGGTTGTGATATAAATATTCCGGCGTCACAATCGTCGAGGCGATGAGCATGATCAAAAGATCTTCCTCCGGCAGCCAACGGCTCTTGTTTGTCGACATGTTCCGCGGACTGATGGTGCTGATCATGGTGCAGGGTCATGTGACGAACACGACGATCCTCCCTGCTCTGCGCACAACGCGCGCCCACCACTATCTCAATCTGCTGAACGGAATGGTGGCTCCCGGCTTCATCTTTATCGCAGGATTTGCGATCGCGCTGGTGCTGGAAAAGAAATGGGAAACCTTTCTGCGTTTTAAAAAACCGGTCCGGATGCAGGTCCGCAGGCTGCTCTTCATCCTGGCAGTGGCATTCTGGCTTCATTTGCCTGTCTGGTCCTTCCGGTCGATGCTAAATCTCAGCGGGGAATCGTTCTTGTATTTCCTGCGGTGTGATGTCCTGCAACTGATCTCGTTGTCGCTGCTTTTCATTCTCTTTCTGACCATTCTCCTTCGCAATCAGAAGCCGGCGATGTGGACTCTCTGCGTTCTGGCTCTGGGAAATGTGTTTGTGACTCCATTTCTGTACGATATGGATCCGCGGGATTATTTACCGCCGCCGTTTGCCGACTACATCAATGTGAAACACGGAGCGTTGTTTCCGCTTTTTCCCTGGTCCGCCTTCGCATTCCTCGGAGCCTTTGTTTGCTGGATCTATCAGAAAGCAAAAGCGGGAAACCGTGAGACAACATTCTTTGCAGTGATCGCGATTAGCGGAGCGATCATGTTCGTTAGCGCTTTTGCGTTGTTCTATGCGCCGTGGCAGTACCATACGTATGCGGATCCGTCTCGCTCAAGCCCCCGGCATTTCATGCTCAAGATGGGATTCATATTCCTGATGCTCGCTGCTTTCTGGTGGTATGAACGGACGCGAAAGCCTCAGGAGTCCTGGCTGAACACGGCTGGAAAGGAATCGCTTCTCGTATACGGACTCCACCTGGTGATCGTTTACGGCGCTTCCTTTACCCCGTATTACGTTTCCCGCGATGTGGGAGCTGTTCTGACACACAGCCAATCTTTCTCAATTTCGTTCCTTCTTATTTCTTCGATGGTGGGTACCGGGATTGCATGGCATAGATGGAAGGAGCGCTCTCCGCGCACCGCCAAACTATTCTTCTACGCACTTTGTGCGATCTACTTTCTTCGCTTCTTTGCGTCATAATGGTTCCCGTTCTGGTGAATCGGCCTTGCGGAAACTTTCCCATCAAGATTATACTTTCCTGTCCTTCAATCATCAGGAGTCTGTTATGAATACCGTGATCCAAACCAGCATTCAGGAATATCCGCTCAAGGCACGCGGAAAAGTCCGGGACATCTACGATCTGGGAGATTCGCTCCTGTTCATTGCGTCCGACCGCATCTCCGCATTTGATTTCGTTTTACCCAACCCGATTCCTGACAAAGGAAAAGTACTCACCCAGATTTCGATGTTCTGGTTTCAACACTTGCGAAATGTTGTGGAGAACCACGTGATCACAGCCAATATTCAAAAATACCCGGCCGCGCTCCGGAAATATCCGGAGCTGGCAGGAAGGTCCATGATCGTGAAGAAGGCGGAGATGTTTCCGGTGGAATGTGTTGCGCGCGGCTATCTATCCGGGTCGGGATGGAAAGAGTACCAGGAAACGGGCGCCGTGTGCGGCATCGCTCTTCCCTCCGGATTAACCGAATCGGACGCCCTTCCTGAGCCGATCTTTACGCCTGCCACAAAAGCACAAACAGGTCACGACATCAACATCAGCTTTGAAGAAACAGCGGGGATGACCGGTGAATCTACCGCGCGCGCGCTGAAGGAATTGACTCTGAAGCTCTATTCACAGGCCGCAGCCTACGCGAAAACGCACGACATCATCATCGCGGACACCAAGTTTGAATTCGGCGTATTTGAAGGGAACATCATCCTTTGTGATGAAGCGCTCACACCTGATTCTTCCCGCTTCTGGCCCAACGATGACTATGCAGCCGGAAGGCCTCAAAAAAGTTTGGATAAGCAGTATGTACGTGATTATCTGGAAAAAATCCGCTGGAACAAACTGCCTCCGCCGCCCGAGCTTCCCGACGATGTAATCCTGGAAACCAGTCGAAAATACCGCGAAATCTATACCCGTCTGACGGGAAACGATCTCCGCTGAAGCGGTTGCATATTCCCCGCCGTTTGTGCTATTATTAGCACTCGATGCCGGTGAGTGCTAACATTTTTCCGGCAGGGTTTCGTTCCAGATAACCCGGCCAGAGCAACTCGAACTGAAATCAAAACAATGAACGGACATTCGTTTCGGCGAACGTCCGAAATTTTAAAGTGGAGGAACAATTATGGCAACAACAATTCGACCATTGCATGATCGAATTCTCGCAAAACGGATCGAAGAGCAGGAACAGATCCGGGGTGGAATCATCATTCCGGACACTGCAAAAGAGAAACCCCTGGAAGCGGAAGTAATCGCTGTAGGGAACGGAAAAATCATGGAAGACGGGAAGACAATTCCGTTGGACGTCAAACCTGGAGACCGGGTCTTGATTGGCAAGTACTCCGGCACCGAGGTAAAACTCGACAATACTGAATACATCATTTTGCGCGAAGATGAAGTTCTTGGCGTGATCAAACACTGAGGCGAGGGAGGAACCATGCCGAAACAAATTCAATATGGTGAAGAAGCACGCCACTCAATCCTTCGTGGCGTGAATAAATTGGCCGATGCGGTAAAA
The DNA here is from genome assembly GCA_964504105.1 of uncultured Acidobacteriota bacterium. Classification (GTDB taxonomy): domain Bacteria; phylum Acidobacteriota; class HRBIN11; order JAKEFK01; family JAKEFK01; genus CAZDDB01. The sequence continues at coordinate 3,192 of CAZDDB010000252.1, forward strand.
GTTACCCTCGGTCCGAAGGGTCGCAACGTCATTCTGGACAAAAAATTTGGTTCGCCCACGATCACCAAGGACGGCGTGACTGTTGCAAAGGAAATTGAGCTGAAAGATCCGTGGGAAAATATGGGCGCACAGATGGTTCGCGAAGTCGCAAGCAAGACGAGCGATGTTGCCGGTGACGGCACTACCACCGCAACTGTACTGGCACAGGCGATTTATCGCGAAGGCTGCAGGAATGTGGCGGCCGGCGCAAATCCGATGGACCTCAAGCGTGGAATCGAGAAAGCGGTTGCCGAGGTTATCGAGCACATCAAGAAAATGAGCGTCCCGGTAAAAGGAAAGGAGATTGCCCAGGTTGGCACGGTTTCCGCCAACAACGACGAAACCATCGGAAACATTATTGCCCAGGCGATGGAGAAGGTCGGGAAAGACGGCGTCATCACCGTGGAAGAGGCGAAGTCCATGGAGACCTCGCTGGAAGTCGTGGAAGGAATGCAATTCGACCGCGGTTATCTCTCTCCCTACTTTGTCACCGACCCCGAAAGAATGGAAGTCGTTCTGGAAGATACGCTGATTCTTCTCTATGAAAAGAAAATCAGCGGGATGAAGGACCTCCTACCGGTTCTGGAACAGGTAGCCAAGATGGGCAAACCGTTCCTGATTATCGCCGAGGAAGTCGAAGGCGAAGCGCTGGCAACCCTGGTTGTCAACAAATTACGCGGCACGCTTCATGCGGCTGCAGTCAAAGCGCCTGGATTCGGCGATCGCAGAAAAGCGATGCTTGAAGACATCGCGGTCCTGACCGGCGGTAAGGTTATTTCCGAAGATCTGGGAATCAAGCTGGAAAACGTGAAAATGGAAGATCTCGGACACGCCAAGAAGATCGTGATTGACAAGGACAACACGACGATTGTTGAGGGACGCGGAAAACGCGCAGACATTGAAGGGCGTGTAAAACAGCTCCGGAAACAGGTGGAAGACACCACTTCCGATTATGATCGCGAAAAACTCCAGGAAAGATTGGCCAAGCTCGTCGGCGGCGTTGCGGTGATCAAAGTCGGCGCAGCCACCGAAACGGAAATGAAAGAGAAGAAGGCCCGCGTGGAGGATGCGATGCACGCAACCAAAGCCGCTGTGGAAGAAGGAATTGTTCCGGGCGGCGGCGTTACCTATCTGCGGGCGATTGCATCTCTGGATCAGCTGAAGATGGATGGCGATCAGCAAATTGGAGTGAACATCGTCCGCCGCGCACTCGAAGAACCTGTCCGTCAAATCGCAGCCAATGCGGGCGCAGAGGGTTCCGTAATCGTGGAACAACTGAAAAAAGAGAAAGCGACAACCGGCTTTAACGCGGCAAACGAAAAAGTGGAAGACATGATGGAAGCGGGAATCATCGATCCGGCAAAGGTTTGCCGCATCGCTTTGACCAATGCATCCAGCATCGCTTCGCTGATGCTGACAACCGAAGCCTTGATTTCTGAAATTCAGGACGACGACGAAAAGCAGCCTGCTATGCCCGGCCCCGGCGCCGGCATGGGCGGAATGTATTAAATCCTACAAAAAGTGGTAAGGGCAGGCCTTGTGCCTGCCCTTTTTTTTGGGGGATTAAACGCAAAGACCGCAAAGACCGCGAAGCGGACCGAAGAAAACACTATGCATTGCAGCACTCTGCGGTCTTTGCGGTCTTTGCGGTTAAGCCTTTTCACCCAGGTAGCAGATCGCGGCGCCCAACGTATATTCCTCATACCGGCAATTTTGAAAGCTAGCTTCCCGCATCCATTGCAGAAACGCTTCGCGCTTCGGAAAGTTGATAACCGAGTTGACAAAGTAGTGATAGGAACTCGGATCTCCAGCCACACGGCTTCCAAGAAACGGCATGACCCTCTTGAAATATATTAGATATAAAGATTCGAGGATTTTGTTCCTCGGGACCCCGAAATCCAGAATTCCCAGCAACCCTCCTGGAGAAAGAACGCGGTAAAGTTCCTTAAGCGCCAGCGGAACGTCCGGGATGTTTCGAATGCTGTAGACGATTACGGCCGCATCGAAAGTTCCTGAAACGAATGGGATCTTTTGCGCATCTCCCTCAACAAGTCTTGCAGGTGGCTGCTTTTGAGCCGCGATGGAAAGCATCGCACGGGTGAAATCCAATCCAGCGAGTATCCTGGTTCCGAGCAACGGAATCAGGGCGCCGGAGCCGCAGCAGACATCCACAATTTTCTGGCGGTCTACAAACAACCGCACAAACCTTTTGCGCCACACCGAATCCAATCCGAACGAGATGATGCGATTGGTGCGGTCATACTTCTTCGCGATTCGCGTAAACAGCAATTGAATGCTGGTTGCATCTTTTGGCGAATAGGGAATTTCAAACATCGGGTAAACAGATTATCATTGATTCGCAAAGACCGTATGGAATCTACCCGGGGAAATTGTTAGCAACTGATCAAGCAAAAAGGCCCGGATTGAGAAGCCCTTTTGGATCGTGCTGTGATTTCAGTGCGAGGAACTCCGGCAGCGCGGGTCCGAACTGAAGTGTAGTGAAATCAGGAAGGTTCAGCTCGATAGACATCAAATAAATCTTCGAGCCTGCCTTCAGGGCTTGAATGCCGAGTTCCTGCAACAGTGGAAGGTATCGGCCTACTCCGACCAGATCCATAGCCGGCCTGACGCCCACGATCAGGCAATACTCAGAGCCGGGAAAGGGCGCAACTGTAAAGTG
>CAZDDB010000253.1:0-5819 GCA_964504105.1 uncultured Acidobacteriota bacterium
ACGTGATTGATCCAGTGGGCGCGGGCTTGAGTATCTTCTTCCTCTGCCAGAGAATCCAGCAAAAAGCTTGCACCTGCCCGTCCGCAAGATTTCAGAAACTGGAAAGATGTTTCGGTCCCGGAACCGGCGCGTTTCAAATGACCCGAGAGGAGGGGAGAAAGTTCCTGGAGTTCTGTCTCAAGCCTTTGATTCAGATTCACATTCTTGTGCGTTTGGTATCGAATCGTAGAGATCAACTCATCGCATGCAGAAAAATTGTCTGCCCTGAAGTTCCCCTCAAACGAGCTCAAGAAAAGCGCAAGCCAGGCTTCCAGCACATCCGCGCTTGTTTCTTTCCGATAACAGGTACTCGCCAGAAGCGAAAGGGATGTCTCCAGGTTCTTCCACTTCTCATTCGCGGAAAGAACCCTAACGAGAGAGGGGATCATCTTGATTGTCGCAATTTTTTGAGGCGCAGAACCGGCGCTCAGACAGATGAACACACGCTTGGATAAACGGTCTGCATCATTCTCGTTCCCTTGCGCAAGGAGTTCTTGCAGGAGGCCGGGGGCAGAATCAAGGTCCTCAGGACTCAGAGTTCCTTTCTTCAACAACTGTTCCCAAACGGGGGGCGCCTTCTTTTCCATGAGGCCGAGTTCGATCATTTTTTGTTCGATTTTTTCGGTCATGGAGATCAACTGCTCCTTCTGAACCGCCGCGAAGAATTCCTTCAGATCTGCAGACACCATCTGCTGCTCGGTCATTGAAAAAATCGACGTCTCCAGTTCTTGGGGAGACAAATCGCGATAGAATTCATTCAGCCCGGCAGGCAGCGCGCCGCTCTTAAGCACAGCAGAAATCAACAGCTTCCCCTGCATTGCTGGGGTGAAGGAACGGTACATCTGTGTGAATCTTTCGCGCAGGGGTGTCTGCTTCTCCGGTTCCTGAAGGCCGGGCGCGCGCTGGGCAATCGTCTGGAAAATGTTGAACAGCAAGCCTGCCGGATCCCCGGTGGTACTATGATCGAGCGTCCGCTCAAGACTTTCCGCCGTAGAAGCTGCGTCCACACGCCCGGCAAGCAAAGTCTGCACGGTGAACAGCAGTTCTGATACAAGTTCCTGATTGATTGCCGTTTCCCCTCCTGTGATCACTCCGTATTTGATTTTGTTGACTATGATCGATTTCACGCCTTCGTTGTACAGTATTTTTTCCAGCCCGCCCTGTTCCTGCATTTTCTGCGGCTTCAAGTTCAAATGACGCAAGAGCGAAACCCACTCCTCCCGTGTAATTCCCTTTTGGAACGTGAGACTGTGGATATTCCTCATGAATAGATCACGAGAAAGGCGATCCAGCACGGGATTTCCCTTCTCCACCATTTCCCCTTCCACAAGCAGATTCCCTTCAGTCACACTGATGGTAGCGCTCTCTTTCTCTTTCAGGACTACCTCGATCTCATCCATGCCTTGCTGAATCACCTGCTGCGTGCGCGGATGGTTCTCCGAATACATCAGCAGAGTTTTGCTGCCGAGGTCCAGATATTTGACAAAATCGGTTCGTGACTTTCCGGACATATCTACTCGGATTCATCATCCGGAATGGGAGGTTGTCCTTGCGGGTTGGGAGAAGTCCCCGGGCCCTGATTCGGCTTTGCCGGTTTCTTACCTCCCTTTGGCGGTTTCTTTCCTCCGGGCGGCTGCGGCTGAATCGGTTGCTGCTGAACGGCAAACACGAACACCCACTTATTGTAAGTGGTTTGGCCATTATAAACCTTCATACTTTCTTTCTTACTTCGGCTGGCCACGCCCACCACAGGTCCCACCGTTTCCGTTTCCGGCTCTTCATCGGAATCTGTCTTTTCGTCCTTGCCGTCATCCTCGCGAGGTTCCTGTTCACCGAATCCAAAGGGGGTGGAACTATTGCCGCGATCATTTTCCTGTTCCAGTTCATCCCGGTTCCGGTCCTTCTTCTTTGCAGGGTCATTCACCTTCCCGGCTTCTCCCGTTTCAATTACGGAATTGGGAGTCAGGATCTTCCATTTTCCACTTCTGGTCATCGGATCCTTGTACAGCTTGCGGATAAATCTCTGTTTTTCCAGGGTTTCGAGATCCGCCGGGTAGGTATGAAATCTCTGATGATAACGCGCAATTGCTTCGACGTATTCCTTGCCGCGAAAGATGAGCTCTTGTTCGTTCTCACGCTGCTTCACGCGTTGCCAGAGCGGAACCGAAAGCGCCATGAAGATGGACATCACGGCGAGCAGGCAAAGGGCCCCTGCGAGTGTGTAACCCTGCTGGTTTAATTTCATATCTGAATATTTAGTTTAGTATCGAACGGACACGAACGCTACACTCGCCTACATTTCACCGTACGGCGTTGTCAGATCGAGTTTCGAAACACCCGGGGCTCCGCTCTTCACATCCCAGATTCCAGGCTGATCGTTCGGATCCGCGCTTTCCGTTGCAGTCTCCGGAACCTCGACCCACGTGTCGTCCCGCCCTGTAATTGGATCTAACGGCATCTTTCGAAAATATCCTTCATCCACGAGTTGCTGCAAAGAGGAGGGATATTTTCCTTTATCCGATTTGTATTGATCCATCACTTCGCGCATCCGGAACAGGTTTTCGCGCAACACCGCTTCTTTCGCTTTTTCCTGCGCATTTTTGTACTGCGGCAAAGCGATGGACACAAGCAGTCCGATGATGGCCAGCACGATCAATAACTCAATCAGGGTATAGCCGTTCTCAATTCTTGGGTATTTCATAAATCACCACTCGTTGTAATAAGTGACTCCATCGAGCGAAAGGATCCTTGCTTTGCAGTAAACATCCCAGATATTCTCTCCGCCCCAAGCAGTGGAGTCCGGCTCATCCTGGGTAGAACGAAGTCCCCACTCATAGCCATTTGCGATTGGGTCTTTGGGAATTCGACGGAGGAAACGCATCTTCTTACCGCTGACATCTCCAATCACGGTTTCTCCTTCCACGAGGGCCTCCAGCGTGAGAGGCCAGCCATCGGTGCCGAACTTCACCTGAATTTTCGGTACTGCTCCGGGAGTAGTGGGCATGGCCGCTTCATGATAAGCATCGATGGCGTCGCGAAGAATTCTGAGACTGCGCCGCAACTCGAGTTCCCTCTCACGCTGGATCGAAAAGCGTGCCACAGGCAACACAATCGCCGAAAGAATCAATAGGATCGCGATCACTACCAGCAGCTCAATAAAAGTGGTTCCGCTTTGATTGATCCTGACTGGCACATATGGTAGCGCGGGCATCCTGCCCGCCGTAGAAAATTCGTGCAAAGCCGTATCTGGCGGGCTGGAAGCCCGCGCTACCGACTCGCTTCCGGCACTTCGTTCATCCTTCATCCTTCTGCCTTCATCCTTATACTTAGCGAACCGTTATTGTAAACGGCAAAAATGTTACTGGAATTACAGCAGCCTCCGGACTCCGGATCACCGCTGAATTCAAATTCAATGTCGTTGGACCGGGTTTCAAGCTGTGCAAAATTATCGTGGCAACGATCCCCGAAGCCTCTCCTCCGGAATTGCGGTTTGCGTTGATATTGACAGTTCCGCGGCCATTGTCAAAACTCTTGGCAAACGCGCCTGCAGCCACAAAAGCGCCCGGTGTTATTTCTCTGATTTCCAGAGCGGATGGATCAAAATTGAAAAACAGGAACAAGCTTCCCGCATTCGCGGCATTTTCCAGTCTCACATGGACAATCACATCCGTATCCATCTGCGGGCTGAGATCGGGGGAGACGAAGCTGATGACTGCGTTTGCCTGCTCTTTCGTGGGCGCCGGTCCGGTGACCGGAGGCACCACTGAAGGCGCTTCGGGTCTGGTTGCCTCCTCTGATCTCTCCTGTTGAATGACCGCTCCGGGTCTTTCTTCCAATTGAGTTTCCTCTTTCACTTTATTGTCAGGAGGCGCGTTGTGATTTTCTTCCGGCTTCACTTCACTCGGGACTTTTTCCGGTTCCTGTTGGGGTTCAACGGACTGCGCGCTCTCTTCCAAGAGATCTTCAGCAGCTTTTTCTTTTCTTGCGTCTTCCCGTTCGAAGACACTGATCGGAGGCGCGGACTTGAGCCTCACGTCATCTTCGGTGCCGATCCAGATCGGACTCAGGTCCTCTTCAGTAATATTCGGTGTCCTGAGAATGTGAGGCGTGATAGTAAACACAATATCCTTTTCCTGAAGCGCTTTGTCGTTTGATGCAAAGATGTCACGTAGAACGGGAATATGGATGATTCCCGGAATTCCGCGAAGCGACTTCCGTTCGTCGCGGCGAATCAGACCCGCGAGAAGGTTGGTTTCCCCATCTTTGAGGCGGATGACCGTATTGACGGTCCGGTTTCCGATGGTTGGCGGCGTTGCGCCTACACCAGGCGCAGTAATCGAGGTCAGCTCAAATCGCATCGTGAGCGTAATTTCGCGATTGTGATGCACGCGCGGCGTGACATCTATATTGATACCGATATCCTGCTGCTGGAAAGTCGTAGTCGGCGCAAATGTCTGGATGCCTGAAGTGGGAACCTGCGTTTGAATGACAGTCACCGGTATCGGAACGCGGTCGCCGAGCCGCACCGTGACCTGCTGCCCTTCGGAAGCGCGGATTTGCGGTTTTGCAAGCAGCTTTGTTTGCTGGTCTGCGGCAAGCGCATTGTAAACAATCGATGGAACGGTAAAACGCCACGCTGCAGAATCAATTGCCTTGAGTTGATTGCCAAAAAACACACCGGCAGGTGTGCTATCTCCGGCTTGATTCACGATCAGTTCTTGTGTAACGGCATAGCTGGATAAATCGACCCCGTATTTCAAGGCCTGGTCGCGGTCGACCTCCAGGATTTCAATATCCATCAAGATCTCAGAGCGGGATTTGTCATTTGCTTCGATGATTTTTTGCGCGATCGCAATCTTGTCCGGCGTATCGCGCAAGGTGATGGCGTTCAATTGAGGATTGGTTGCGATGCGCTGGATCTGCATCACGCTGCGGATCAGGTTTAGAACGTCATTCAGCTCCGCATTGCTCAGATAAAAAGTCTGAATTACCTGCTCATCATACTGACGGCGTTTTTGCGGATTGTCCGGAATGATCAGGATCGTGCTCTGGTCCAGAGGTTTATAGTAGACCCGGTTGGCGGTAAGAATTTGTTCCAGCGCATTGCGGAATGTGATGTTGTCCAGCGACACGGTAAATTCCTGATCGCGAAAATCGCTGTCATAAACAATGTTGATCCCCGCCAGCGCTCCGAGTGAATCAAGAATGTGTTTGAGGCTATCATCATGAAAGCGCAGCGACTGGATGGTGGTCTCCGCTTCCGGACCAAGGACTTTGTACAGCTGCATTTTCTTTTTTGCTTCTTCTTTAGCCTTTTCAATCGCAGTCAGCTTTTCCTTGTTGAGCTCCTTTTCATATTGGATGCGCGCCTTTCCGAGTTCGTTATGGATATACTGGTTGGTAGGGTCGAAATCGAGCGCAATCTGATATTCGATAATGGCCTGTTCGAAGTTTTTGGTTTCCGTCAGTTGTTTGGCTTTTTGAAAATGGAACTGGGATGCGGCAAGTCGCGCACGTTCAAAACCGGCCCGATACTGCGGATTATCCGGCTTCTTGTTCAGCGCCATCACATATTGCCCCACAGCCCGGTCCCATTCGCCTCTGCGAGATGCCTCTTCCGCGCGGTGATACGCTTTCTGTGCGGCACAACCGGTCAGTTGTAGAAACAAGAGGACGAGGCCCATCGCACATTGAATGAAACGCTTCGTGCTTAGGGCCTGCGCAGAAATAACTTCCCATTTTGCTGCTGGCCCGCAAGGTCGATGGCGAGGCGCGAGCGA
>CAZDDB010000254.1:0-5746 GCA_964504105.1 uncultured Acidobacteriota bacterium
ATCATAGGCGAGATACACAGTTGCCATCCCACCCCGCCCCAGCATGCGGACAATGCGATATTTGGTGCCGGTAAAATCGGGTTCACCGGTTACTTGCTGCAGATGATCCAGTGTGTCATCAGGCAACCAGTTCATTTGATTCTCGCTCCAAACAAACGCCGCGCTTCACTGCGATACTCCGCCTCGCTGCCTGTGGTCTCGCGCAGTTTCTGCAGAACGGCCTTGCGAAATTCTCTCCGGGCATACGCGAGATAATTGGTGACAGCGGTCACAGGAATTCCAAAATCAGACGCCAGTTCATTGTAGGACAGTTTCGCGGCAGGATCGCGATCGATATCGTATTTTTCAAACAGCAGAAAGTGAGCTTGCCTGCCGGTCTCATCGCAATTACGCCGAAACTGATCCAGGGCCGCCGAAAACAAGCTGCGGATCCATTCTTTTTCAAAACATTCCTCCGGAGAAAGCTCCACACGCTTCAGTTCCGCTTCTGCTTGATGAAAATCAAGGGGAAGAAAAAGCGCATTCCCGCCACGTTTCACGGTACGCGCCGCCTTCGCCTCGTTCATGGCAAAACGATCCAGACACGTACGCAAAAATGTCCGGAATCGCGATTTCTTAGAATCATAATTACGGAAAAACTCTTTTTCGATGGCCCGGACAAAAAAAGCTTGTGTGAGGTCCTTTGCGTCTTCATTCGATTTGCGCCATTTGATCCGAAGGTACTTGTATACCGGCTTCCAGTAGAGGATCACCAACACTTCGAGCGCCTGATCGCGAGCGGGAGTCTGGCCGCTTCGCAAGGCAGCAATCGCAGACCATTGGGTTGCGGGAAATTTGCCGCCCGGACCTCCGATCCCCGTTTCCGTATCCCTTCTGGCCATAATACATTTTCTTTGTAGAATGAAAGCATTGTCAAGCAGGAAGAGATTCCTTAAAGAGATTTCGGATTTTGTTGAATAGAAAGACTGAGGAGGAAAATAGGAATGAATAAAGTTTTGTTAGGAACGATCCTGGGAGGAATCCTGGGAATTTTCGATGGACTCACGGCGCTGTTTACGCCCGAAGCAGCTCCGCAAATTGTAGGAATCGTGATTGGATCTACGATCAAAGGAATCATCACCGGACTTGCCATCGGGTTCTTTGCGCGCAAGGTGAATTCGTTGCCGCTGGGAATCGTCTTTGGACTTGCTGTGGGATTGATTCTGGCGTACATCGTTGCATCTTTTCCGGATCCGAACGGAAAACACTATTACTTTGAAATCATGCTCCCCGGCAGCATTCTGGGAATCATCGTAGGTTACGCAACGCAAAAATTCGGCGCAGGGGCGCACGGTGTGCGTTCTTGAATCGGGAAATGGGCGCACTCCATGCGCCCCCAATCAAGTAAGGAGAGAATATGCCAAGAGTTGTACACTTTGAAGTTCCGGCGGACAATCCGGAGCGTGCCATCCAATTTTACAGCGATGTTTTTGGATGGAAGTTCCAGAAATGGGAAGGACCAATGGAATACTGGCTTGTCCAAACTGGAGAGGAACAACGGGGAATCGATGGAGGACTGATGCGCCGTGAACATCCGGGCGCTCCTGTTGTCAATACAATCGAAGTCGCCTCAGTGGACGAATTTGTCCGCCATATTGAGTTGAAAGGCGGAAAGATTGTGGTTCCGAAGATGCCCATTCCGGGAGTCGGGTATCTTGCGTACTTTCACGATCCGGAAGGAAACATGTTCGGGATCATGCAACCCGATCCTGCCGCAAAATAGGTCCAGGGGCGGGCAGGAAAGCCCGCCCCACCACGTTTTCTACAACACATGCGGCTTGTTTCGGCGGCTTTTCGGAATAATATCAAAGTTGAACATGGACGCATACAGAGAAGGTCGTGCCTACATTCACGATGCCGGGTTCGGTGATTTCGCGCATCAAGCTGGACGCGGCTTGCTGGGTGATCACGCATGATTCGACGAGTACCCGTGCCTTATCGCATTCTGCTGGTCGATGAGGATTACGACATTCGCACTGCACTTGTCTTTCTGGTTTCGAAAGCAAAGGGCTGTTCGTTGCATGTTGCTAGCCCATTAGAAGCAATCAACCAAGAATCAGTACAATTCGATCCAAACATACTCTTGTATGCGCACAGACCTTCCGCGGACGATCAGTCTCCGGGTTGGGTGGAGATTCGCGACCGCTTTCCTTCCGCGTATTTGATCCTCCTGCTTCCGGAGTTCGATTCCGCCCAGGCAAAAACATACAGTTCGGCGGGTGCCCGGGACGTCCTGTACAAAGAGGAGGGCAATCTGACCAGCATCCGCCGAAGTCTTGTGAGAGCATTCCAGCAGACGGTCGACCCCGCTCCCCCGATGGTGGACTTGAAACAGATTACCGGTCACTTTCAAAGCGGCGACAAAGTCCTTCACTACAGAATCCTGGAGGAAATGGATCAGACCGGGTGGAATGAAATCTATCGCGCGGAAGATGTAAATTCTGGAAGAACAGTTGTTTTGAAGCTCCTGAATCCCACCATCTGGAAGAATGAGCGCCATAAAATCCGTCAACAGCCGGGTGTGGCGTCAGGCATTCGCCAAACAGGTCTGGCGGCTGTTGGCTCCGCGGAAGAAATCGGTGGAATGGTGTTGGTTGCACAGGAATACGTGGAAGGAGAAGACCTCAGAAGCGTTGTATGGCGCGAAACGCTGGGACTCATGCGCACCCTGGAGGCGGGTTTGCAGATCACCGAAATCCTCACTTCGTTACATAAGTCCGGCATCTCGCACGGAAACCTCAAACCGGCAAACGTCATCCTGTCTCCGTACGGAAGTATCAAACTGACGGATCCCGGAATGACACGAAGAATCCCCGGCGTGTGGAAACAAGCGGACCATGCAGCAGCAGTTTCCTCGCTGCAAAAGTCCGGCATACTCACGGAAACAGTTCGCTACATGGCCCCCGAGCAACTGGTTAGGAATCAATCAGATTTTCGCTCAGACATATTTTCTCTGGGCTGCATTCTGTATCATGCAGCAACCGGAATTCCTCCTTTTTCTGCGGCGGATGCGGTCTCATTGATCCGTGCCATTTGCACAAAGGAACCTCTTCCCCCAAGCGAAATCCAGCCCCACCTGCCGGAAGCTTTGGACCGGCTGCTTGGAATTGCAATGGCAAAAGATCCGAAGCGCCGGTTTGAATCGGTAGCTGCAATGGCAGAAAAGCTGGAAGCGCTCCGAGCTTCCTTTCTGGACAGATCCGGGTCAGTCTTGCCCGGCCAGGCGCCGGAAGAAAAACTGGTTGTGGATTTGGAAATCCTGGAAGAATCGATCACGCTAAGACAACAAGCGAGGAAAAGGAGGCGGCTTCTTGGCACTTCGCTCTTTGGCGTGCTGATAATCCTCGGATTGATTGTGGGGGCAAGATTCTATCAGAACATCCCCAAAGGAAAGCCTCTCCCTTCGCTTGCCATCATCCCCTCAGTGACGGAAGCCGGCAGTCCTGAAACGATCACTCTCGTTGAAGGAATCACCGAGGCAGTCATCCGGCGTTTTTCCAGATTGTCAGGCCTCCGGGTGATACAACCGGAGACGGCGCTGCGATACTCCAGAAACGTAACCACACCTCAGGATGTCAGCAGACTCACAAATACAGATTCGGTGTTGACGATCCGGATCAGTCCGCAGGAAGAGAGCCGGACTTCCATTCATGTTGAATTGTTTCAGAAAGAAAAGGGAGAGCCTGTCTGGACTTCCCAATACAACATACAGACAACCACACTCTCTTCCACGTTAAATCGGATCGTTCGGGAAGCAGCTAAAAATCTTCAAATTCAGATCGACGCAAAGTCGGAAGCGCGATTCAGAAAAGAATTTCTTCGCTCTTCCGAATCAGAACGGGCGTATCTCATGGCCCGGGCACTTTCCTACAAAGGCACACGGGAAGATCTCCAGCAAAGTATTGCAATGTACGGGAAGGCGGCAACAGCCGATCCCGGAAACGTATGGATCTTTGCGGGACTGGCGGAAACATGGCTCGCACTGGCGATACGCGGAGAAGACCCGGAAGATGCGTATTCCAGAGCCAGGATGGCCGCGTTCAAAGCATTGGAGATTGATGCCGCCCTGCCGGAAGCTCACGCAGTACTGGGGGCTGTGCATCTTTTTTGGGATTGGAATCTTTCTTCGGCGGAGAAGCAGTTACGTCAGGCGATCGCGGGAAGGCCGAATCTTTCACCCGCGCACCTCCATCTTGCATTTCTTCTGACTGCCACAGGAAAATCTCAGGAGGCGTACGAAGAACTTCGCCAGGCAACATCCATGGATCCTCTTTCGATTTCACTCAACGATCAGACTGCTACACTTCTGGTTCATCTCCACCGCTATAACGATGCCCTCCGGCAGTCGGAAAAGTGCATGGAGCTGGGAAGCAACTCGGTACACATCCAGCAAGTTGTTGGTGATGCCTATCTTGGAAAAGGAATGAACAACGAAGCTCTGCTCGCGTACCGCCACCTGGAACAGGTTGATTCTCCGGAAGCGCCTGCCAAATTGGCGCTGGTCCTGGCTGCTTCGGGAATGAAAACAGAAGCCTTTGCCCTTCTAAAGAAAGCTGAAAGTACTTCAGGGGGGCAGTCCAACCCGGAGTTTCTGGCTGCTGCCTATGCGCGCCTGGGGGATTACGATCATGCATTTCAGTGGCTCGAACAGGCATTGGAAAATCGCTCTCCCGATTTGCTTCTTTTAAACAACGATGCGCAGTTCGAGACTCTGAAAACTGATCCGCGATTTTCCAGATTGCTGCGACGCATCGGGTCGCGAGGATCGCGATTACCACTTTTGAAAGTACCGTGACCCTGTGTTAAGCTATGTTGTGATCCAAGGGGAGGGAGATTGTTTCAGGTTTGTAAATTGCGATTGCCTGCGGTAGCTATGTCCAGCAAATGCGTTCGTCCGCCCAAGACGTTAACACGCCTCCGGTTCGGATTTGCTCTTGTTGAAGCGCTGGTCGTTCTTGCGATCATTGGAATCCTTGTCCTGATCGGAATACCGGCATTGTTTCGAATGTTTCAGAACTACCAGGTAAAAACGGCAACGAGTCAAATCGCTGCCCAGATCCGGCTCGCGCGAAACAACTCGGTGACACAGAAGGCTCCGCACCGGGTGGTAATCCGCAACAAAGACGCTTCCTCAAAGATCAATACATACGTCGTCGAGTTTGATCCCGAAGACGATACTACGTTCACCACAATCCCGAACCTTGATTTCCGGCTTCCCCCAGGCGTCGAGATAGAGGACTCGCCGGCATTTCTTTCCGGCATTGCTACCATCAATATGGATACACGTGGTGTGGTAACTTCCAACGGTACCACTCCGTATATAGTAGATTTGAAAAGTCCGAACGGGCTCACTCTGCGAATCCGGATCCATCTTTCCGGTTCGGTCGAAATCCAAAGATTATGAATCCAGTAGCAGCGCCAAAAATGAATGAGAACGGCTTCACTCTCATTGAACTTCTCATCGCTGTTCTGATCCTGTTTGTAATCACGGTGAGCATCATGGGTCTTTTGCCGCAAGCGTACAAACAGATTACAAATGGTGGACGGATCTCGGTTCTCAATCATCTTGGCTACGAAAAGCTGGATGAGCTGCAATCACTCGGATACTCCGATGCGGCAATGACCGCTGGAACGCATCCGACAACCCCGGCCAGTTACCCGCTCACGGGTGACTTTAGCGGGTATTCTGTCACATGGACCGTCACCG
>CAZDDB010000255.1:0-5722 GCA_964504105.1 uncultured Acidobacteriota bacterium
TGAATTTTGCTGATCCGTTCTTGTTTGAAAAAGAATACGATTGCGGTAATCAGGAACGGGATCGCCGAGGTCAGGTATCGAGGCCCGATTGCCCAGCCGCCATCCCAGTTGCTCATTCCGGAATGGAACCCGGTAATTGTGATCGTAACGCCTGCAAACAACCACGCTTCCTTTCGAAACGATTGGTCTTTGAAGAAGTAGATAAAGCCGGGTAGAGAAAAGAGTAAAACGGGAGAAAAGAAAAAAAGCCCCCGGCTTCTGCTGATCAGAAGACCTTTCAGCGCTTCAATGCTTGGGAGGCCGAATCCGATGAATCCCTTGTCATGCGCCACGGTATGGGCGGGATCCGCCATGTGTCTGTAAGTCACGTCAAACGGGGTTCCAAAAATACTGAAATTGTAGAGCAGGATCGCGACAAGAAAGGGAATTGCGCCAACGACGTACCAGATTGCGCCGGTTCGTTTCGGCAAAGTCCAGATCATGTAGAAGAAAAGAATGGCAACCGGAAAAACGGCCGGATATTCGCACAACACTGCCGCTCCCGAGAATGCGCCTCCCAGGATCAGGTTTCGAGTTGTGCGGGATGGAACAGCGTGATTTGCGCGATAGAGGAAATAGAATGAGAGAAACAGGGACATCCCCATCAGATGGTGCCCGGTAAATTGTTGTGAATACGGAAACGCGATTGTTCCAAAAAGAAAAACGAATAGCAGGATTGCGGTCCATTTCCGGTCACTCCCGATTTCGGACCAGAAGCCGGTCAACACGCGCAAAAAGAAAAGCGCAGGGATCGTAACACAGAAGAGGCGAAGCAAAAAGATAGGAGTTCTGGCATCCCACTGGAGGGAAAAAAGCGCTCCCACAACTCTCAAAACTGCATACACAGGCACGCCGATCAACGCAGGTCCGATCGCCTTGTCAGAATAGGCATGACCTTCAAAAATCGCTTTGTCCTGACAATCTCCGTACCTTTTGATGGCCTGATCAACTTGAATGGTCCGGTCGTCCACGATCGCGCTTACCAGCAGAAAGCGACTGAATTCGGTCGTGGAAATGAAATTGGGATAGATCTGCAAAAAGTAGATGTGAGCCAGAAGGAGCATCCAGAAAATCAGCCTGCTCCGCTCTTTCGGAAATGCCGCAATCATAGCAAACTGAGTTATCGTACCACGGCCGCCGTGGCAACAAAGTGTGGCGAGGGCGTTGCGACGCTGCGGACTCCGTGTCTTCGCGTCCTGTATGGAGGATATGTAACACGATGGTTACATAACCCCTACTTTACTTGCAGAAGATAGATTTCACCGCGTCGAACCTTTGGAACAGTGTACTGTTTGAGAAACTGATCCAGAACAATCTGGTCTCTTTTGGACGGTCTCCAAAGTTTGTATTTTTTGACAAGCCGGTTCATTTCTGTTCTGTTGTACACAAGATATCCGACGTGATCGCGCTTAAACCGATCATAGAGGGCTTTCGCATCCGCGGATTTTTCAATCCAGAGGAGAAGCGGGTTCTGGTCGTAAGCGGTGCAGGAGATCACCGGTACACGAAAGAACGCGATGCGTGTGTCTCCCAGGAGTAATGTCTTAAGCGGATTCTGATTTACGAGTTCTGCAATCGCGTAGTAATCCAGGTTGCGCCGTAGATATTTTGCCTGACTTTGTCCCGGTTGGATCAGGGGAAAATAATTCCAAACAATCGGAAGCAGCAGGCGCAGGCCCACAAATCCGGCGAGGATCCAGTAAAACAGCATAGCCTTGGAATAACGTGCTGCGAAGGATTCAAGCGCAATTGCCGCCATCGGATAAAGCAGCAGAAACACAGGAAAGAACTGGCGGAAATTGTGAAAAACGAAAAGCCAGGAAAGAAAACAAACGAAGACGTAAAGTAGGATACGGTTGACGACGCGGTTTCGTTTTGCAAACGGATACAGCAAAAGAGATGTCAGCCACACAATTCCAGTCTCGGAAGCTGAGCCGTAATAGTTTGTTTGGAATGCCAGACGAAACGGGGCCAGCAGGATATCCGCGAGCGATTTCGCGCGGTGAGGAAAGCTGTCCATTTGCAAGGCATGGGACTGCTGCGGACTCCAGCCGGCGTTCGGAAAGATTTGCCACAAAGCCGGATACAGTGGATCGCCCAGGGTCACAAAATTTCGTAGCAACAGCGGCGCGATCAGCAGAAAAATCAACAGATAGAATTGCAGCAGCTTCTTCCACTCTTGCAATCCAAACAATGAAATCCACAGCACGGCAAGAAGAGGGATGTAGAGGTTGACGTTGGATTTTGTCCAGGCTGAAAATGCGATTAGAAGCGCTCCTGCCAGCACAGTTCTGCCCGAAGGAGGGCGCGTCTGAACGGCCAAAAAGGCGACTCCGGCGCAGAAGAACAGCCCGGCAAGCACGTCCGCCGTTATCACATGGATCAGGACCCAGATGCCGGGCAGGAAGAGTATCGGCAGTACGCTGAACTCCATCTTTGCGCCCGGGTGGACTTTCCTTACGAAGTGCGTAATCACAAGTGTCAGATGGAAAAGAACCAATCCTGTGAAGATCTTGATGCCAGGATCACGCTGGGTACAGGCAAACATGAGATTCAAAGTTTGCTCAAACGGCGGAAATGAAGAATAGAGGTGGTGAGGAATTACGGACATGATTCCGCGCGCCAGATACTGATGAGGTAGACCCATGTGATAGACAAGCGCGTCAAAGAACGTGGAAGGGGTCCATGTGCTCCAGAAGCCGATCAGAACAAAAGGAGCTCCCCAGAGACAAGGATACGGGATGCGCGCACGGAGGATTGGAGTCTCCGGAATCGCCATCGCCGCGACAGCAATCCAGATTGAGAAAAACAGAAACGGGCCTGCGCCGAACATAAAGCACATGGTACAGACAGAAAGGAGGAGTCCAAGACCAAGCGGAAACCAGAAGCTGGAATTTAAATCGGGCCAGAAACGGCGGCTGATTCTTCGTCCCAGCCCATGTGCCGCAAGATACAGACCCAGGGCGAGAAACAGAGCTTCGATATACTGCAGCCGGTCTGGAAAAATTGAGGCGAGAGCGAGATAGATGAGAATCAGGATGTAGGCGGGAAAACCTCTGTCGCCGCGATTCATTGTCTTTAGTGTACCTTGAAAATACGGTTATGAATTTGCGGTGGTTTGCGTATAATATCGGCCTGTCATGAAAAAGATAAAACAGTACATAAAACTGGCCCGTCCGTTTACATTGCTGCCGCCGTTGTTGGGGATTGTCTCCGGTGCGATTTGCGCTTATGGTTCTGTGCACAATCCGCATCCCGGGATCACGCTTTCCTTGATTCTGACAGTGTCTCTCGGTTCCATTTGTGCGGCATTTCTAAATGCTGCGAACAATACGATCAACCAGATTTACGATCTGGAAATTGACCGTCTCAACAAGCCGGACCGTCCGCTGGTCACCGGTGAGCTTACGATCCAAGAGGCCTGGCGGTTTGTGTGGATCTTCAATTTTCTGGGTGTGATCCCCACCTGGCTGGTTGTGGTGTATCCGTATGAAAGTTTCTGGGATAAGCTGACCGCTCCGCTGAAATATCATCAGTGCTTTTTCATATATTTCGTTGCCTTGATTTCCACATTCATCTATT
Source organism: uncultured Acidobacteriota bacterium (assembly GCA_964504105.1). GTDB lineage: Bacteria > Acidobacteriota > HRBIN11 > JAKEFK01 > JAKEFK01 > CAZDDB01. The sequence goes on from CAZDDB010000255.1 coordinate 3,622, forward strand.
CTGTGCCGGCTTTGGGGCGGACCAAGGCGCGGGGCATGCCGGCCAATATCACGATTGCGATTCCGCGCGGGATGTTGTTGAAGGTGGCCGGCTGGGCTATGGCGGGTTTGGTGTGGCATGTGGAGCCGTGGTTTATCGGAGCAATCTTTGCGCTGTATCTGCTCGGCGCGGCGTCTACGAAGGACTTCGCGGACATCGAAGGGGACCTCGCGGGAGGATGCCGGACGTTGCCGATCCTGCACGGGGTCCGGAAGGCGGCGTGGATCATCTCTCCGTTCTTCATCTTCCCATGGTTGTTGCTGCCGCTTGGCGCTTTTCTGCGGGATCCGCGAAATCCGGCGCATCCGATTCTTACGGGAGATCCGGCTCTGTTAACTGGGCTTGGAGTGACTCTGACGCTCTGGGGTATTTACACCGTATATCTGATCCTGCGAAATCCGGAAGAACTGGCGCGTGTAGAAAATCACCCTTCCTGGAATCACATGTACTACATGATGATGGCTGCTCAGGTTGGGTTTGCGCTCGCGTACATCATTCGTTTGTGAGTGCTGATCAGAGGTTTTCCTGTAACAGTTCGATCAGTGCTGTGTTCCCGTTGCGTTTCGCTTCGCTCATCGCCGTATTTCCCTGATTGTCCTTCCCATGGATATCTGCGCCCGCTTTGATGAGCGCGCGCGCCACTTCCGTGAAATTTCGGGATGCCGCATTGATCAACGGTGTTCTTCCGCTGTTCTCTGTTTTTAGATTGACATCGGCGCCGGCAGCAAGGAGCGCTTCAACAATCTCCAGTCTCCCTTTAAAGGCGGCCTGATTCAACGGTGTCACACCGTAAAGCCCAGTTGCATTTACGTTTGCCCCTGCCCGGATCAGCGCTTTTGCGATGGCAGCATATCCCCACGTTGCTGTTTCAATCAGCGGTGTGGAACCGAAACGGCTCTTCGTATCGGGGTTGGCGCCCGCTTCAATCAGCGCTTCCACGGAGGCGGTTTGGCCAAATGCGGTGGCGCGGTGGAGCGGCGTATAGTCATGATCATCGCGCGAATCGATTTTGCTCCCGGACCCGATCAGCAGCCGGATCATTCCCGGCTGACCATTCACTGCAGCATCGGTCAACGCGGTCCATCCACGCAGGTCGTGTGCGTTCACATCGGCCTTCGAGTCCAGCAGCGCGCGGCCGCACTCCTGATATCCCCCTTCCGATGTCATCATCAACGCCGTCATTCCCTGATTGTCCCTGAGGTTGGGGTTTGCGCCTGCTTTCAGCAGATCCTGAAGGATTTCGATCTGCCCGGAAGCGGCAACCAGCATCAGCGGAGTCAACCCGGCGGCGTCGCCCTGGTTTACATCCGCTCCGGCATGGATCAGTTCCTTCGCGTGTTCGAAGGCGCCGTGTTTCAGCGCTTCCAGCAATTCAGTGCCGGGAGCGGTTTGTTCTGCGAATAAAGTAGTAGATAGCAAAAGAAGAATGCAAAAGCAGTGTAGCGCGGGCCCGGGATCAGCTGTGCAGGATTTCATGCTCCTTTGCTTTTGCCGTGTCATCGAGCTTCTTGATGTACTCATCATGGAGTTTCTGGACCAATTCGATGCCTTTCTTTTCTTCATCCTGGGAAATTGTTTTCGCCTTCTCCATCTTTTTCATCTCTTCGTTTCCCTGGCGGCGGATCTGACGGATTTCATTGTGACCGTGCTCGGTGACTTTATGGACATGCCTGGCAAGCTGCTGTCTGCGTTCTTCGGTAAGCGTTGGAATCGGAATCCGCACGAGTTTGCCGTCATTGGAAGGATTCAACCCGAGATCGCTTTTTCGAATCGCTTTCTCGATATCGCCGATGATACTGATGTCGTACGGTTTTGCCGTAATCATATTTGCTTCCGGTGTGCCGAGGGCTGCCACCTGATTCAAGGGTGTCGGTGTATCGTAATATTCCACCAGGATTCCATCGAGCAAACTGACGGATGCTTTTCCGGTCCGCACTCCGGCGAGTTCCTTCCGGTGCGCTTCCACAGCGGAGTCCATTCTTCTGCGTAGATCTTTGATGAGTGGTTCAAACATGTTTCACCCCCGGATGATCGATCCGATCTTTTCTCCGAAAATGACTTT
>CAZDDB010000256.1:0-5719 GCA_964504105.1 uncultured Acidobacteriota bacterium
AACGCGATCAGTTTACCGTCCGGGGAAACCGCGGGTGACGAATCCTTGCCTGAATAAGTCAGCGTGATCATTTTCAACGGTTCTTGCTGCTTCGGTTGCCCAAACCAATAAGTGATGGCAGCACCGGCAAGAAAAGCAATTAATATGAGGGCCGGAACCAGAGCTCGAAAGCGTATGGTTGGTTGCGGCACTGCAGAATCGATCGCAATAGAACCGCTCACGTCGGAGATGTGATCGCGGATCGCTTGCAGATCGCGCGCCAGATCCCGTGTGGAGGCATACCGTTCCTCCGGATCCTTGGCCATGCAGCGATCCACAATCCAACGAAGAACTGCAGGTGTCTGCGGATTCAACGGGCCGACCGGCTCGGGTTCTTCGCGAATAATCGCCGTCATGGTTTCTGCTGGAGTGGCCCGCTGAAAGGGGCGCTTTCCTGTGATCATTTCATAGAGAATCGTGCCGAACGAAAATTGATCGGAGTGGAAATCGACCGCTTTGCCGCTTGCTTGCTCCGGAGACATGTATCCGACCGTCCCCAGTACCATTCCAGCGCCGGTCTGAGTTTGCAGATTGGATGCTTGTTGCTCAGAAACAAGCGTCATTTTTGCGAGTCCAAAATCCAATATTTTCAAGAAGCCGTCTTTTGAGATCATCAGGTTCTCCGGCTTCAGATCGCGATGAACAATGCCGGCTGCATGGGCTTTGGCAAGGCCGTCGGCGAGTTGTGATGCGAGGGTTACGACTCTTCGTAAAGGAATCAATCCCTCATCGAGCACATCACGCAAGCTTCTGCCTTCCACCAGCTCCATGCAAAGATAAGAAGTTGAATTGCTCGCCCCGACATCGTAAATCGTGATGATGTTTGGATGATTTAGAGCGGAAGCGGAACGCGCTTCCTGTTCGAAACGTTCCAGGCGCTCCTGGCTCGCCGAAAGCTCAGCAGGCAAGATTTTGAGAGCGACTTCGCGTCCCAATCGCGTGTCGCGCGCCCGGTAGACTTCACCCATGCCTCCCGCACCGATCGAGGATAGAATCTCGTACGGACCAATCTTTTCACCGGCTGAAATAGCCATCACGTCATTATAGTCTAACCAATCCACTTCCTGATGGAACGGAAAATCCTGCAGCAGCAAAGCAGCGTTCTGCTCATCCGATTCAGTATATCGCCCGGACCATACTCGATTATTTTGAAATTCTTCGAATTTGGTAGTAGTATTGAGGAAAAACAGGAGGGGCTATGAAACCAAAATGGGTTGTTGCAGGAGTTGTTTCTATATTGATTACCGGATTCTTGATGAATTCTTCATCAGGGAATCCGCAGTCAGACAAAGAGGCTCTGGCTAAAAGGCTGGTTCATGATGTAGCCGGGATTCATGAAAATGACCTGGTCCTCCTCTCTGGCGGCGTTCGCGATTTCGAGCTATTGGAGAATCTTGCCACACATGTCCGGATGGTAGGAGCGGACCCACTGGTGACGGTAAACAGCGAACGGATGGGGAGACGCTATTATGACATGGTTGCGGCAAAGTATGATTCTCAGGTTCCGGAGTTTGACTTGAAGCTCGGGGGAATGATCACCGCATCCATCAATGTCGATTTCGGTGAGACGCCTGAATTGTTTTCCGATGTTCCGCCGGAACGCTCTGCAGCTGTTGTAAAGGCGGCCGCGCCAATCGCTGACTTGCTCTTAAAACGTAATGTCCGGCAGGTAAATTTAGGCAATGGCATGTATCCAACGGCGTCTCTGGCAAAACAATGGGGCGTATCGCAGGAAGACCTGACGAAGATTTTCTGGGCCGGAGTGAATGCAGATTACAGCAAGCTTCAGGAAACCGGTAACGCGGTGCGGGCTGTTCTCGAATCCGGAAAGGAGCTTCGAATTACAAATCCAAACGGCACGGACCTCAAAGTGCGCATTGAAGGGCGTCCCGTTTTTGTCAGCGATGGTGTAATTTCGAACGAAGATGCGAAGCAGGGTGGCGCCGCGTGTCAGGTCTGGCTACCTGCAGGAGAAGTGTTCCTGGCTCCGGTGCCGGGTACAGCAGAGGGGAAAGTAGTGGTAGATCACCAGTTCAATGAAGGGAAAGAAGTACCAGGACTTACCTTGACTTATAAAGCGGGAAAACTTGTTTCAATGACCGCGCAATCCGGAATGGAGCGTCTCAAAGCACAGTATGATGCCGCGGGCGAAGGAAAAGATCTGTTTGCATATGTGGATTTGGGCATCAATCCGGATGTTTCTGTTCTTCCGGGAAGCAAGATGAATGTATGGATGGCTGCCGGAAATGTAGCCGTCGGTGTCGGTAACAACTCCTGGACAGGCGCGGGCAACTACTCAAATTTCGGATTGGCCAATTTCCTGCCGGGAAGCACAGTAACAGTGGATGGGAAGGTTCTGATCGAAAACGGTAAACTGAAGTAGAGAAGCTTCGAGAGAATCCAACCTCGATGCTTTCGGGAAATCCTGTATAGGATTTAGCACCGGGCGCCGAACTTACCCGTGTATCTTCGTCTGCGCAGCAGCTCCTTTGCTTTTGAATAGGAGAACCAGACCATTTTGCCGCTGACCGCTTCTGCCGAATGCAGGCGAAGTTCCGTAAAAAACTTCAGCAGGAATAGTCCGGCTTCACGCGGCGTTAAAATCGACTGAGGAGCCAGCGCCAGCGGTGCGAATGTCTGTTCGGATTGCAGGATCTGGCTGCTTACTGCGGGATCATAGCTCCCGCACGTAAGGCCGGCGAAGAATGTAGGCGGGAGCTGCCCATGAATATTCAGCCAATCCCAGTGGTTTTGCATCTTCGCACTGGCCGGAACCCTTTCCCCTTCTCCGTGACTGAAAAAGAGAAGACAGTTGAAGCTTGCAGATAGATGCGGCTCAAGTTCGTGCGTCTGTTCTATGCGGACAGGCGTGTCCGTCACAAGAAGAAGCCCACTTCGCTTTAAGCTGTTGAAGAGACGATCCATAAATTCGTGTTCCCAGCCTTCCAGGCCGCGAGACGCGTCTACTGCCAGAATGGATGGTTTTCCGGGAATTTCTGCCGAACTCCACATCAAAGTACTACTTGCCTAGTGCCTCTTTGAGAAGCTGCGCCTCGTTCTGATCAAGAAAATATTCTAGGGCGGTTACCGCCCCTAATTTTTTCAAAGTGATCAGAAGACGATAGCGACCATCTTCTGTTTTTTCCAGTTGCAAAGCCTTCGGCTCGCGGGCTGTCTGGAACAAAATTTCCATTGGCGACTCCTTCCATCGATCTTCTTTCGACTGCACATATCTTTCCAAGAAACACGTCCGCTAAACTGTGGAAGGATTATAATCATTCTGATGAGAATGTTCATCTTCCTTCTGTTTCTCGGATTGCTTCTCGCATCCTCCATCCACTCTGAACAGCAGGATCTCAGGCCGGAATTTCTATTTTCATATTATGCCGGCGACTATGAAAAAGCACACGACTTGCTGCTGAAAAACGCGTTTCGAGATTCTACGACCGTATCGGTATGGGAGGAACGAATCCATCAGCAAGCGGAGATCCCGAAGTGTGATTACCACAGGCAAAGCAACCCGTCGATTCATGCGATGGCGCAGTTAAGGGTTGGGGATGTGCAGAAAGCGAAAGATGGGTTCGAGAAGGATTGGATTTCCCTTTGGGGTCTTGCCACACTTTCGCTCTGGGAAAATGATTGGACCGGCGCGCAAAATCAAATAGAGGAGGCGCTGGCGCTGGCTCCTGAACGGCCTGAATTGCTCTATTTTTCGGCGGATGTTGCCGGCAACCCGGAAGAATCCATTACCTTGTTCCAGAAGTACTTGAGCCTTCCGACAGACGATCCTGAAAAGAGACGCATTGCCGAATATTCTATCCAGTTCATGGAAAAGACGAAGGGGATGCCTTTGAATGTTGTCTGGATGCCTTCGAGTTTCACAAGGATCGACTCGAATTTTACGGATGGACGGTTAACTGTGAAAGGGACGATCAACGGCAATCAAAAAGTGAATCTAATGGTCGATACGGGCGCAGCTGGTTTGACACTCAAAGAAAAGAAGTGGCAGCCAAAAATTACAACTGATCTTTTGCTTTCGGGCCTTGGCAAGAACGAGCTGGTTAAGGCGACGCGAGCCGTGTTTGATACGTTTTCGACGGGGAAAGTGACGATTCAAAATCCTGTCACATCCATAAGCCCGACGATGAAAATGACCGGCATTGATGGGATCGCGGGCACCATTGTGTTTGGCGACTATCTGGTTCTTCTTTCACTGAAATCGGGCAAAGATATTATGCTTTTCTTGCCGACAGAAGACCCGCTTGCCCTGTTGGAAAAGGAAGGGCTCCACTTTAAGAAAGAGATGTCTCTTCCTTTTCGACTCGTGAGTAAGATGATCATTTTAAAAGGCCGGATCAAGAAATCGGATGACCAGATGGATATACTGCTGGATACCGGCGCGCAGAGAAGTGTTCTTTCCACCGCTGCCGCAAAGAAGTATGCCCACATCAACTATTTTCTAACCAGACAGTTGAATCCGACGATCGTAGGTGTGGGTGGAAAGACCGGCACTTTTATTGCGGAAAATGTGGAAATCCAGATCGGATCGGCGAAGAGAGAGTTCCCGCGAATGATGACATTGAATCTGGCCGAAGTCAGCGAATCTCTTTCTCTGGATATCGACATGCTTTTAGGCCGTGACTTCCTGGAAGGTTATTCGCTGCTTATCGACTACCGCAATCGAAATGTAACCTTTTTGAGGTAGTTTCGGGCCTGATCTACTCATCACCAGAATCTTCGGCTGAATGAGAACCTCTGCCCGAGTGGAGAAACCCTCTTCATGACCGTCGTCGATCAATTCGCCTTCCCATCATTGACTTCACGAAAATGATATGCAAAACTCTACTGCGAAAAAATTAAGGAGGGCTCAATGAAGATTCTTTTAATTGCAATGGTGCTTTTCTGCGCGTCAATGGTCGGAGTTGCGGCAGCACAGGAGCATTGGACAGAAGGTTCTGTGTGGGCGTGCAGTGCCTACCGCACGAAGGATGGTCAGTTTGACAATTATTTGGAGTATCTCCGCGGAAATTACCTGCCTCAAATGGCGGAATCAAAGAAAGCAGGTCTCGTCCTTGATTCGAAGGTGTTCATACAGACACCCAGCGATGCAAAGGACTGGAACATAATGATCTGTACGCTTCATTCCAGCTATGGCAAGGCATTGGATTTCAATGCGGATGATGACGCAAAGCAGAAAGAAATAGCCGCCAAACATTTCAAAACCCCGGATGAAGAAAAGCAGCGCGAGCTCACCAGCAAACGTTTTGATATGCGCGAGTTCGTCAGCAACCGCTTCGTTCGCGAGGTGACCCTGCGTCCACTGCAATAACGTTTCCAATCCGGCGGCGCTCCGGCGCCGCCGGATACTATCTTGATTGCGTTTCACATAGGATCTGATCCTCTGATCTTTCTCCGGGTTCCCGGGTTCGCCTTTCAGAGTGCCCATAATCTCCTCCCGATTTGCGAATTGTTCCATCGAAACAAGACGCCTGTTGCGGCGCAGCAGCGCGAGAGATATGCTGATGCGCCGGCTTTCAGCGCTTCGGCAATAAAGCAACGTTCCGGCGCGGTGCGTTTGACGTTGCGCGAATTTATGCTTAGACTGAACGCTATTTGAGTCGGCTTTTTTCATGATCGGGAAGACAATCAGACATTACAAAATTGTTGAACGGCTCGGTGG
>CAZDDB010000257.1:0-5697 GCA_964504105.1 uncultured Acidobacteriota bacterium
CGCCCGCCACCCCAATTGGTTTTTTTGATCGCTGCCGCTACACTGATCTTGTGCAGCGCTTTTCACAGATCTGCGAACAGATTTCGGCCACCACAAAAAAAATGGAGAAGGAAAGGATTCTCTCCGAGTATCTTCGATCTCTGGATGATCCGGATCTTTCAACCGCCTGCATTTTCCTTTGCGGTTCGCCGTTTGCGTTGAGGGATCAGAGAGTCACGAATGTCGGCTTCGCCGCCGTGCGCGATGCCATCCTGAAAATGGTACCGGAAGCAGAGCAGACACTGGGTCCCGTTCTGTTGCGAACCGGCGATGCGGGAAGCGCCGCGGAGGAAATCCTACGGGAAGATCTATTCCCGGGATCTCGATGACATTACCGCTACCTTTCCGGATGTGGTGACTGCGTTCCATGGAGTTTCGGATTCACTTCTGATGGATGGAGAGATCGTTCCATTGAGGTGTTCCGCAAAATTTCGATCCGCAACGAAGGCTTTCGCTACTCGTTCCGCCTCAGGTGGTTTTTGAGGTGACCTTTGACCGGATCAACCGCAGTCACCGCCATGAAAGCGAATTCGCGCTCCGGTTTCCACGGATCAAACGAATACGCTGGGACAAAACGCCCGAAGAGATCGATACACTTGAAACTGTCGAGACCTTATTCAGCCGGCACTTTTATCTTTGATCCTTATTTCTCCGGACCGCAGACTGCGCTATGATGTGGGTCGATGATTCATCGGGAAGTCCGAAACTCCGTGACTGTGCTTCGCATGGAACACGGCAAAGTAAGTGCGATCGATTCTGAACTGCTGGAAGCTCTGTCGGCCGAGTTCGATTCCATTCGGGCATCGCGCAGCAGGGCTCTGGTGCTGACGGGGACCGGGAAAACATTTTCAGCGGGTGTGGATTTGTTCCGTTTGTTGGAGGGCGGAACAGAATATGTAGAACAGTTCCTTCCTCAATTTGGAAATTTTTTGGAGAAATTCTTTTTGTTCCCGAAACCGGTGGTTGCTGCGATCAATGGTCACGCGATAGCAGGCGGTTGCGTGTTTGCCTCCGCTTGTGACTACAGGATCATGTCGCAGGGAACCATCGGAATACCGGAATTGCTTGTCGGTGTTCCTTTTCCACCGCTGGCTCTGGAGGTCGTTCGCCTGAGTGCTGCGCCCCATTATTTTCAGGAAATCGTGTACACAGGACGCGTTTACAATGTGGAAGAAGGACTGAAACGAGGTCTTGTGGATGAGGTTGTCACGCAAGAATCACTGCTGGCCCGGGCATGCGAAGTTGCCTCGCAGTTTGGTGCAGTTTCGCCGGACTCGTTCGCTCTGGCCAAGCAGCACATTCGTGGTGCTTCTGTCGAACGGGCGAAAAACTCCGGGCAGGATCAGGATGTCCAGCGACTCTGGTGTGCGCCGGAGACACACGCGATCATCCGTGCCTACCTGCAAAGAACTATTGGGCAGAAGCGTCCGGACTGACTGCCGGCAATGAACATCCAGGAAACTACGATCCGGATCGAGACTCCTTTGGGCTACGCCCCTGTCCTGATTCTGCGACCGCCGGAACATCGCGGAACGGCGCTCGTTTATCACGGACTTGGCGCCGGCAAAGAGGTGCAGCGCAAAGAAATGGCCTGGCTCGCAGAAGCCGGATTTACAGCAGTTTGCGTGGATGCGCCGCACCATGGAGAACGCGCCGATGGATATCTGGATGTGCTCACGTCCGCAGAAACAGCGAATCAACATTTTCTGGTGATGAAGCTGGTTTCCGAAGCGATCTCAGAGATTCCGGCAATTGTGGAATATTGCCTGCGGTACTTCTCCGGTGATGTGGGCATTACGGGAATTTCACTTGGTGGATTCATCGCGTACGGCGCGGCCATTGTTGAGCCGCGGATCAAGGCCTCAGTCCCGATCCTTGGTTCGCCGGATTGGAATCCAAAGGAGGGCCATGCAACTGTGGAACTGCTAGCCCTGATGGAGCGCGCGCCTGCCAGGTTTCCTGAAAAATTTTCGCCGTGTGCTGTCTTTGCCGTAAACGCGGGGAAAGATATTTATGTGCCCCCACGGGCATCCAGAGAATTCATCCAGACGTTGCAGAACGAATATCAGGCCTGTCCGGAAAGGTTGCAGTATCTGGAATATCCGGATTCAGAGCATATGATGCGGGACGAGGACTGGAACGATCTCTGGCAAAGAGTCCTTTCCTGGTTTCACCGGTTTTTGGTGTAACTGCATGGCTCCGGACGTAGTGCCCGGTGATGGTTAGAACCTCAGCTTTGACATGGTTCTATTCATGGTCTACTATTAGACTATGATTAAGGTCAATATTTACCAAGCGAAGATGAATCTGTCAAAATACTTGAGAAAGCTCAGTGAAGGAGAGTCGATCGTTTTGTGCAAGCGAAATGAGCCTATTGCTGAAATCCGTTTGTTGAAACGACCGAGAACCAAGAGCCGACCCGTCGGTTTGGCGAAGGGTCAATTCAAGGTTCCATCTTCTTTTTTTGAGTCGCTGCCGGCACAACTGGTAAAAGCTTTCCGCGGGTACGGTTCGTGAAGATACTTCTAGATACGTGCACGTTTCTTTGGATTGTAACCGGCGCACCTGAACTTTCCGAACGGGCGCGAGACGCCTTTCAGAACCCGGAAAGCGAAGTTTATTTGAGTGCAGTATCTACCTGGGAGATTTCGGTTAAGTACTCTTTGGGACGCCTTCCCTTACCGGTCCCTCCGGAAACTTATATTCCACGATTGCGACAAGAGCATGGTGTCGCGGCTTTGCCGCTGGATGAAGAATCGACATTACATATCGGGCGTTTGCCCGATCTCCACAAGGATCCTTTTGACCGGATGCTAGTCTGTCAAGCGATTGTTGGAGGGCTCGTGATTCTCACACCTGACGAATCCATCACTCAGTATCCTGTCCGGTTTCTCTGGTAAAACAAAGGCAGTACGGACAATCACAGAATCGTAGCATTGAATCGTAATTCACTTTTCTGTAATAAGCTATTGCAATGTGGGTAATGGGTGCACGACAAGTTTGTTGGAATCACTGAAAAATGGTTTGTACCGCCGGCGTCTCGCCGGCCAAAATAGAGACTCCAGCTCGAGCTCTGCCAGCGGGACGCTGGCGTTACAAACCGCAAACATGCCTTCCCCTTTCGCTTCTAACAAATTTGACGTGCACCCGTGGGTAATCCTGTTCATTTTGCTTGTGGCTTTACCCGCACATGCCCTTCGCCCGGATGTAGGCGTTTCCCAGTATCCTGTTGATCAATGGCTCACGGCTCACGGGCTCCTGGCAGATTCGATCCGTTCCATCGTTCAAACGAGAGACGGCTATCTATGGTTGGCAACTTCGGCGGGGTTAAACCGCTTTGATGGAGACCGGTTCGAGTCGTTTTACAAGAAGAATGTGCCGGAAATGGACGTAGACCGGGTTACATCGCTACTCGAAGACCGCGATGGGAGCCTCTGGATCGGGACCGAAGGCGGAGGACTTCTCAACTACAGGAACGAGCGATTCACGGTCTTTACAACTTCGGACGGGATCTCCGACGACTACATCTCCGCCCTGGCACAGGATGGAGAGGGGAACCTCTGGATTGCGACTCGGGACGAAATAACTATTTTGAAGAAGGGTGAATTCTTGCCAATTTCCATATCTCAAGTGCATGCTCTTTATGCCGATCTCACTGCAGTTTGGATTGGGACGGAAAATGGACTCGACATCGCAGAGGGTTCGAAAATTACTCATCATCCTGCAAATGCAGTGACTGCACTCCATAAAACCAGGAATGGGGAGATCTGGCTGGCTGTTCGCGATCGCGGCTTGTGCAAAATGCTGAATGGGCAAATCGTGACTGTTTTGGATACAAAGGAAGCGATCACTGCGATTGCAGCGGACCGCGATCAAAACCTGTGGGTAGGAACTGCACATGGTTTGCGGCGCTTTCAGGAATCGACCTTGGTTCCGCATCGGGAAATCGATACTCCCGTTGCTTCTATTCTGGAGGATCAAGAAGGCAGCCTGTGGGTGGCAACAGCACACGATGGGTTGTATCGCCTTCGGCCTTCACCTTTTGTTTCCATCACCAGAGATGATGGATTGGCCGATGATCGTGTCTGGTGCGTGCTGCAGGATCGGGCCGGCAATGTCTGGATTGGCACAAATTCGGGAGTCAGTCGATGGAAAGGAAACGCTTTCGCCAACTACGCGACCCCTGCCCCGGTGAAAGCGTTGGGGATAGACGCGGAAGGAACTGTATGGATCGCGACACCGGCCGGACTGATGCGATGGGAGGGTAAGTCGTTCTCCATGACGATTCCCGGGGTCTATGCAAATTCGATCCAGGCCGATCATCATGGGACACTCTGGATCGGCGCGAAGGATGGATTGTACAGTTACGAACAGGGGAGGTTGAGAAAGGAGGGAGTGGAGGAAACTACAACTCTGTACCTGGACAGTAAGTCTGTTTTATGGATTGGAACAAACAGCGGACTGAGACGATGGAAAAGCGGAGACGCCGGGCCGCCGCTGATCGAAGATCCCGTAAGTTGCATTCAGGAAGACCGTAACGGAAATCTATGGGTGGGTACAAGTCGCGGGATGAATTCCATACTGAATGAAAAGGTCAAGTCCTACACGGCCCAAAACAGGCTTCCGGATGAACAGGTATCTTCTATTTTGGAGGATCGAGCAGGGAATCTCTGGATGAGCAGCCGTAGAGGAGTCTTCCGTCTGGAGCAAAAGCCGGATGGGATCCGTTCCGTTGCCTATGGCAGCGTACAAGGCCTTGCCAGTGGCGAATGCGCGGATGGAGAACCCGCAGGATGGAAAACAGCAGACGGCAAGTTTTTATTTGCTACTGTACGTGGCGTCGCAATCATTGATCCGAATCATTACTTTGTGAATAGTGTTCCTCCGCCGGTTGTAATCGAGTCTATTGTCGTGGATCGGATGCCCATACGGGATATCACTGCGGCAGATCTTCAGTTTCCCGCGAGATCTTCACGAGTGGAGATCTTCTACTCGGGCATCAGTTACTTGCCGTCACTGAAGTTTCGCTACTTACTCCAGGGATTCGATAAGTCTTGGACCAATGCAGGAAGTCGCCGGAGCGCAACGTACACGAATCTGCTGCCCGGCAAATATCGCTTCAAGGTTTTGGCCTGCAACAGTGACGGTGTCTGGAATATTGAGGGAAAATCCGTTGCATTTGAAATCCTTCGCGCGGGCCTTCCTTTCCGGTGGTCCACAATTTTCGGACTGGCCGTCGCCGCCCTGTCAGGCTTTGCCGCCGGATGGTTCGCAAGAAGGCGTCGTGTGAACGGGCAGCCACGCTGATCTTTTTGAATAATTACGCTGCAATAGGCCGAAGAAAGGGCTCCTTCCTTTTGTTGAAAGAGAAATGAGGGCGGTTCATGGAAAAAAGTGGGACGAGCTTGCCGCAAACTACTTCAGCACAGACCGGATCATGAATGTAGAACGCAAAGAAGAATGGGACGCTATTTATAGGAAATTGCTTTTTGGCAAGTTCCGTTTGGAGCGATCTTTCGATGAGCTCAAAATGGCCGGCTCTCAGGGCAAGAGGGAGAGCACGAATGCATTTACGGGTAGAAAAAGAAGAGACTTCAAGCGATAGAATTCCACAATCCAGATATTTTTCCACCACACGGGCAATGACGGGCCGCCAGG
>CAZDDB010000258.1:0-5676 GCA_964504105.1 uncultured Acidobacteriota bacterium
CGGGGTATTGATCGAAGTAATCCTCCGGCAATCCGTACTGGACCATCTCACTGATTGAAGCCATTACTGCATTGTTTGTTTCCCAGGAACCGGGAAGAGCCAGAATCAGGTTCGCTTTGGACATCGCAAGCTCATCGGCAACAACAGGTTTGTCTTTGACGATGGCGTTCAGTTCCTTGGCCACTTCGACCATCGACTCCTTGGTCTTATCGCTCTGAACGGGAGCGTACGCCAGAAACGGACGTTGACCGCGTGCATTTGGAACAAATGTTCCCGATCCATAGGACCAGTGTTTGTCCTCACGCAGGTTCATGTTGATTCGCGAAATGAAGGTTCCGCCAAGAATGTTGTTCATGGTCTCGATCGCGATCTCATCAGGATTGGACTTTGGAGGCGCAACGTGCCCTGCAAAGATCACGGATTGAATCGCGCCCGGTTTGTCCATCAGATAGATCGTCTGGGCGCCGGCCATCTTCACTTCGCCGATATTCTTCTTTGGAACATCTCCCCCTTTCCAGGATGCAAACAGCTTTTCGAGTTTGGGCTGAATTTCAGCAAGAGTCGTATCACCGGCAACAATGATGGTTGCGTTGTTCGGCTTAAACCATGTTTGGTGAAATTTCACCAGGTCTTCGCGCGTTAAAGCCGCGACCGATTTTTCCGCTCCCGAACCTGTGAAGGGTATCCCGTACGCGTGCCCCTGTCCGTACAACAAAATCGGAAACACACGAAGGGCCATCTGAATGGGATTCGCTTTCTCGCGCTGGATTCCTGCAATCTGCTGCTTTTGTTGCAATAGAAAATCCTGCTGCGGGAACGACGGATTCAGAATTACATCCGCATAAATGGCGAGCGACGCATCCACATTGCTTCGCAGCGCGGAAAGCGAAACAACCGATGCGTCGAGATTCGAAGATGCGCTTAACGTGGCTCCGAGATTCGCCAGCTCTTCGCTGATCTGCAAAGCGGAGCGGCTGTTTGTTCCTTCATCCAGCATTCCCATTGCCAGACTTGCTGTCCCGGGAGAAGCAAACTGATCGGCAGCATAGCCGGCATCCAGAAGCAACGAGAAATTGACGACCGGAACGGCGTGACGCCCGGCGACAATCAGTTTCATTCCATTCGAAAGCGTTGCCTTCTGCATGGATGAGAATTTCGGCGCAGCAGGTTCTCCCGCCTCCGGCATCTTTTTCCGGTCGGCCACGGAAGCAGCGGTCGTGTATTCCGGGAATGGGAAAAGATCCAGCGTATACACGGGCGCGCCGAGCCATTCTCTTGCGGCATCCTGCACATTCTTGATTGTGGCTTTCCGGATTCTATCCAGTCCGGTTTTGTAAAAATCGGGACTTCCTCCATACACTTCGCTCTGCGCGAGAATGTCCGATTTTCCTCCAAATCCGCCGATCCGTTCGACTCCACGGACAAACGAAGCGAAGAACTGCGCTTTCACGCGATCCAGCTCTTTTTGCGTCGGTCCAGCCGTGAGCAGGCGCAGCAGCTCTTCATCGACTGCTTTTTCAATTTTCTGCAGATCCTCACCTGGACGCGCAGTTGCCTCGATTCGAAACTGCGAAACGATTTCACGCGAATCCTGATAGGCGGCTACAGTAGTCGCTATCTGATCGTCATAGACCAGGCGCTTGTAAAGGCGGGATGTCTTTCCTTGAGCAAGAATCGCAGCGATAAGATCCAGATCAAGTGCTGCCTCTGTGCCAAGACCGGGGACGTTCCACACTTTGTAGAGCCGGGCTTGAGGCACGCGATCCTGAACCGACTGCCGTTGCGGCTGCGTCAGTTTCGGAATCCACGCTTCGTGTCTGGCAACAGGCGGTCCGGATGGGATGTCGCTGAAATAACTTTCCACTTTTTCCTTTGCCGTTTTTGCATCGATGTCACCCGCAACCACGATCACGGCATTTGCCGCCCCGTAGTAAGTACGAAACCATTCTTTGACGTCCTCCAAGGAAGCTGCATTCAGATCTTCCATCGAGCCGATCACGGTCCATGAGTAAGGATGCGCAGCAGGGAAGGTCGCTTTTGTAATCAAATCTTCGGATACGATGTATGGCTGATTTTCATACTGGCGCTTTTCGTTTTGGACAACTCCACGCTGTTCATCCAATCTTGGTTGATCGATCACGCCCAGGAGATGCCCCATCCGGTCCGACTCCAGCCAGAGTACTTGATCCAGCGCGGGGACCGGCACATTCTGGAAGTAATTGGTGCGATCCTCATTTGTGGTTCCGTTCAGATCGGTGGCGCCAAGACGCTCCAGCGCTTGAAAATAATCATTGTTAAAATTCTCGCTGCCGTTGAACATCAGATGCTCAAATAGATGCGCGAATCCGCTCTTTCCGGCCCGTTCGTTCTTAGATCCAACGTGATACCAGACGTTCACCGCAACGATCGGCGCCTTGTGATCTTCGTGAACGATGAGAGTTAAGCCATTGGGAAGCAGGAACTTCTCGTAGGCAATGTCCACATCGGGCAACGCAGGTGACTTGTCTGTTGCCTGGACGGCCCCGAGAATCGAAGAACTCATAACGAGTATTGCAAGGATGAGAAAAATCGAAATCGGTGAAAGGACGCGCATGAAAACCTCCACATCAAGACCTCAGTGAGTTAAATTGTGAATTATACAGCGCAATCGCAGATTTACCAGCGGCTTTAGATGATCGACAAATTCATCACAATGTATTCAAATAGATATAGATGAAACGAAGATTGGCGGCAATCCGGCTACTGTCACTGTTGGCGCTTGCGTTGTCCGCTTATCTCGCCTGGAACAGCTTGTCTGGCTCTGTTCCTGCGGGTTGCGGTCAGGAAGGAGCCGGGTGTGGCGAAGTTCTCGGGACCCGGTGGGCTGCGTGGTTCGGACTGCCGGTCAGCGCCGGCGGTGTTCTTGTATACGCCGCCCTCGCATGGATCGGCTTTCTGATATCCGAAACGAGCCCGCCTGCTCGCTGGCTGCAACTCACTTTTCTTTCAGTCATGGCGGCGGGTGCAGGATTGTGGTTTACGGCACTCCAAGGATTCGTGATCAAGGGGTTCTGTTATTACTGCATAGCGATCCATGCATGCGGAATTGCGATCGCAGTACTGACGCTAACGGCCACACCCGTGGTGCAAGTGCCTCAGAAAAAGAAAGGCAAGCCGAAGGAATCACAACCGGTGAAGTTGACCAATGCGGCCTTGCTTGGACTGCTCGGTGTGATCCTCCTGGCTGCGGGACAGCTCGCGTCGCTCCGAACCTCCGCGGTTCCGGAAAAAGTGCAAACACCTGATTCATTCGTTGTACCGGTACCCGTTCCCTCGCATCAAGGAGAAGTTGTTCTGGCCGGAGGACAACTAAAATTAAATTCCGGCGACTATCCTGTGATCGGATCGCCTCATGCCGAACGCATCGTGGCGCTCTTGTATGACTACACGTGTCCCGCATGCCGTCATCTTCATCCCCTGGTGATGCAAGAGCGCCTCAAATACGACAGCCGGGCCGCGGTGTTCATGATCCCGATGCCGCTGGATGCCCAGTGTAACCCTGGCGTTTCGCAGACTTCGTACCAACACCGGGATGCATGCCAGTATGCAAAAATCGGACTCGCACTCTGGAAGTTAAACCCTGAAACTTTCTTCCAGTATGACGAATTCATGTTCAGCCTGGAATATCCGCCGACAATCGAGCAGGCGCGGAATTTCGCCGATGGCCTGGTAAGTCACGAAGTAATGGAAACAGTATTGGCCGATCCGGACAACGATCAACTCGTTTCGTATGGAGTGCAATTATTCTATTCCCCCCTGCTGAAACACAAAGTGCTGCCCACACTTTTTACACCCGAAGCAGTCATCGAAGGAGCACTTTCGCCGGAGCAACTCGCCGCGCTATTCCGTTAAGGCGCTATGGAGCGCAGGCTTCCAGCCTGCATTAGGGGCCGCAGGCATCTTGCCTGCACTGGAGTTTCTACATTTCGAAGGACATGCTTTGCGGTTTGTAGCGCTGGCCTCTGGCCGGCAGAACACGACTGTTGTCGATCTAAATGATTGAATTTTACCCCGGAATAGTTAGTCATCTTGTGAAAACTTCGGAGCAGTTTGGGAGGATCTTGATTTTCATTTTGGAAAATCCAATCAAGGCAGGTCTATACAAGAATTGGCGGGAAGGGCCTTTTTGCAGTGCTTTCATTCAGCCTCACTTGAAGGCCAAGACAGTGCTTCTCCCAAACCTGCCAGCGAGGACGCTGGCGTTACAAACGGCTAAGAACGATCCTTCCAAATGTACAAACTCCAGCGCAGGCATCTTGCCTGCAGCGATCAACGCAACGGCACGAAGAACAGTTTTCCTTTTTCCATGTCCGGTACCATCAGATATTTTCCATCCGGGCTGATCGCGATATCGGCGGCAGACGCTAATCCTTCTGCTGGAATGATCGTAGGCTTGCTTTCAGGTTTATCCAGCACGTAAAGTTGACCTGCCCTGTAATTGCTCACATATAGCTGTCCGTTCGCATCGCGTGTCAGTCCATCACCTCCACCGAACCCACCGTTGATCTTTTCGAACGCCTTCGTCTTCAAATCCAAACGGTGCAGGTTGCCGGTTGTATAATCCAGAACCAGCATCTTGTCCGGTCCTTCCATCAGCAGACCGTTCGGACTGACCAGCTGCACCGCCTCTTCGTAAGTCAGGACAGTCGCGACTTTGCCATCCTGGGTCACGCGGAAGATCGCGCCGCCACCGCCTTCCCAATCTCCGCTGTCTGAAATATAGAGAGTGCCGTTGTCATCGATTTCGATATCATTCAGATTCGTGATCTTGCGCGGAAAGCCGGTAGAATCGACGATGAGCTTGACTTCGCCGTTCATATCGATCCGCCAGATCTGGCCTCTGTTGTCGGCACTGTAGAGCGCTCCGTTCCATACATCGAGTCCGTGCGGATCATTCAACCCTTTTGCAAACGGTATGATCTTGTCGCCGTCTACAACTCCGATGATTCCATCACCGTACTTTCCGTACTCGCCGGTTTCTGACACATAGATTCGTCCATCGGGGCCCACCACTGCCGACTCGGGAGATGCCAAGCCTGTAATCACGCGTTGTTCAGCGTGTGCCGCAACGCTCCAACAGATCAAGAATATGACAGCCGCAATATTCCTATTCATCCTTCATCCTTTCTTAGTGCTTTCTTTCATAAGTACGGTGACGTAATTACTCAGGATTTCAGCAATCACAGAAGCATCGGCGAACTTGAACGGTAGAATTTCCACCGCCAGGGGACGCCAAGAACGCCAAGGCAGCCGCCCGGCCCCTTTGGGGCCCACTGAAAAGGAATTCGCAGAAACAAAACGGATTAAGGCCCTTCTTTATCAAGCCCCCCGGAACTCGCTTTGTTTCTGCGAATTCCTTTTCAGTGAGGGCGCCTGTGGCGCCCGGCGGTTGCATTAGACACCTTCATCCGCCTTGGCGTTCTTGGCGAACTTGGCGGTTCAACCCTTCGTGTTTCTTCGTTGTTCATAGATACGTCGCTGTATTTGTGAAATCGCGGACTTAGTCGCACCAATCATGGTAGAAGTGTCCAGGCAACCCTTTCCATCCTAAGAAATTAACTGATTCCGCGTCATGATTGGCCGCACGCAAAGGAGATAATATGTCCACAGGAACATCTTCATCGATGAGGATTCTCA
>CAZDDB010000259.1:0-5645 GCA_964504105.1 uncultured Acidobacteriota bacterium
GACGCCAGCGGTACAAACCGCTTTCTCAAGTCCTACAACAAATTTGTCGTGCACCACGTAGACATCATCTAATTCATTAGAAGACGGCGGTGGTTGCGATTTTCCGGATCAGTCCTAGATCCGCTTCCAGGAAATCGTAACTGATAAGATGGGAGGGATCGACCCAGGCAAAGGCGTGGCAGCCTCGCGTTTCCGGTTCCCCCGAGACCCACCGGCAATTGTAGAACAGCAGCAAAACCGTCCGTTCCGGATACCGATGGAAGATCGTTTCTGAAATTTCATGAACGCTGATTTCGATCGCCAGTTCTTCGCGGACTTCACGAATCAGCGAATCACGAGGGTCTTCGTCCGTTTCCACTTTGCCACCAGGAAATTCCCACTTGAGTGCTCCATGCTTCCCTGGTGGCCTTTGCGTAATCAGTAGCTTGCCGTTCCTGTAAATGAATCCCGCCGCAACTAGAATCATCCTTCATCCTTCCGCCTTCATCCTTACTTCATCCCGGAGGCCAGGCCATCGTGCGTCCGCCAAGCAGATGCAGGTGAACGTGGAAGACGGATTGCCCCGCTCCGCGATTTGTATTCCAAACAAGACGGTAT
The DNA here is from genome assembly GCA_964504105.1 of uncultured Acidobacteriota bacterium. GTDB lineage: Bacteria > Acidobacteriota > HRBIN11 > JAKEFK01 > JAKEFK01 > CAZDDB01. Next base: position 598 of record CAZDDB010000259.1, read on the forward strand.
CCGGAGCTGCTGATTCTTCGGTCGTTCGCAATCTCAATGGCAGCCAGGACCATCCCACCGAGAAGAGAACGGTTTTCCGGCGTGACATCATTTAACGTGGCAATATGTTTGCGAGGGACAACCAGAATATGGGTGGGCGCTTGTGAATTGATGTCCTCAAACGCAACCACCTCTTCGTTTTCCATTACAAGTTTTGCAGGAAGAGCATGACTTGCAATGTTGCAGAATAAACAATCTTCCATAACCACCCCATCCATCATTTCATCACAAACTCAGCCATTTTTGTAGGGGAAGGATTTCAGCGGAGACGCCGAGAACGCTATTCTCCTTCCTCACTCTGCGTACTCTGCGCCTCGGCGGTAAAATCTTACGAAATGCGTTCGATTTCGGCGCCGAGTTGACGGAGTTTTTCTTCGATTCGTTCGTAACCGCGATCAATGTGATAGACGCGTTGCAGGACAGTGACGCCTTCCGCCACCAGACCGGCCAGGAGCAAAGAGGCGCTTGCACGCAGATCGGTCGCCATCACGGAGGCGCCCGAAAGCGCAGTCCGCCCGTGTACTTCCGCAACATGCCCGTGGACCTTGATGTCGGCGCGCATCCTTTGCAGCTCCGCTACATGCATGAACCTGTTTTCAAAGATGTTCTCATGAATGCGGCAAATTCCGTTCGCCTGCGTCATCAGCGCCATGTACTGCGCCTGCAAATCGGTTGGAAACAACGGATAAGGATGCGTTTCTATATCGGAAGGATGCAGCTGCCCGTGGTTTTCGATATGAACCGAATTCTGTCCTGCGTCAAGTCGGCAGCCGGACTTCCCCAGCTTTTCCAGCAACGCAGCAAGATGACCCGGAACGCAGTGTGTGACAGTCACGCTTCCACCGGTGATCGCTCCTGCAATCAAGAACGTTCCTGCCTCAATGCGATCGGGAATGATCGAGTGCTGCGCAGTATGGAGCGAGTCTACACCATGAATCGTGACAGTGGGAGTGTCTTCCCCGCTGATGTTTGCACCCATCATTCGAAGCAGAGCGATCAGATCAGCGATCTCCGGTTCCAGTGCGCAATTTTCCAGAACCGTTTTCCCTTCCGCCAGAACGGCCGCCATTATCAGATTTTCTGTTCCTGTGACTGTGATGTTCGGAAAACGATAGTGTGCGCCCTTCAAACGCTTTGCCCTCGCGCTGACGTAGCCGTGCTCGATCCGGATCTCAGCTCCCAATGCCCGAAGACCTTCAAGATGCATATCGATGGGACGCGCCCCGATCGCGCATCCACCCGGCAGCGATACAACGGCCTTGCCGAAACGCGCCACCAGCGGTCCCAAAACAAGCACCGAAGCACGCATGGTTTTTACCATGTCGTAAGGCGCTTCAAATTCGTCGATCGCATCCGCTTGCAGTCGCAGGGCGGACCCTTCCCAGCTTGCGTTCATCCCCAGATGCTCCAGCAGCAAGATCATCGTGGAAATGTCGCGGACTTTCCCTGGAACATTTCGGAGAAAAACGGGATCGGCGGTAAGCAAAGATGCGGCAATGCAGGGAAGCGTGCTGTTCTTTGCGCCGGAAACTCTGACTTCTCCGTCTAAGGGACGCCCACCAACAATCCGGATCTTATCCATGATGCCCCATTTAATCACAAGGCACGAGGAGAAGGAACCACAGATAAACACAGCGCGGCCCTTCGGGCCGACAACCAAACTCGAGGATGGAAGATTGAGGATGGAGGATCGCAGGAAACGGTCTGTAGCGCCGGCGTCTCGCCGGCTAGACAAACAAAGTGCACTTCAATCACCAGCCGGGGGACGCCGGCGCTACAGACCGTTTCTATCCTCCATTCACTATCTTCTATCCTCCTTTCACTTTTTCCTTTTGTAATATGAAGGTGCGGGGGATGGATTGCTGATCGTTGCGAACTTGAACCAGACAGACGTCCTTCTCGGCTGCAACGATTCTGCGAATACGGTCCGCCTGACCGTATCCGATTTCAAATCCCAGAAAGCCTCCCGGCTTCAAAACACGCATGCTTTGACGGATCAAACAGCGGTATGTTTCTTCCAGTGAGTTGCTTGCCAGAGCGATGTAGGGCTCCCACTTTGTTTCCGCCGGCAGCTCGCGGAACGAAGAGACTTCTACATACGGCGGATTTGCGACAACCACATCAAAGCGCTCCGGAATAAAAGGAATCCTGAACAAGTCTCCGCGAGCGATGTGCACTCTTTCGCGCGCGTTTCGGCGCAACACACGCAACGCATCCGCCGAAATATCGAGCGCATAAACCACGGACGAAGGAAGTTCGAGGGCCAGTGTAACGGCAATACATCCTGAGCCGGAGCCAAGATCAAGAATTCTTACACCTTCCGGAAGCGCAAGTTCCAGGATAGCGCGGACGATTTCTTCCGTTTCCGGACGCGGGATCAGAACTCCGGGGTCCACAAAGAATTGCCGCCCGTAAAATTCCTGGGTCCCTTCCAGATAAGCAAGCGGATAATGGTCCGCTCGTTTGCGGAGAAGCGTCTCATACTGCTGCAACTCCAACGATGTCAACTCGCGATTCAAGTCGGAGTAGATCTTGCTAAACTCCTGATTCACGGTCAGGAGAAGGAGTCTTTCCGCATTCCATCGCGGCTCTTGAACCCCATTCTTGCGGAGTAGATCTTCGCCATAGAGAATCGCCCGGTGGAGTACCATGAAAACGATTGTAGCAGGGGCCATTCAACGATTGTAGGGGCGCATACCATGCGCCTCCTACAAATCAGGTATGATGCAAGATATGAAACGAATTTTCTTTCTCTCTTTCATTTTACTTTTCGGAATACCGCCGGCAATTCAAGCGCAGAAGCCGCCTCAGCTGCGATTGCCGGAAACGGCAAAACCACTCCGCATGCAACTGGATCTGACGATCCTGGTGGAAGATCCGGCATTTTCGGGGATTGCGGACATAGATCTCAGATTCCAGCAGCCTGCTTCGGTATTGTGGTTGAACGGGACAGAAATCGCCATCCAGGAAGCAAGCCTGCAAATAGGCGGAGAAAGGATTACGCCGCGCGTTTTGCAATCTCAGGAAGATTTTCTGGGATTCGTTTTTGACCATCCGGTGGGACCTGGTGACGCAAGACTGCACATCGTATATCACGGGGGTCTTGATGCTGTGGAAAATACGGGAATGTTCAGACAAAAGGACGGGGACGACTGGTACGTCTTTACCGATTTCGAGCCGATCGATTCGCGGCGGGCATTTCCTTGCTTTGATGAACCCGCTTACAAGACACCCTGGAAAATCACGCTGCATGTGAAACAGGAAAACAAAGCATTTTCCAACGCTTCGATCGAATCGGAAACGGAAGAGCCGGATGGAATGAAACGGATTGTCTTTGGTGAAACACGGCCTCTGCCCAGTTATTTGATCGCCATCGCCGTGGGTCCATTTGACGTGGTAGAAGCAGGGACCGGAGGAAAAAACAAGATCCCGCTGCGAATCGTCACACCGCGCGGAAAAGGATCTCAGGCGGGCTATGCGGCAGAAATTACCGCCCCTCTTCTGGAATTGCTGGAAGAATATTTTGGCACACCACATCCGTACGACAAGCTGGATCAAATCGCGATCCCGCAATTCGGCGGAGCCATGGAGAATGCAGGCCTGATCACATATTCTCAGACACGTTTGCTCGCGAAACCGGAAGATCAGTCCATTCGCTGGAAACGATCGATCAGCTTGACGATGGCGCACGAAATCGCGCATATGTGGGTTGGTGATTGGGTAACGATGAACTGGTATGACGATTTGTGGCTGAACGAAGCGTTTGCAAGCTGGATCGAATCTAAGATCGTGGCCAAATGGAAACCGGAATGGGAGCTCGAGTCCGATATCGTAGAATCACGGTCCGATGCGATGACCAGCGATAGCCTGATCACAGCCAGAGCGATCCGCCAGCCGATCCAAACAGATCATGACATGCAAAATGCCTTCGATAACATTACATACGCAAAGGGAGAAGCGGTTCTGGAGATGTTTGAAGCGTGGGTTGGACAAGACAAATTCCAGAAAATAGTGCGGCGCTATCTTTCCGAACACGCCTGGGGAAGCGCTACAGCGGCGGATTTTTTGTCCACACTGGGAAAAGAAACCGGACCCGAAGTTGCTGCAGCCTTTGATACATTTCTCGACCGGCCTGGAGTGCCGATGCTTTCCGTGAGCCTCACATGCGGAAATGAAACAAACCCAAAGTTGCTGCTGCGTCAGGATCGCTATTTGCCGATCGGATCGGCAGGGAAAACAGAACAGATCTGGCGGATTCCCGTTTGTGTGCGATACGATGATGGCACAAGCACTCACCGTCTCTGCAAATTGATCACGAAAGCACGCGAAGAGATGACGCTGGAATCCGCGAAGGGGTGCCCGAAATGGATTCTCGCAAATCACGGAGAGACCGGTTATTACCGGACACTGTATGAAGATAATCTGCTGCAAAGACTTTTGCAGGATGGCAAAACGACCGTACCGGAACGCGTCGGACTCTTCGGAGATGTGTGGGCGCTGGTGGACAACGGACAGGTTCCGGCCTCCGATGCGCTGAGTCTGATCCCGAAGTTGCTCCAGGATCCGGATCCTCACCTCCTTTCCATCACGGCAAAGTTTGTGGACACGATAGGGCACCATTTGGTTCCAGATCCGGACCGGCCTGCGTACCGTGAGTTCATCCGTGGGACGTACGGCAACAAATCTCGCGAGCTTAGTTGGAGCTCGAAACCACAGGACTCGATGTCTGTGGTCATGCTGCGTCCCATTCTTGCGAACCTTGTTGCAAACGATGGAGAAGATCCGCAACTTGCGAATGCAGCCGTTTCACTGGCTCTACGATGGCTCGAGGATCGCAGCGCGATCAGTCCGGAAATGGTAAAGATCGTGCTCTCCATTGCTGCGCGACACGGGGACCGCTCCCTGTTTGACCGCTTCCTGCAAGCTGCGAGGAAAAGCGAAGATCGAACGGAACGTTTTAATCTGATGGGCGCTCTGGGCTCGTTTACTGACCCGGAGTTGGAGAAGGC
>CAZDDB010000260.1:0-5587 GCA_964504105.1 uncultured Acidobacteriota bacterium
AGTGTTTTACTCCATTGTGAAGCACAGGAGGCATTTTTTCTTCATCTCATTCAGCATATGGGTTTCCAGCGTTCGGCGACACGGAAGCTATTGGTGGTCGCTCCAAGGTGCTAAAGATGTTCGTTGCTGCAAGAGGCGTGATTTACGCCGCCGGATTCGTGTTTCTATGGGCGTGGCTCGCTGTCTCCATTCGACCGTACGACTCTCTCCTACCCCTTCTCATCCCAACATGGCTGCGACCGGTGGGCCTTATCCTCAGTATCGCCGGTGCCTTTGTTGCTGTTTGGTGCATCGCTACGTTCGTTACCAAGGGCCGGGGGACTCCAGCTCCTTTTGATCCTCCGATTCAGTTTGTCGCCGTCGGCCCTTACCGCTATCTTCGAAATCCGATGTACCTCGGCGCTTTGTGCGTCATTGCCGGCGCCGGGCTCGCATTGACGTCTCCGGCCATAGTGGTGTTGGCGCTTCTTTTCGGCCTCGTCGCTCACCTCTTCGTGCTCGTCTACGACGAGCCTGCTCTCGAAAGGCGTTTCGGGTCAAACTACCTGAACTACAAGTCGTCGGTCCCACGGTGGCTACCCCGACTAACCATATGACATTTCAGGAGCAGCTGGAGATTGCGTTGCCGCTCGGTGTTGCGGCGCTGGGTGGACTCGCGGTTGGAATTGAACGCGAGTGGTCTGCGCGGGCTGCGGGTGAAGGACCTCGCTTTGCGGGTGTCCGCACGTTTCTGTTGATCGGGTTGCTGGGTGCGATGTCGGTGCAGCTGATGCATCTGGAATCGGTTGTGGCAGGCGCGGCGATTCTTGCGGCAGGCGCGTTGCTGATTGTTGTGGCGTATGTGCGTTCGATCTTGCGCGGCGGGATCGATAGTACAACGGAGTTTGCCGCAGTTCTGGTCTTGGCGTCCGGCGCGCTGGCGGGAGCCGGTAAGCTTGCGATGGCAAGCGCGATCAATGCATTTACCGCGCTGATTCTTGTGGAGAAGAGCCGGATCCACTCGCTCGTGTTTCGCATCCGTTCGGAAGAGTTGGTTGCGGGTGCGCGGTTTGCGGTGCTGGCGCTGGTGATTCTTCCACTACTTCCGGAGGGGCCGTATGGTCCGTTGCCTGGTTTGCGGCCTCGCGATTTATGGGCGCTCGTGTTGCTGTTTTCCGGTCTCAGTTTTGCGGGATTTATTGCCCGACGCGCTGTGGGTGCAGAGAAGGGATATCCGGTTGCAGGTCTGCTGGGGGGTCTGGTTTCCTCCACTCTGGTGACTTTGAATTTTTCCCGTGAAAGCAGGTCCCACCCGGAATTGGGGCAGTCGTTGGGAGTGGGCGTTCTGGCGGCCTGTACCGTACTTTTTGTTCGCGCTGCGATTTTGACATTTCTTTTGAATCAACGCATGGCTCTTGCCGCCCTGCCCTATCTGACGATTCCTTTTTTTGCCGGACTCCTGGTTCTGGGTTTTGAGGGACGAAGGAATGCGGGGCAGGCCACAACACTGGAGGCGCCAAAGAATCCATTGAGTCTGCTTACTGCAATTCAGATGGTCATTGCGTTTCAAGCCGCGCTTTACATCATGAGATGGGTGATCGGTCAGTTCGGATCTACCGGTGTTCTGGTGACGGCTGGGTTTCTGGGTTTCACCGATGTGGACACGCTGATTTTTACGATGTCCAAGCAGAGTGAGCTTGCGCCCTATTTTGGCGCTCAAGCGCTGGCTGTTGGGATCATCGCCAATACCTTGCTGAAGCTTGTGATTGCGCTGGTGATCGGCCGGGGGAGATTTCGCAGGATTGCGTCCCTGGGTCTGATTGCGATCCTCGTTTTCGGTGTGACTGCTCTTTTCCTAACGCGCCTATGATCCGTCTGGAAGACGTCTCTGTTGTTTTTACGGGCAGCCCTTTGTTTTCGGGTGTCAACTGGCAGATCACCGAAAGCGCGCGCGTGGGGTTGATCGGAGTCAATGGCTCGGGTAAATCAACGCTTTTGCGGATTCTGGCAGGCCAGCAGGAAGTGGATACCGGGCGCGTTGTGGTTGCCAAAAATTTTACGGCCGGATATTTGCCGCAGGAGCTGCTCAGCGCATCCGAAAATCCGGTTTTTGAAGAAGCGCTTTCCGGCTGCGGTTCTGCGCGCGAGCTGCAACTGCAGATGGAAACTGTGGCTGCGGCAATGCAGGATACGGACCCGGATACCGGTGAGTATGCGGAGCTGATCCAGGAATTCGGGCGTCTGCAGCATCTGTTTGAAGACAAGGAAGGATTCTCCGCAGAATCAAAAGTAAGCCGTGTACTGCAGGGTCTGGGTGTTCCGCAATCCTGGTGGCGGCGCCGCATGAATGAGCTCAGCGGCGGCTGGCAAATGCGGGTGCATCTGGCAAAGCTGATTCTTTCGGCGCCTTCGCTTCTGTTGATGGATGAGCCTACGAATCATCTGGATGTGGAATCGATTGTTTGGCTCTCGTCGTTTCTTCGAAACTATGAAGGCGGGCTGATTGTGATCTCCCACGATCGTTACTTCCTGGATGAGAACATCAAAGATGTTGTAGAAATCTGGAACGGGAAGCTGCATTTTTATTCCGGAAATTACACCACCTACGTTCAAGAAAAGGAAAAAAGATTGGAGTTGCTGCAAGGCGCTTTTGAAAACCAGCAAGGCGAAATCGCGCGCACGGAGCGATTCATCGAACGTTTTCGCTACAAGGCAACCAAAGCAAGGCAAGTTCAGAGCCGTGTGAAAATGCTTGGAAAAATTCAGCGGATCGAGTTGCCGGAGGACACGAGTCTGATCCGGCTCCGGATTCCGCCGGCGCCGCGCTCAGGCCGGACGGTGCTGGAGGCTGCGCATTTGAGTCACTCGTATGACGGCGTCCGTGTATTTTCGGACCTGGATTTCCGCGTAGAAAGAGGTGAAAAGATCGCACTTGCAGGGATCAATGGCGCCGGTAAAACCACGTTGCTGAAGATTCTGGCAACTGTCCTGGCACCTTCCGGTGGAGAAGTCACGATCGGACACAATGTGTTTTCTGCGTATTACGCGCAGCAGGTCACGGACCAGATGGATCTTCGAAACGATATTTTGCAGGAAGTCTCCCGCGTCGCGGAAACGCATAATCAAACAGAACTTCGTTCCGTGCTCGGGTCGTTTCTGTTTACGGGAAATGCTGTTTACAAGAAAATCTCAGTGCTTTCCGGCGGTGAAAAAAGCCGCGTTGCCCTTGCGAAAATTTTGTTGAAACCGTCCAATCTGTTGTTGCTGGATGAGCCGACCAACCATCTGGATCTCAATTCGAAAGAAATTCTTCTCGAAGCGCTGAAAGACTATGAAGGAACGATCCTCTTTATCTCGCATGACCGCTATTTCATGGATCAGCTTGCGCGGAAGGTTTTCGAGCTGAAAGACGGTAAGCTCACTGTTTTTTTGAGCAACTATTCCGACTATCTGCGGAAGATCTCAGAGAATCCGGCGCAGGCACAGCAGAAAACGGAAGCCACCTACCACAAGTCGAAAGAACAGAAACGGCTGGATGCAGAAATGCGTCAAGAGCAAGCAAAATGGAAAAAAGAAGTTCTGGAACCTCTTGCGCGAGTCGAATCCGCGATCGCGCAAAAAGAAGAACGCCTCCAGGAGCTGGAAAAGGCTCTTGCAGACAATGACGTCTACACGCGTCAGGATCAGTTTCATCAATTGCTGAAGGAGTATCAGGAAATCAAATCTTCCCTGGAGCTGCATTATAAGACGTGGGAAAATCTAACCGCTCGCGCATCGGGAGATTCACCGGCCGCAACCAAAGGCCGAGGATAGAAGATGGAAGATGGAGAATGGCGGAAAACGGTCTGTAGCGCCGGCGTCCCGCCGGCCAGGTTTTCGCATGCAATAGGTCAACAATACGGGAGCGAAAGCGAGGTGAAGAATGCTCATGCTCGCTTTCGCTCGCATATTGTGGATTCGCTGCAATCGTTTGCTCGGCCGGCGAGACGCCGGCGCTACAAAGCCATTCCGAAAATCTTTGCCGGAAAAACAACGATTTGATGTACAGTACTACAAAGCTCAGGAATTATCCTCTTTCGTGTCTTGGTGTCTTTGTGGTTAATTCGATCAATACCACTTCCGGTCTGCAATTGAAGCGCGCCGGGAAGACGGAAGTGCCGATACCGGATGTGACCACGAGAGTGCTGTTCATAGAGCGATAGACTCCATATACAAAATGGCCGCAGCCTGGAGGCAGATACAGCGGTCCCAGAAAAGGAATCCGCACCTGTCCGCCGTGTGTGTGACCCGCGAGAACCAGATCGATTCCTTTTCTTGCGGCGGTAGGAAAAATAGCCGGGGCGTGTGCGAGCAAGATCCGGACTGTTTGCGGATCTGAGTTTCTAAGAGCTATGAACAAGCGATCGTGGAATGTGGATGGATCGTCCACCCCAACCATCGTGATCCTTTGTTCATTCCAGGCGAGCGTTTCCGACTCATTCACCAGCAGGGAGACGCCCATCTGCATCAACTCTTTCTTGTAGGAGTGTAAATCTGCCTCGGCCCAATGTTCCCAATTGCCAAGAACAACGTACGTGGGTTTGTTTCGGGAAATTTGCTGCAGAAAGCGGATTGCAGGAGCAACTCCGGCGGGTTTATCAAAGACATCACCGGTCACGCATACAACATCGAAATTCCAATCGTTCAGATTCCGCAGAATCCATTTCTCCCGGAATCCCCAGTCTTCGCGAAGTTGAAGGTCGGATAACCACAGAATGTGAAGTGGCTCTTTCAGATCAGAAATAGCTATTTTACGCTTTGTGATTTTCAGCCAGCGAGGTTCCACAAGAAATACATCCAACAACAACAGGAATACAAACAGTGCGCATGCAATTTTCCAATACATCATCGGGACGGGATTATAACATGCGATACGCCGTCCTTCTCACGGTCAAAATGGCATATCGCCTGCCAGAATGACATTCCTGAAAAATCATTCAGCGACGCTGCCGTCCCGGTATTCAACAGGCATAGAAGTTGCACTTCGGACATCCGGACACGGATGTCCCTTATGGCAGAGAAGCGATTTCACACGATTGTTCCCGACATTGAATTCTGGAAACAGATGATTCCCTGTCAGGCTGCGTGTCCTGTGCGCACCGATGCGGGGAAGTATGTGCAGCTCATCGCGCAAGAAAAATACGAACAGTCTTATTTGACTGCGCGTTCACCGAATCCGTTTGCGTCCGTATGCGGCCGGATTTGCGCGGCTCCGTGTGAAGATCGATGCCGGCGCGGAAAGATCGATGCGCCAATCAGCATCCGCGCACTGAAGCGTTTTGTGACCGAGCGTCACGGTGTGGAATCGATGGAACCGGACACGCAGGACAAACTAACGGAAGCGGGCGCTGATACCGGAAATCAGATCCGTTGGCACCTGCCGTTGCTGGAAGCCGGACGCAAAGATGTGGCGCGCGGTCAGAAGGTGGCAGTCATTGGCGCCGGACCGGCGGGAATTTCCTGCGCGCACGATCTTGCAAGAATGGGATATCGCGTCACGATCTTTGAAGCCACAAACCAGGCGGGCGGGATGATGTTTCACGGCATTCCGGAATTTCGTCTTTCTCGC
>CAZDDB010000261.1:0-5586 GCA_964504105.1 uncultured Acidobacteriota bacterium
CGTTCGTTATTAAGTCCCCCTAGGAACTCGCTTTGTTTTTGCGAATTCCTTTTCAAGTGGGCCCAAAGGGCCGGCGGCTGCCCTTGGCGTTCCTTGGCGTCCCTCGGCGGTGAAATTCTCCCGTTCAAGTCCGTGTTCATCTGTGGTTTCTAAAACCTTGAATGAATACGTCACCGTACTTATGAAAGCAAGTACTTAGTCCAGAGCGACAAATCCTTACATCGCGTCGTTGCGTTGTTGCGTCTTTGCAAGAAGTTCCTTCACACTTCCAGGAATCCCCAGTTTTGAAGTGTCGATCACAAAATCAGCGCGCGAATAGAGTGGTTCGCGGCGGCGCAAAATCGATCGCAGCTGGTCCATTGCATTTGGATCGTTCGCCATCGGTCGTGGATCCTGTCGAAGAACTCGGTTCCAATGGTCCCGCGGATCCGCCTTCAGCCACACGACCTGACAGTGACGCTGCAGCAACTCGTACGTTTCTTCACGTATGACAATTCCTCCCCCTGTCGCAAGCACACACGGTTTGCCCTGCGTCAAATAATCCAGAAGAACCTGGTGTTCAAGACGGCGGTAATATTCTTCGCCGTGTACTTCAAAAATATTCTGCAGCGTCAGACCGGCCGCTTTTTCAATCCGCTCGTCCAATTCTACAAACGGTAGCCGGAGCCGTGACGCAATCTTCTTGCCGATCGTGGTCTTGCCTGCCCCGCGCAAACCGATCAGGGCGATCATCTCGCTGTTCTTTGCGTGAGAGAGACTTGCCACCAGACCGGCCATAGGAACTTCCAGCGCCGCGCAAAGCCGGGACAACCGCAGCAACGAAATGTTGCCGCGACCCGCTTCCACTTCCGCCAGAAAACGCGCGCTCATGCAGGCTTTCTCGGCCAGCGCTGCCCGCGAAATCCCCTTCTTCCGCCGCAACCCCGTGACCTGCGTTCCAAGCTCCTTCAACAAACTCATGGTGTGCAGTATAGTGCATATCTTTGTGGTTGACAAGCGAAATATGATGCATTAAACTTCATCGTCGATGCAAAGCCCGGCCCAGGACGGTGAAGAATGATGACCTCCTTCGAGACCTCTATCGAAAAGTATCATCACTGGAAACTTGAGATCCGCAGCGATTTTGCCTTTCTGACTCTCGATGTTCAGGAAGACGCGCCTCTGAAACCGGATTACAAACTGAAACTGAACTCCTACGACCTGGGGGTGGATATCGAGCTCGCAGATGCCGTGCAGCGGCTGCGCTTCGAGTATCCACAAGTAAAAGTGGTCGTGCTGCAAAGCGGAAAAGCAAACATCTTTTGCGCGGGGGCTAACATCTTCATGCTGGGCACGAGCAGTCATCCGTTCAAAGTGAATTTTTGCAAATACACAAACGAGACGCGGCTTGCGATCGAAGATGCTTCGCGATTCAGCGGTCAGCATTACATCGCCGCGTGCAATGGAACCACCGCGGGGGGTGGCTATGAGTTGGCGCTGGCATGCGAGCAAATCATTCTGGTAGACGACGGAAATAGCGCGGTCAGTTTGCCCGAAACTCCGCTGCTTGCTGTTCTTCCAGGCACAGGCGGCCTGACGCGTCTCGTGGATAAGCGCAAAGTGCGTCGCGACCGGGCCGACGTGTTTTGCACGCTGGCCGAGGGGATCAAAGGACAACGCGCGGTCGAATGGGGGCTGGTAGATCTGGTTGTTCCGCGCAGCAAGTTCGAAGAGGCCGTGTTGCAGGAAGCTCACAATCGCGCTGCAGCGGAACACAGACCCAAAGGACCGGGAATCCGCCTGACATCCCTTTCCCCTGAGGTTTCGGAAAATGAAATCCGCTACCGCCACGCAACACTTACTGTGGATCGCGCGCTTCGTGTGGCGACGCTTGTGGTGCATGGACCGGAGAAAAATCAACCCGACGCGCCGGAGGCGATCCACAAAGCCGGGTCTGATTTCTGGCCGCTCCGCGCATTTCGTGAAATCGATCACGCGCTCCTGCATCTGCGATTTCACGAACCCGAGATCGGTCTGTTGATCCTGAAAAGCCAGGGAGATCTCGAAGCAGTGCGCAGCGTGGATGAAACGATGGCGAAGAACTCCAACGATTGGTTTGTAAACGAGATTTTGCTCTTTATGAAACGGACGCTAAAACGCCTGGATCTGACCGCACGCACTCTCTTTGCGTTGATCGAGCCGGGGTCTTGCTTTGCTGGCAGCTTGCTCGAATTGGCCCTGGCTGCAGATCGTTCGTACATGCTGGATGTTCCGGATGTGCAAGTCGCGCTCACATCACTGAATCAGAAATTCCTGCCGATGGGCAACGGGCTGACCAGGATTGAAACCCGCTTTCTGGCGGAACCGGAGCGCGCGTTCCGTATCTTTTCTCACAAAGCGCCGATGAGCGCGCGCGAAGCGGAAACAGCAGGATTGGTCACCTTTGCCATCGATGATCTGGATTATGAAGGCGATGTGCGCGTGGCGATTGAGGAACGCGCCAGTCTCTCTCCGGACGCCCTGACCGGCATGGAAGCAAGCTTGCGTTTCGCCGGGCCCGAAACCATGGAAACAAAAATTTTCGGGCGGCTTTCCGCCTGGCAAAACTGGATTTTTGCAAGACCAAATGCAGTCGGTGAGAAGGGTGCGCTCAGCTTGTATGGCAAACCGCAGCGTCCTTCCTTCGACTGGAAAAGAACCTAAGGATTCACCACGGAGAGCACGGAGGGCACGGAGCTTTCATTTTATTTTTCTCCGTGTTCTTCGTGTTCTCCGTGGTAAAAAATAAGGAGCTTTTATGAGTACGGTGGATCGGTTTGAGAAAATACCAAACAATGTGAACCTGGGCGATGATCGCCGTTTGCAACGCGCGCTCGAAACGTGGCAGCCGGATTATTTGAAGTGGTGGATGGAAATGGGTCCCACCGATTTCCAGAAAGACTGGATCTATCTTCGCACGGCCATATCCGTGGAACCGAGCGGCTGGGCGCATTTCGATTATGTAAAAATGCCTGAATACCGCTGGGGGATCTTTCTCACACCTCCGGTTCATGACGGGACCATCAGGTTTGGTGATTTTGCCGGACAGCCCGTCTGGAACGAAGTGCCCGGTGAGTTTCGCAACTGGCTGCGCCGGATCATCGTAACGCAGGGGGACACGGAACCCGCCAGTGTGGAACAGCAGCGGTTGCTCGGTCACACGGCGCCCAGTTTGTACGACCTGCGCAATCTGTTTCAGGTCAATGTGGAGGAGGGACGCCACCTGTGGGCGATGGTGTATTTATTACACCGCTTTTTCGGTCGGGACGGGCGCGAAGAAGCAGAAGAGTTGCTGCAACGGCGCAGCGGGAATCCGGATAAACCACGAATCCTCGGTGCTTTCAACCAGCCGGTTGAAAATTGGCTCGACTTCTACATGTTCACCATGTTCACGGATCGTGACGGCAAGTATCAGCTGCTGGCGCTCAGCGAAAGTGGATTCGACCCGCTCGCACGCACAACAAAGTTCATGCTCACCGAAGAGGCGCATCATATGTTTGTAGGTGAAACAGGAATTTACCGCGTCGTCCAGCGCGCGTGTGAGCTGATGAAACAGGATCCCAATCAGGATGTGCGGGCCCTGGGTGGAATTGATCTGCCTACGATCCAGAGATACATCAACCTGTGGTACAGCCTCAGCGCGGATCTGTTCGGCGGCGAGATTTCCAGCAACGCATCCAACTACTTCGGTGGCAGCCTGAAAGGGCGGTGTCAGGAAGAAAGTTACAAAGATCATCAGGCAAAAGATGAGTATTACGATATGACCGTGATGCAAGACGGTAAAGTCGTGGAACAACAGGTTCCAATGCGTAACGCGATGAATGAAGTGTTGCGCGATTCCTACATCGAAGACTGTCAGCGCGGATGCAGCCGCTGGAACAAAGTGATCCAGGAAGCGGGACTGGACTTCCAGCTCAAGATTCCAAGCCGCCACTTTCACCGCCACATCGGAATCTATTCCGGGTTCCATTTCACTCCGGAAGGGGAGCAGATCACACAGGAGGCCTGGGAACGCAACAAAGACAAGTGGCTCCCGAGCCAATCGGACCGCGCGTATGTGCAGACCTTGATGAAGCCGGTAGATGAAATCGGCAAGATCGCCAATTGGATCGCGCCGCCTGCACGGGGAATCAACACGAACCCGTTCGAATTCGAATACGTCCGCTTCGAACACGTGCGGTAGAAACCATTAAGTTTGGAGGGGCGGGCGTCCCTGTTCGCCATTTGCGGCGGCCATGAAGCCATGAAGGGCCCTACAAAATAAAGGTGTTTTGCGGCTATAATAGGGCTATCAACCAGGAGGCCTCTATGTCATTAGGAATGCTTGAAGAACTGTTGGGATCGGAGCTGGGCTCTCTTCTCCGTCACGAGTGCAAAGGAATCACAAGGGATCAGCTTCATTTGCCGGGTCCCGATTTTGTGGATCGCATTATGAAAGAAACGGATCGCACACCGCAGGTCCTGCGCAATTTTCAATCCATCTTGAATCATGGACGTTTGAATGGAACCGGCTTTGTTTCCATTCTTCCGGTTGACCAGGGGATTGAGCATTCCGCGGGCTCATCGTTTGCTCCCAATCCGATCTATTTTGATCCGGAAAGCATCGTGAAGCTTGCAATCGAAGGAGGATGCAATGCGGTTGCATCCACTCTGGGAGTGCTGGGATCGTTAGCAAGAAAGTATGCGCACAAGATCCCATTCATTGTAAAGATCAACCACAACGAATTTCTGAGTTATCCGAATCGATATGATCAGATCCTGTTTGCCAGCGTGAAACAGTCCTGGGACATGGGAGCCATCGCAATTGGAGCAACGATCTACTTCGGTTCGGAGGAATCTCCACGGCAGATCCAGGAAATCTCGCGGACGTTTCAGCAGGCACATGAATTGGGCATGGTCACCATTTTGTGGTGTTACATGCGCAATGCCGCATTTAAGACGGCGGATAAGGACTATCATGTGGCGGCAGATTTGACCGGACAGGCAAATCATTTGGGAGTCACGATTGAATCCGATATCATCAAGCAGAAGCTGCCGGAAAACAACGGCGGATACAATGCTTTGAAATTCGGTAAGACGCATAGGAAGGTCTACGAACAACTGACTACGGATCATCCGATCGATCTGACCCGCTATCAAGTCGCCAATTGTTATATGGGACGCGCGCCGCTGATCAATTCGGGCGGCGCATCCGGCGCCAACGATCTTGCGGACGCGGTTCGCACTGCGGTGATCAACAAGCGCGCGGGCGGAATGGGCTTGATCTCGGGAAGAAAAGCCTTTCAGCGGCCGATGGCCGAGGGCGTGAAAATCCTGAACTCGATTCAGGATGTGTATCTGAATAAGGAAATCACGGTAGCATAAGGCTCTCGATGTGTAACCAAATGGTTACATATCATAGCTCTTGCATTGCCGGTGTTTTTTCCCTATACTTTGGCGTTCTTCCAAAAGCACGCCGAAATCATTCTAGGAGAATTCTGTATGGCAAAGATATGTGACGTCTGTGGCAAAGGGCCACAAACCGGGCACAACGTCAGTCACGCCCATAATGTGACTAACCGGAGATGG
>CAZDDB010000262.1:0-5574 GCA_964504105.1 uncultured Acidobacteriota bacterium
GAAGAGAGGGTCGCCGAGTTCATTACTCTATTCCACTGGCTGATTTTTGTAATCTTCCCGGGCGCAGGCGGTGCAGGCTTTGTCGGCAAATTTCGGTAGACCAAAAAACCGGCAACAGCCAGAATCAGGATTCCAAGAGGAAGAATGAATTTCCAGAGCGCGGATTTAGGCGCGGGTTTTACTGTGATTTCCGTAGAAACTGCCACGGGCGCGCTTGCAACAGGTTCGGTTGCCGGAGCAACAGGGGTTGCCGAAACATGCGCTGCGGATCTGCCCGAATCGGAATCGCGTTTGAGACGCTTGAGATCGGCGCGAAGTTCCGCAGCAGTCTGACAACGGACATCGCGGTCTTTTTCAAGAGTCTTGTTGATGATTCGTTCCAGTTCCAACGGCAGCAATGGATTCAAACGAAGCGGAGACACCGGCTGCTTGTTGAGTATCGCATCAAAAATGATTGCATTGCTGTTGCCGGAAAAAGCCTGTTTGCCGGTTGCCATTTCGTAAAGCACAAGACCAAATGAAAATAGATCGGTGCGCGCATCCAGTTCTTGCGCGCGTGCTTGCTCCGGTGACATGTATACGACCGTTCCGATTGTCATGCCCGGACTGGTCAACGATTCCGGCGGTCCTGCAGTTTCCAGCGCGGAGGAACCTGTCGGCCTGGCTGCCGCATACGCGCTTTGCGGCATCAGCTTCGCCAATCCAAAATCCATGATCTTTGCCTGGCCGCGCTTTGTAACAAAAAGGTTCGCGGGTTTGATATCGCGATGAATGATCCCCTGAGAGTGTGCAGCATCCAGCCCGTCCGCAATCTGGATTGCGAGATCGATCAACTGATCGGCTTCCAGAGGTCCGGCAGAAATCCGGTGCTTCAACGTTTGACCTTCCAGCAGCTCCATCGCAATGAAATGAACCGCTTCATTCGGCGCCTGAGAAGAATCATCGCCACCGGAAAGAACACCGGAATCAATATCGTAGATTGTGCAGATGTTGGGATGATTTAATGCGGATGCCGAGCGCGCTTCCCGTTGAAAGCGCTCCAGCGGCTGCGGATCTCTGGAAAACTGTTCCGGTAAAAATTTCAGCGCAACACTCCGGCCAAGCCGGAGATCTTCGGCGCGGTACACCACGCCCATCCCACCGCCGCCCAGGCGGTCCACGATCTTGTAATGAGAAATCGTTTTGCCGATCATTTCAGACCTTCTATTTAACCCTAATACGGGTGATGAGGTAAAGGGATATCTTGCAAGGCGAGTTTGCTCGCTTGTCAATCGAATCACAGACAGTACAATGAAAGCGACCGTGAAAAAAATACTCTACATCGCAAGTTGCGTTTTGATTCTTGTCGCCGCAACATATCCGGCGGCGGAAACGGAACACGCAATGGCCGTGACGGTTCTCAAAGCGGATCTGTCCGCGCGGAAGGTTGTTACCAGGACAGCGGACGGAACGGAGCAAATATTCCGCTTCACGGCAAAAACGCCCGTCACAAGCCTGGCGGAAGCGGCAATGTCCAGGAGTCTCTCGGGAGGAGAAGGCTATCAATTTATTATCCATTACACCGTTGAACGTGGAGAGAAGGTAGCTGTCGCATTCGAGTATGTCGGCAGAGAAGCATGGAAAAAAATCAGCGGGACAGTGATAAAGACGGATGCGGCCGCCCGTACGGTAACGGTAAGAACACAAGAAGGCAAAGAAGAAACGTTCTTTGCGGGAGAGCATTGCGCGACCGAAACCAGCCAGGGCGCAAAATCTTTTCGTGATTGGGCGGGCACCGAAGCGGAAGGAGAAAATAAGGTGACCGTCCGCTTCACTGAAGTGAAAGGCCGCAAGGTCGCCCACCTGCTTGAATACGGTGAAACGCAAAAAATAGGCCCTTAGCGCCTGCGCAGAAATAACAGGGAGGGCGCTAATCCTTTTGTAAAGTGGAGATGGGGCCTTTCGAAGAAACAGGGGGAGAAAATTGAGCGGCGGTGCTTCCGAGAATTTGTTCGATCGCTTCGCGCATCTCCTGGACGCTGCGAAATCGCCGGAACGGATCCTTTTCGAGTGCCTTCAAAATAATGGCAGTCACGTCATCCGTAAGCTGGGGGTTGATCTGCCGCGGATCCTGGGGCGGATCTTTTAGCTGTTGGAATCCGACCGCAATCGGGGAATCCCCGGTAAACGGAACACGCCCGGTAAAAATCTCGTAAAGAATAATTCCCAGCGAATAAATATCGGCGCGCTCGTCCACTTTTTTGCCCGAAATTTGTTCGGGCGCCATGTATTCGGGTGTTCCTAGAATCAGCCCCGTGGCAGTCATCCCCTCCGCATAAGTGGAACGCGCCAATCCGAAATCGATGATCTTGATATGGTTTGCAGGATTGATAATGATGTTGTGGCTCTTCAGATCGCGGTGAATCACTCCCTGGCCGTGAGCGGCTTGCAGGCCATCGCAGATTTGAAGCACAATATTCTTTGCCTGAATCAGCGAAACCGCTCCATTTCGTTTTATATAGTCGCGCAGACTTGTACCCGCGAAGTATTCCATCGAAACAAAATGCAATCCACTCGATTCCCCGATATCAAAGATGCGGATGACATTGGGATGCGCGATCCGGCGGGCCGAAGATACCTCCCGTTTGAGACGCTCCACAGCATCCGGATCGTTGCCAAACAGCGGTGAAATAATTTTCAGCGCTACCTGTTCCTTGAGCTGCTTGTCGTAGGCCTGATAGACAATTCCCATTCCGCCGCGCCCCAGCTCTTGTAAAACCTGATACCGGTTTTCAAGCGCCGAGATCAGATGCATCAAAGTTGTCGGCGTCTGACTGTTTCCCGGCTGCGGATTCTCCATCGAGATGCGGCGGCCGGAACCCAGGCTCTTTTCAAGCTGCTGGTTCATTTCGGCATCCAGACGGCAAAGTAGATTTTCCAGATTTTCCAGCCGTTCCTGAAGACGCTTGACTTTATCCGGCTCTACCGAAGGTACGGGAGCACGGTCCACCTTCAGCTTCTCACGGGCAAGCTCGTGATGATATTTCATCCAGCGCAGGATGGCAAAGATCACAAAGATGACGACAATCGTTCCGCCGGCAATCCCGAAAATAGGAATCAGGTTATCGAGCGCAACGTTTGGATCAAACGGAATCAGCGGAACTTCTTGCGCAAGAAGAATCATGCCTACATTCTATCAGAACATCCCCCCGCTGATCGAAAGATGGTGGTTGGGGGGGTGCACGACAAATTTGTTGTAAGAAAGCATGTTTACGGTTTGTAACGCCAGCGTCACGCTGGCAGAGCTCGAGCTGGAATCTCTGTTTTGGCCGGCGAGACGCCAGCGGTACAAACCGCTTTCTCAAGTCCTACAACAAATTTGTCGTGCACCCTGGTTGGGGCGCAAAAGCGGAATCAGACAGAAAAGGCTGCGCCAGGGCAATGCAGGAAAAAGATAGTACCGGACTACAGGTATTACTCCAATCTTACGCCGTCACCTCTGCGAAGGATTCCGCCACTGAGCACACGCGCATAGACACCGACCACTGCGGGATAAACACCTTCCGGACCGGAGGCTTCGCCGCCGATTACTTTGTTGTGCTGAGCCGCGGTACGGAGAATCCCCGTGTCGGCAGGCAGGTCGCCTTGCGACAAAGTAGTCATGACACAACGAGCGCACGGATCGGTAACCTGCAGCACAACTTGATCGCCTAAACGTAGAGTTTTTCCAACCCAGTGGTTCTCAACGAATGCTTTCTGTTCACCGTCCGCCTGAACGACCATGTTCGGACGAAACCGGCGCGTTTCGAATCTTCCTTGAGGATACAGTTCCCTCAGGCGCTCTAATGTATTCGTAGTCAGAATGTGAACCACGGCATAATCGAAGAAAGTGCCGCGAGGTGCCGATGCCGCAATGGATTCATCGGTCACTGTTTCTTTATGCGCGAGACCTTCCACATCGGGCCAGTATTCTTCCAGTACCGGCGGGCCGGGAGCCGCGCCCATCAATTTCACGGCGCGACCGCAGACACTTGAAAGAATTTGGTTCACATCGCTCTGATCACTAAGAGCCGTGTTTCCATCCGGAAGCGTAATCCGGACAGGAGGAAGTTCTTCAGCCTTGAGCGGCGGTTGAACGAATGCGGCCCTGCAATCGAAAAGGCTTTTCCACTTTGCCGGATTCTTGGCACTGGCTGTCTTTCCATTGGAAGAATCGATCAGCGCAAACGCACGGTCGCCGACTAATCCACGTTCGGTGAGCGCGGACCCATTCAATTCTTCACCCAGCATAGACTTGACCGGGTATCGCCAGAAGGAAACGATCCGACCCATTTGGATGGACATTTAGGTTGCCTTACGCCGTTTTGCCCGCGTACTGCGCATCCCCAAAACCAAGAATCGGGTAAAAGATAAATGGCAAGAAAACCAAACCCAGAGCAAACCCGGTACCCTTTCCGAAGTTCTGTGCAAGAGAGATGTAGATGAGAATGCACACAATCAGGTTCACCAGTGGAATCAGAAACAAGACGATCCACCATAAAGGCTTTCCGGCAATCTCCAGCAATACGATCACGTTATAAATCGGAATGAGACAGGCCCATCCCGGTTTGCCGGCTTTCGTGAACACTTTCCATAGAGATGCCACAATGAGCACTGCAACGACAAGCCAGACCAGCATAAAAACGCCGCCAAACAACGCAGCTAATGGACTCCCTTGATCTTCCATGTTTTCAATCCTCCGTTTGTCCCTATCTTAGCAGTTCCAAGTGCAGATACAATCAATCCGGAGTCAGAGTTTCGAAAAACTCCTGACAAACATCTTATGATGTTGCATACTGGAGGCATGAATATTCCCCGGTATTGGGCACGTGCTAAGAAGGAAGTGCCGAATCCAAAGGGGCTGCATTTCGATCTGGCCGCATGGGGATGGTCCAGCGAGAATCGAGAGGAAGCCGAAAGAAAAGCGGACGAAAGGCTCTCCAGCCTTATAGCACGCGTTCAGCAGGGCTTTGAGCTCGATCGCGGATACGCTTACGGAAGCCGTCCTCTTCGCGAAGAAATCATCGATGAATTTCCAGGTGCCGATCTTCAAGCGATCCTTACCCGGAATAGTTACGGTAGTCTTGTTCTAAACACGGCGCAGATGATGTTCATAGACGTTGACTTTCCGAAAACGGAAAATGGCGGAGGCGGATTCTTCAAGAAACTCTTTGGAAAAGAGAAGGCGCCGAATCCTGAAACTCCGGCAGTTGCCCGAATTCGTGAAACTTTGAAGAAGGCGTCCGATTCCAGTTTTCGGATTTACAGAACGGCCGCGGGATTGCGAATCCTGGCGACTGACCGGCTCTATGAACCTGCATCGCCGGAAACGGATGAGCTCATGAGATCTGTTGGAGCCGATCCGGCATTTCTGCAGTTGTGCAGAATTCAAAAGAGTTTCCGGGCCCGTCTGACGCCAAAGCCGTGGCGTTGCGATATGGAATTGCCTCCTGGAACCTTTCCCCGTGAAAGAGATCAGCAACAAAGATTTTCGCGCTGGCTCACACGGTATGAGCAAGCTTGTGGTTCCAAAGCTACCTGTAGATTTCTGGAAGA
>CAZDDB010000263.1:0-5567 GCA_964504105.1 uncultured Acidobacteriota bacterium
CCGCAAACATGCTTGTTTCCTGAGTTTTTGGACAGTCTCGCCGGCGTTACAAACCGAATGGTATGCTCTTGCGCTTTCCGAATCTTTCTTACTCGCTTTCGAACCTTGTGTTACAGTGCATTAATCTTCTACCACGTGGGTGTCGAAGATCTTGCGGAAGCTTTGCCAGCGAGCAAGGTCAAAATTGCCGCTATCATCCAGACACCGGACCGCGCAGTAAGCCATATACAGAGCATGGTGTGTGTTGTCATGGACAAACAGACCCTGACGCCCGAAAGTGATCAGTCCATTGATTTGCCGGAGCCATTGGTCGATCTGATTGAAGTGTGTTTCGTAACCCTGGCGGTAAATTGGGTAGGCGTATTTGAGCTTTCGTGTCAAAACATGTCGAACAGGTGCCTGAACAGGAATCCCTGCCGTGGCCAGCGAATCGCGAACCAGTTGTGACAATTCTTCATCACTTTTGTTCCACTGAGGTCCGTCTGCGGAACAGGGAAGTTCCGCACACAGCACGGTAACATTTGCCGGCAATTGTGTGTTGCTGTAATTTTTCGGTTCGGACAATCGAGAGATCGAGATCCCGGATTCCGGGAAGTAGTGGGCATCATATTCGCTGAATCTTTCCTGTTCCAGCACCAGATAGATCAGGATCATCGCTCTGAACTGAATTTGTTCTGTCGCCTCAAGCACAGTCGATGGCGCGGCGGGCTGCAGGCAGCGCACCAGGGAAGTCAGTGGAATTGTGGACCAGATAAAATCAGCAGGAACGGTAACAGTTGTTCCATCTTGTTCATACTGCACGCTTTGGATCGTGTGATTGTCCTTGTTCACAGAAGCGACGCGAGCGCCAAGATGGAATTCCGCTCCGGCCGCGACCGCCGCTTTGTGGAAAGCTTCACTGATCTGGCCATAGCCATGACGCGGATAAAAAAAACGACTCTTTCCACTCGGTCTGAATCCAAACAGGATACGGCGCGCCATCTTTGCAAGTGAGCTTGCGGAAACGCGTCTGCGCGCCTGCGTTACCGAAAGCTCTTCCGGATCGAGTGCCCACAACTTTCTGGCGTAGGGGAAATAAAAGTCCCGGCAAATTGTTCTCCCAAGTCCGGCTTCCAGCTCGGTGGCAAACGACTGAGGCCGTGAAGGATCGTTTGCGGGTTGCGTCAATTTCAAGATGCGGTCGCGCAACACACCCACCGCAAACGCTGGAGGGAGCCGGTACAGCAGATCGAGGGGTTTGAGCGGAAAATGGATCCAGCGTCCTTGTAACCGGATCCGCCCGTGCCGGGGACGATCCAGCAGATCGTTTCCAAGAAGTGCGCGGATGTCGGCAAGCACCTCCGGATCGCAAGCCGGATGGAGTCGATGGCTGCCGAAATCAACAGAAATTCCTTCCAGATCGAAACTGCCGGCGTTTCCACCCAGGCGGGTGTTCTGTTCCAGTACGGTCACCTTCGCCAGACCGCGACGTGTGAGCTGATACGCCGCACCCAACCCGGCCGGACCGGCGCCTAAAACGACAACATGCGGCTTACCCTTAGATGACAAACGGAATGAACCTCCGTGTCCGAACGATGTAAGCTCCGTAATCCGGAAATGCTTTCACCAATAATTCTTCTTCCGCAAGCGCCTGCCGGACAACTACCGGAACCAGCGCGAGAAAGAGAAGCACCAACCACGAATTCAGCGCCAGTTGTAATCCGAGCACCAACAGCAGGTCTCCGGCATAGATGGGATGGCGAATGTGGCTGTAAATTCCAGTTGTTACAAGCGACTGGTCCGGCAGCACCTGAAAATCCTCCAGATCGATCCAGTTCTTTCCCATCTGAATTCTCGCCATGATGGCCAGGCTCAGACCCAGAAAGAATATTGCAGCACCTGCGAATTGTAGAAGCCGGCCGTCTTCAACAATCGGAAACATGTTCAAAAACAAAGTCTGAGTCACCAGGAACAACAAAACCAGAACTTTGGCGGCCCTGATGATTCGCGTGAGAGGTGTCAGCCTTCGCGGACGCCGATGACCGGGATTCCCGTTTCTTCTCTTCAATACCTCCCAAACCAGTTTGTGAAAAACCAGACCAAGAAAGAGGACGATTCGCAAGAGGTTCACAGCTTCTCCTGAAGGAATTTCACCGCAGAGGGACCGCGCTGCGTCTCTGCAGTGAATCTTTATTTCATGGAACGACAAACATAGATCGTTCCGCTCCCTACAGTACCATGAAACTCTTTCACTACCCTGAAGTCGTTGCGAATCACCGCCATCACATCGGGGTAAACCGACTGCACTTCCGGCGGAAACGTATACAGGATCCACGTGTGTTTGGCTTTGCTCCGGATCGAGTTCAAGGCATCCGCCGTTTTTACTTCCGGCCAATTGCGTTTGTAGTATTCCTGATAAGGTATCGTTGCAAGACCGGCAGTCACAATTACGTCCCCCGGTTCTTTTTGGGATTCCACAAAACGAAGCGCTTCTCCGAAATCTTGTTTGGGGGAGTAGACGCGCGGAATCGCGGCGGCGGAAACAACGATCATTCCCGCGCATAGCACGGTTCCTGTCAGCTCCGGCCTGTGTAGTTTCAATAGTTTTGAAACGGCTGCGCCCAGAATCATCGTGCCGCGCACAGCAATCAGCGCTGCAAAACCGAACGCAAAAAAGAAAAAGCGCGGCCAGAGGTGATGTCCCATTCCAACTACGATCGCAAAGCACAGGACAATCGGAACAGCAAACAGCACCGCCATATTCCAGTTTGTCCGGACGTAACTGACAAATCCTGCAGCAAATACCGCCAACGCCATCACTGCAACGATGTTTCCCGCAAAACCGGTGCGAAGGGCGCGGACAAACTCCAGAATTGTCCAGAAAGGCTGCTTCCATTCCGGCACAGTGCTCACTTCACTGACTCCTCTGCCAAAAAGCTGCGGCAATACCAGAGAATAAAGTAGAACAGTCAGAAACGCCGCCAGACAGAATCCCGTCAGAAAGCCGGTCCATTTGTTTCTTGAAGCGGCCGGGAGAAAGAGCAAGAAATGACAGACTGCGATGAAGAGGATGGTCATGTTCGTATAGACCGCAAGCGCCATCGTAACCGCATAGAACAGCCAGAGACGGCGCGTCGATTCGCGCTGGGCCCGCAGAAACAGCCAGCTTGTGAGCAGCGTCCAGAATAGGAGCCCGGTGTATCCACGCGCATTTTGACTGAACCAGATGTGATGATAGGAGAACGTGAGCAGAGTGGACGACAGAAATGCTTCGCGGCGATTGCTCACGAGACAGCCGAATAGGTAAAGCGTAAGGATGCTGCCAACGCCAAAAAGAACTGCGGGCAGCCTCAAAGTCCAGTTGCTGTCGCCAAAGAGCCGGATCGATCCCTGTGCCAGGAGTGTGTAAAGAAAATGCTGATTTTGATCGTTGAACGTTGTCACTGTTTCACCTGCGGGCACGTGGACATACCTGACGTACGTCAGAATTTCATCATGCCAGAGCCCCGCGTCCAGCTCATATGCACGGAGCGCCAGTGCGATGAGAAGCAGCAGCCAGATCCATTTCAGGTCCGGCTTTTGATCGTCCTGATGGACTTGTCTCTCGACTGCGGACCGGCCGAGGTAAATCACAATCAGGCCCAGGACGGCAATTCCGATCCTGAACAGAGTTGCGCCGACAAGCAGTTGCCCCAAAAACACGGGATCCGGCGGAAGAGTCCGCAGAAACTCGATGATTTGCAAGGATGATACAGAAAGAGCCGCGATCAAGAGCAGCGCGCCCGCGGCAGAAAAGAGAGTACGGCTGCTCACCGGTTTCTGAGCCCCCGCAAGAATTTCCGGTACCGGATATAAGGGAGCAAAAACGGAGTCCCGAATTTTCTGAAAAAATTGTTCCTCGAAAAATAGTACATGTCAATTCGAGGTAGCGCATAGACATCACTTTCAGGGGAAACAACATCCAGCTCGGTTGAGCACGCTGCCTGATAATGACTGCGAACAAGCGATCTTGTTTCCGTTGTGTGATGTCCGTACGGATAACAAAAGAGCGTAACCTCTTTGCCGGTCCTTTCTTCGATCATCCTCCTGGACTCCACGATTTCTGTTTCAACAGTTTCTGCGGGTACATGCGAGAGATCGATATGGTTGACCGAATGCGATCCGAAGTCAATTCCGTTTTCAGACAGCTCTTCGATCTGTTTCCAACTCATCAAATCGATTGTGGGGATACGGTCCCATTGTCCTTTCCAGCGATTGTTTGATCCGCAATGCCCGGATACCAGAAATACCGTTGCGCTGAACCCGAACTCCTTCAGCACAGGATATGCCGAACGATGAAAGTTTTCATAGCCATCATCAAACGTGATCGCAACGGCTTTTGGAGGGAACTCACGCTTTTCACGCACATGGGCGGTAAGCTGTTTCAACGGGAGAACATGGAACGAATGATCCGACAGGTGCCGCATCTGACTGCGAAACTTCTCCGCACTCGTGGAGATCACCGATCCACTTTCATCAATGGAATGGTAGGTCAATATAGACGGAAGAATCCTGCACCTCTATCGAGCCCTGCGTTCGGCTTGAAGTTCTTCGATAAGATTCAAGTATTGTTCCATATGACTTTCCTCGGTCCAGAATTTCAGATACGACCGGTACCCCTTTTCTCCCAGGTCGTTGCGCAACTCCCGGTCCCCTGCAAGTTTTTTCATAGCAGCGATCAGCTCTTCCTCGTTATTGTAGATAAATCCGCCGCCGCTTTCTTCAATCACTTCGGGCAATGCGCCCAGGTTGTTTGCGATGACGGGAGTCTTCATCGCAAACGACTCGATGATGATAATACCGAAGACCTCGTAGCAGATCGAGGGAACGATTACGGCGATGGCGCCGCGGTACAGCTCCTTCAGTTTTTGGTGGCTTAGCTTTCCAAGAAACCGGATATTCGCCGCTCCCGATGTTGCGCTGCGCAGCGCATCTCCATAGTTGCCTTCTCCCGCAATCCACAGGTCGAATTCTTTATGCTGCCGAAAAACAGGAATCAGATTCTGCACCCCTTTAATCCGTTCCAGACGGCCGACAAACAGGAAATACGGCCGCGACTCTGAAGGGGTATCCTTTCCCGCATTGTTCACCGGTTCATCTTCATCCTTTGCCAGAAAGTACGGAATATGCGTGATCGGAATCTTCAGACCGTCTTCCAAATGCTTGCGCAGCGTGAACCGGCTGGGAGCAATAAAACGATCCACATGCGGCAACATCTTTTGGATTAAGCCCGTGTAGCGCCAGAATTGCGGCGGCCGTTTCCCCGTAATCGTGCAGGAGATACAGCTCTTTTTTGTGCAAACTTCCCGGTTATATTTCCAGAGCACATGCATCGGGCAGATCAGCCAGTGCTCGTGGGTCGTATACAGTTTGATCGCCTTTCCATATTGCAATGCTGTGATGCCGATCAGCGACATGTTGTGAAAATGGATCACGTCATACTGGTTGTTTTCCAGCAGCTGTTTGATTCTCTTTTTCTTGAAAAAGGGGACTCCGGTTTGCTGCGTCAGCAAGGGAGACAAAAACCCCAGGTGGCTTTTGAGGCGATG
>CAZDDB010000264.1:0-5524 GCA_964504105.1 uncultured Acidobacteriota bacterium
GCGGTATTGCTTTTCTCCCAGGCGACGGGTGTTCAGAGCTAGATCCATCGTGGCGGAAGGATATCGTTTCCCTAATCGATGACACAGATCCGTGGCTACGCTGAAATAAACGATCGGATCACAACGGATGCGAGGCGAAACAAGGGGCACCTCTAATGGGAACACTCGGCTACGTCCCTTGTCATCCCGCACTGTTGCCGTTGCTACACATTCCAGGGGCGCATCGAACATGTGCAGAGCAAAGAGCCGCCCTTCACCGGTGAACGACTGATCTCCCGGAAATGCATACGGTACGACTTGAAATAGTCCGAATACTGCTACAAACGCGTAAGCGCTCCATACTTCCCGGCCCCGGAAGAATCCACCAAGGTCGACCGCCAGAGGTCGTTTTGCTTCAGGGTTCGCCGGATCAGAGATGTATCGTGCCAGAGGGAAAATTGTAAGTATGGATAGCATCAAAGTAGGATAGAAAAATTGCACGATGGGCCACGATGCAATGTGAAATGCAATGAACTGAATCAGAGCACACCAGAAGATCCAGCGATTGCGAATCAGCAAACCAAAGGTAACGACCAGCTCAAGAAAGACGACATAAATACAACTGGCAGGAATGAGTGATGGAGGAACGCCTAGAGGCGTCCGGCCAAACAGAGCAGCGCCGCTGAACCAATCCGGTGTGAACTTTAACGTGCCCGCCCAAAAATAGAACGCAGCAATCAGATACGAAATTCCACGGCGCTTATACGGCACAAACAGAAACGCCAGAGTCACCCAGTAGGTCATGTAATGCTGATTCAATCGCAGCCGGTAGTCCTGAAAGAGAATCAACGATTTGAGCAGGTTCAGTACCAGTAGTGCCCACCATGCGACAGGCACCAGCTTCCGTTTTGAAAACAGCGCCATCGTTACAGATGCAAAGAAGCAATAGCCCCATAAGAGCCTTTCGACACCCGTAGAGGAAAGTAATCGCCAGTTGTAACAGTCTTCGAAAAAGGGCCAGCAAACCGCTGGACCGACTCTGGGATCCAATATCCTGGTAAGAGGATGCATCAAGTCCCAGTGCAAGAATGCAAGAACATGAAGAAACGCCATCATCGCGCCATAAATGCGAAGAGCGGGATCACGGCCGATCTCTTCCATATTGCTTCGAAGAAATCGCGCGATCACGGACTGCCGAACGGCATTCAACATATATTTCAGAGGAGGCTCATTTCGGATGACAGTTCGTGTGTTATCCTCACAGGCAGAACGACAGTCTGGAAAATCGAGGTTGACAATAGCTGAGAGTATACTATAATATTGAACGGTTTTTGGCTGTAATGTCTTGATTTTCAGTAAGTTAAGACATTGCGGGGGGCCACTATATAGAAGGACTGATAGGCAATTCTGGCCGCATCTTCAAATCTTCCAGCTGGAATTCTGTCTGGGGGCAGTTTTGCAGCTCTGTAAACCAGCTTGCGATTGAAGGTTCAGTGTATTCTTTTTGCTCTTCTGGATAAGAATATCAGTAAGCGAAAAGAATCCAATAGAACTCAGGCATTGCAGTCCACAGGAGTTTAGAGTAAGAGATCGCTATGGACCAAAAAATCGTTGAATTGGTGACCGTCATAATTTATTTTGCTGTTTTGATTCTTCTTTCGATCTACGGCATCCACCGTTATGTCATGGTTCATCTATTCCGGAAATATCGAAGCCGCAATCCGCAATTGAAGGGGCCTTTTGTAGAGCTTCCGGATGTTACGGTGCAACTCCCCATCTTCAATGAAATGTATGTTGTTGAGCGCTTGATCGATGCAGTCTGCCATATCGATTACCCTGCGGACAAGTTTGAAGTTCAGGTCCTTGACGATTCTACCGATGAAACTCAGAACATCGCCAAAGCGCTGGTGGAGCGTTATCAAGCCAAGGGGATCAAAATCCATTATCTGCATCGCGAAAATAGAACAGGATTTAAGGCTGGAGCGCTGGCGGAAGGGTTGAAAAAAGCGACGGGGCAGTTTATCGCGATTTTCGATGCGGACTTTATTCCCCCTCCGGAGATTCTGTCAAAGACGGTTCATTATTTTAGCGATCCGGAAATCGGCATGGTCCAGGTTCGCTGGGGACATATCAATAGCGAATATTCCCTTCTAACCAAGATTCAGTCGATCATGCTGGACGGTCATTTTGTTGTGGAACACACGGCGCGGAACCGCTCCGGCCGCTTCTTTAACTTTAACGGAACTGCAGGAGTTTGGAGACGCGAAGCGATTGTGACCTCAGGCGGATGGCAGCATGATACGCTCACGGAGGATCTCGATCTCTCTTATCGGGCACAATTGCGTGGTTGGAAGTTTATTTTTGTTCCCGATGTTGTGGCGCCGGCGGAAGTTCCGGTGGAGATCGATTCTTTCAAATCACAACAGCACCGCTGGGCAAAGGGCTCCATTCAGACAGCCAGAAAGATTCTGCCTCAGGTATTTGCAAGCAATTTGCCCTGGTACATCAAAGTCGAAGCCTTTTTCCATCTTTCCAGCAATATGTCCTATCTCTTGATGTTGATCCTTTCGTTGTTTACGTTGCCATCGCTGGTGATCCGGTACGAACAGGGATGGCAGAACATTATGATTCTTGATCTGCCGATCTTCCTGATCGGAACCATTTCCGTGTTTTCTTTTTATGTTTTCTCTCAAAAGGAGATTTACGGCGACTGGCTGACGCGGGTAAAGTACATACCGTTGCTGATGTCGCTCGGAATCGGGTTGGCGGTCAATAACTCCAAGGCCGTGCTGGAAGCTTTGTTGGGATATCAAACCGATTTTAAGCGGACGCCAAAGTACTGCATTGAGAAAAATTCCGATCACTGGCGGCACAAGAAATACCGCGTTGGGAAAAGTGCGCTTGCCATGATCGAGCTGGCATTTGCGCTTTATTTTGGGCTGACCATCTATTACGCGTTTCACAATCATTTATTCTTCAGCATTCCGTTTTTGATGCTCTTCTTTTTCGGGTTCAGCTACACAGGTTTGATTTCCTTGACTCAGTCAAACCGGTCCTGGCTCACCATGCTGAAGCGTCCTGTTCCAAAGTTTCAAGCTTGAAGCTTGGATTCCGTTTCATTATTGCAAACAACAATCGCATTCTGCTGACAGAGGCGTCTGATGCGTATTTCTTCTCCAAGGATTAAGCAGATCAAGCCACCTGCCGGGATTGAAGGCGGCAAAGTCACGATTGAGGGAAGCGGTTTCTGTGACGAGGAATCGTTCGATTCGCATGTCTTTTTTGGCGATACTGAAGCGCGTCTATTCTTGATTTCCAGATCGCGGATCGTTGCCCAAATCCCTGAGAGTCCTGGTTCGGATTCGGTCATCGTATCTTTCAGTGGAAAGAAGAGCAGGGCATACCGGTACAATCTCGGTCAGCGGTTGCCGGCTGAAGTGAATCCCGTGGACAGTCCGCTCTACGATACGGAGGGGAATCTCTACGTCACGTACAGTGGTAAACGCGATGAGACACCCCCCGTTTCCGTCTACCGCATTTCAAGAGACGGCAAGACCGAACCGTTTCTGACCAATGTTCCCAATGCAACTTCCCTGGCGATGGATCGTGAAGGCAATTTGTACATTTCCAGCCGCTTCGAAGGAAGGGTGTATCGCGCTACGCCGAAGGCAGACGTAACCATGTTTGCCAAAGATCTGGGGGTTCCTACCGGACTTGCCTTTGATTCCGGCGGCTTTCTGTTTGTGGGAGATCGAAACGGGCGTATTTTGAAAATCGCGCCGGATGGGGGCACCAGTGTCTTTGCTGCGGTACCGGAAACCATGGTGGCGATCCATCTTGCGTTTGATCTGGACGGCAATCTTCTCGTTTCGAGTCCTGGACTTTCGAGTCATAATTACATTTACATGATCGATCGGTACGGAAAGGTTCTCCCGCTTTACGGCGGGTTCGGACGCCCGCAGGGATTGACGGTCGATCGTGACGGG
This sequence comes from uncultured Acidobacteriota bacterium, assembly GCA_964504105.1. GTDB lineage: Bacteria > Acidobacteriota > HRBIN11 > JAKEFK01 > JAKEFK01 > CAZDDB01. Next base: position 3,966 of record CAZDDB010000264.1, read on the forward strand.
AACATCTACGTTTGCGAAGCGAAGGCGGGAGACAGTTGCATCGTGCGGATAGCTCCTTCCGGTGAAATGACTACACTGCTGTCGGGTCCCATCATGGTGGGTCTTGCTCTGGATGGGCAGGGAAGCGCAGCTGTCGCCGCTCAAAATGCGGTCTACTCTGTTCCCCTACCCTGAGTGAGCCGGGCCGTTGCTTCTGCCAGTTGCTGATGCGCTCCCCACAATACCAGCACATCGTTTTCTTCAACGAGAAAATCCGGATCCGGATTTGTGATGGCTTGCTCTTTTCGAAGCGCGGCAAGTATTGTAGCTCCGGTCTCTTTGCGCAGGCTCAGTTCCCGCACTGTTTTGTTTTTCGCGGGAGAGTTTGCAGTTACCACGACTTGCTGAATCGTACTCTTTAGAAATAGTTCGGACATCTTCATCAGTCTCTCTTGTGTAAGCGAAAGACCTCTGAGCATTCCGTAGCTGTCGGATCGTACAACCTGAATCTGTTGATTAATGAGATGATCGGGTATCCGATATTGTTCCAGCACTCGCGCAAAAATTTCAATCGAAGTCTCGAATTCTTCCGGGATCACCAGATCGCCGCCGAGCGACATCAGTGTATCCACCTCAGCAACATATCGTGTGCGTACAAGAATTACAGCCGAGCGGTTCAAATCACGAAAAACTGCAACGCATCTCCGGGTCGCCGCAACATCGCTGATTGCAACCACAACCATCCGTGCGCGCTGGGCGCCGGCGGTACTCAGCACTTCTTTGCGTGTTGCATCGCCAAACACCACAGGGATCTCCTGTTTGATCGCTTCACGAACGAGTTGATCGCTCAGCTCTATCACGAGAAAGGGAATGCCGGCTTCGCGAACCACGCGGGAAAGGTTTTTCCCGTTTAAACCAAATCCGACGATCAGCAAATGATCGGAGATCTCCGTTCGCGGCACGTCACCGGTTTTTTCTTTCATCTTGAAGAAGTGCTGAAGCTTGAGTGCGATCTGAGGAGACAACAGGATGATCAAAGGAGTTACCAGCATGGTGAGCACCGAAGAGGTTAGAAAAAGCTGATACAACCCATCCGGCAGCAATTGCAGCGGCCGGCTCTGTTCTGCCAGAAGAAAGGAGAATTCGCCGACCTGGGAGAGACTGAAGGCGGCAATCGCTGAGATGCGGAGCGTATGTTTTGTCAGCAACAGGATTGCGATCAGGATCAGACTCTTTCCCAGGAGAACCGCGCCGGCCATCGCCAGATTTAGATTCCAGCTTCGGATCAGCGGCGTGAAGTCCAGCAACATTCCTATCGAAATAAAAAAGATGGCGTTAAACGTATCGCGGAACGGCACGATATCCGAAAGAATCTGGTGGCTGTACGTCGATTCCGAAATCACCAATCCTGCGATAAATGCTCCGAAGGCAAGAGAAAGTCCAAGATAGGAGCTTGCATAAGCCGTCCCCAGACACAAAAAGAGAGCTGTGATAAGAAAGAGATCGCGGCTTCGAACAACCAGTTTCAATAGCGGCGGAACGAGATAACGTGCAGCCAGAAAGAGTCCCGCTACGGCCGC